>JBQTJV010000383.1:0-21648 GCA_052386775.1 Betaproteobacteria bacterium
CGACGACCGGCGAGATCATCATGATGCCCGGCGTGCCTTTCTCATAGCCCGCCAGCACGGCCAGGTTGGGCGCGCGCATGAAATCCGCCATGCGCCACAGCCCGTTCTGAATGTCCTCTTCGGGCGACTCCTTCTTGGCGCCGCGCCGGCGAACGTTCGTCGCCCCGCTCGCGAAAACGAGCGAGATCGAGTTCGCGCCCGGCTCGTAGCCGTGGCGCTCGGTGGCGTGCGGCAGCCAGCCTTCGGGCAGCGCCGCTTCGTCCTCGGCGAAAACCGCGTTGGTATAACGCATCGCGCCAAAGATGGCCATCGTGCCGACACCGGGGAGCGCGCCGCCGACGTTCTGCTGCAGCAGGCGCAGCGCGCGGCCGATGCTCGCTCCGGCCGGTTGCTGCGGATCCGGTCCCAGCAGACCAAAGCCGGAATTGAGCCGGATCTGCCGGCCAATCGGGCCATTGACGATGACAACGGGAAAAGGCCCGCCCGAGGTGGCCTGCAATTGATCGAAGCCGGTCGACGGGTCGAGGCAGCCTTCCACCGCCGCAATCAGGATCGGCAGGTATTCGGGACGGCCACCCGCCATGGCGAGCGCGATGGCGCAGGTCTCCACCGTCGTAACGCCGCCACGCGGTGGAAACTTGCCGAGAAGATGCGTGCGCGGCAGGGCCGTGCCCCGGAGCATCCACTCGACGCGTTCGCGTGTCGCCGGCCACAGCGGCAGGCCATCGCCCCACAGCCTCGCCAGCAGCAAATGATTCGCCCGGTCGAGCGCCTCTTCATAGCTCGCGCCCTCGACCGCCAGCATGGGACTTCCGGCTGTGGCCGGGCCGAACTTCGATTGCCAGCGGGTCAGCCCGTCATAGAACTCCTGCTTGCGCGCCTTGACGGCCGTGATGTCGCTGCCCGGCAGAAACATCGCGATCGGAAAGGTCACCATGGCGGCATCGGGCGCCAGGCCGACGCCGGACACCGCGTTTTTCATGACGCCGACGAAATCCGACCGCGTCAGCGTGACTGTCGGTATGCCGAGGGCTTCGATTCGGGCGGCTGCACGGCCGCACGCAGTGGCGCAGGCGCCTCAGGCCGCGTTGCCGACGATGACGGCGTCCACTCCGCTTTTCTTGACCAGCGCCGCCGTTTCCTCGGTCCCGATCAGGGCGTTGCCCTGGGGGAAAGCATCGACGGGGAGGACTTCGGTGGCGGGGAAATCGGCCTCGAACAACGACTTCAGCAGTGGCAGCATGCGGTACGCCTGCCACTGCTCGTTGCTGACGATGCCGATGCGTTTGCCTTCCAGGCTGGCCAGGCGCGGCGCATGCGGCTGCGTCACTTCCAGCGCGCCGGACGGATCGTAGAACTCGAGCTTCACCACTGGGCCTCCTCCGTGAAACGATGATCGCTTTCGATGGCACCGAATCTATCACACTCGCCGGCGTCCGGTGGCGGGGTAACGTCGCGCGGAGACCTGTGCTAAGCGGGCGGCTGCGCGCTGATCAGGCGCCGAACCTCGTCGGGCGGCAAAGCCCTGCTGAACAGGAATCCCTGCATCTCGTCGCACCGCAGCCGCCGCAGCGCCTCAAGCTGCTCCTGCGTCTCGACGCCCTCGGCGACGACCTTCAGATTGAGGCAGTGCGCGAGCGAGATGATGGTCGCCACGATCGTCATGTTGTGCGGGCTTCCGGTCATGCCGGCGATGAAAGATCGGTCGATTTTGACGGAATTCACCGGGAGCCGGGCGATATAGCCGAGCGAAGAGTACCCCGTGCCGAAATCGTCGATGGCGATGCCGATGCCCGCCGCCTGGATGGACTCGAGCTTCGCGATCGAGCGCTCGACGTCGTCCATGATGAGACTCTCGGTGATCTCCAGGTCGAGCCCGAGCGGATTGCCGCCCTGCTGTCCCACGAGCTGCTTTACTTCAGCGACGACGCTCGCTTCGCGCAGGTTCAGCGCAGAAAGATTGACGGCGATGCGCGGCGGGTTGAGACCCGCAGCCTGCCACGCGCAGTAATCCTTCATGGCCTGCTTCAGCACCCACCTGCCGACATCGAGGATGAGACCGGTTTCCTCCAGCAGGGTAATGAAATCGTTCGGCGGCACGATTCCGCGTTCCGGACTGCGCCAGCGCAGCAGCGCCTCCAGCCCGGTGATGCGGTTCGTGGCAACATCGACCTTGGGCTGATAATGCACCACGAATTCATCCACCGCGAGCGCGACGCGCAGCCGGTTCTCGAGATGCAGCTTGTCGGCGACGCGCGCATGGATGTGAGGCGCATAGAAAAGGTACTTGTCGCCGGAGGACTTGGCGTTCTTGAGCGCCGCCTCCGCATTCCGTAACAGGTCCCCGGCGTGCCGGGCGTCACCGGGAAAGACGGCGATACCGCAACGCGGCGCGATCCTCAGCTCGTGGCCGGAAATGGAAAGCGGCGCGCTCACCGCAGGCACTATCGTTCTCTCGACGGTGTGCGCAACGTCGACCCCCGCTTCGCCACCGGCAAGCACGACGCCGAACGCATCGGCGCCGAGGCGGGCCACCGGGTAGCGGTCATCGAGCGCCCGGCGCAGGCGCTGCCCGACTTCTTTCAGCACGGCATCGCCGGCATGGCGGCCCAGCGTCGTGTTGATGAGGCCGAAACGCTGTAAATCGAGCGCCAGCAACGCCACCGTGCCGTTCGCCTGCGGTGTGGTCACGAGCAACTGATCGACGCGCTGCTGGAAGAGCTGCCGGTTGGGCAATCCGGTGAGCGCATCGTAATAAGCAAGATAGTTCAGCTTCTCCTCGCGTGCCATCGCCGCGAGCGCGAACGAAACGTCTCCGGCGAGATCGAGCAGCAGCCGCAGTTCATCCTCATCGAACACGCCGCTTTCCCGGGAATAGAAATTGAGTGAACCGATGACCTGTTCCTCGACGGTGAGCGGCAGCATCGCGTAGGACGCGAAACCCCGCCGCAGCGATTCGTCCCGGTGCGATGACGCCGCGCTTGCGGCAATGTCGTTGACGACCAGCGGCTCTGCGGTCAGCATTGCCGCGCCGGTACCGTCGCTGCCGCCATCCGGCCGGCCGGAGGCCATGCTGCTCAGGAAACCGCGCTCGTCGCCGACCCAGGCTTCCGGCCGGATAACGTGCGTCTTGCGATCGAGCAGGCCTACCCACGCCAGCGCAAAATTGCCCTCGTCCACTGCGATGCGGCACGCCTCGCGCAAGAGTTGATTGCGATCCCGGATGCGCACGATGGCGGAGTTGACCCCGCTCAGCACGCGCTCCATGCGGCTCAAGCGCAGAATCTTTTCTTCCTGTCGCTTGCGTTCGGTGATATCGGACACGATGCCGTCCACCCGCGCTTCCTGCATGCCGCGGGCGGCAATGAACCGCGCGCGGTTGTGCACCCACCGCAGGCTGCCGTCGCGGTGCACGATGCGATACTCCATGTCGATCGGTTCGCCGGCGATCAGGCGCTTCGAGGCCTGTCGTACGCCGTGGCGATCCTCAGGATGGATGCAGTCGAACCACAACGCGGGATTGGCGACGAAGTCCTGCGGCGGCCGCCCGAAGAGCTCCCGGGTCGCCGAACTGATGTAGATGATTTCCTTGCGCAAAGGCGATATGGACCACACCACGTCGCGCAGCGAATCGAAGATGCTGTTAGTGCGGTCTCGAACGCTCGCCAGCTCCGCCTCGGCCGCCCTGCTCTTCTGGCGGTCCTGCGCCTGCTGCAGCGCCCGACGCACGGCGGGTGCGAGTCGCGCCAGATTCGCTTTCAGCACATAATCGGTGGCGCCGCGCTTCAGCGATTCGATCGCGACCTTCTCGCCGATCGTGCCGGAGAGGAAAATGAACGGCAGGTCGGGGCGCAGTTCGCGGGCGAGGGTCAGGGCCGACATGCCGTCGAAACGCGGCAGGGTATAGTCACAGAGCACCAGGTCCGGCAGGAACTCCTGCAGCGCGCGCAGGTAATCGGGCTCCGTTTCCACGCGCAATACCCGCGACGGCACACCCTCTTTTTGCAGTTTGCGTACCGCGAGTTCCGCGTCGATCTCGAGATCTTCGACGATTAGCAGCCTGATTTCATTCGCCATTTATTCTCTGACGCCGGGATGCAGCCGGCCTCGGGAGGTCCTTACCCCAAGGCAATACTCCATTTCCGCAAACGCCCGCAATGAGCAGGCTGACCTATGCGCAGCGTGTTATCGCTTGCTTCTTGACCTGCTGGATTTCTTCCGCGCGCTCCGGCGTTTCGGTGGCGGCACCTTACCGCCCGCCCGCCTCGCCTCGGACAGGCCGATGGCGATCGCCTGCTTGCGGCTCTTCACTTTCTTGCCGGACCGTCCGCTCTTCAACGTACCTCGTTTGCGCTCGCGCATCGCTTCGCGAACCTTCTGAGACGCCTTCCTGCCGTACTTGGCCATGGCATTTCTCACCGGGAAAAAGAGTGTGAGGCCGAATGCAGTGCGGAAGTTCGAAACTACGAGGACTCAGCATCCCCGCTGCGCGCACTTCATGTCTTACTCGCTGCGCCGATCCGCTGTGCGGCCCATGCCAATGCCGCCTGCAGGCGGGACGGGGCCAGCGCGCGCGCCTCGGGCAGGCTCACCCAGCGAAATTCGTGATGCTCCGGCCGGCCCAGTTCCGGACTCACCGGCAGCGACACGGAACCTTCTTGCGCCGCACCGAGGTAATAGCGCGCGACTTTTCCGCCGTAAGGAGCGGTTTCACAGTAGTCGTCGCCCCACGGCAGGGCGATTTCGTGCAAGCCCGTTTCTTCCCGCACTTCCCTGCGCGCGGCCACCAGTTGATCCTCGCCCGGCTCCACTTCACCCTTCGGGAAGTCCCAGTTGCGGTACGCCCTCAGCATGAGGCAGCGCCACGCGCCATCGAAACGCCGCAAGACGATGATCCCTGCCGCGACCTTCCTCACCATGCGGTTGGGGCCGCCTCTCAGCTCTTAACCAATCGTGGCGCCGACAAGGGGTCGAAATCCTCCCATTTCCCGCGTGTCCAGGTGCCCTGCGCGCGTTCGATGTCGCGTGCGCCGTGCTGGCGGAGGACGTCGGCCGCCAGATTTTCGGAGGCGTTTGCCGAGACATTGACGGCAACCACCATCCCGGCACGGCGCGGCGGCGGACTCGCGGGCTCGCCGGCCTCTTTCTCCGGCCGCCTGCCGGTCTTGCTCAGTGCACCGGCCAGCGCACCGGTATAGGCCCCGACCCCCAGGCCGGCCAGCACGGCGATCGGGCCCAGCACAGCCGTACTGGCCGCCGCTGCACCCGCCGCAAGACCGGCCGCACCGCCCACTGCGGCGCCCTTGAGGGCACCGGTATCGCTTTGGCGGGAGCCCGGCGACTCGCCGCGATCGCCGCCCACCGGGTAGGCATCGTGCTGCCCCGGCGGATTTAGAAAAAATACACAGACCTGATCCGGCGCTACCCCGCCTTTCACCAGCGCTTTCACGGCCTCGGTCGCGCGACTGTTGTCTTCGAAGTTGCCCGCAATGATGGTAGCCGCCATGCCATGTCTCCGAACAGTGATGGATTCAATCAGGTGAGACAGCGGCGGCGGCCCGCCGATCACGGACCTCCCGATGGCCGGGACCGACGGCGAATAAATCTCAGGCGGAAACCGCCGCGGCAGGGGCGTCGGTAAGCGCCGTCGCGAGCGCATCGTCCACGGTGTCGATCCACACCAGCTTCAGCTTGTCGCGCGCTTCCTGCGGGATCTCTTCGAGCTCCTTGCTGTTGCGCGACGGCAGCATGACGGTCGAAATGCCGGCGCGCAGTGCCGCCAGCACTTTTTCCTTCACCCCACCGATGGGCAGCACCAGACCACGCAGGCTGATCTCGCCGGTCATCGCGACGTCGTTGCGCACCGCGCGCGCGGTCAGCAGCGACGACAGCGCGACGAACATCGCCACGCCGGCGCTCGGACCGTCCTTGGGCGTCGCCCCGGCCGGCACGTGCACGTGGATGTCGGATTTTTCCAGCCCGTCCTCAACGCCAAGCTGGTGCGCGCGGGCCTTCACCAGCGACAACGCCGCCTGCGCGCTTTCTTTCATCACCTCGCCAAGCTGCCCGGTGAGTATGAGCTTTCCGCTGCCCGGCATGCGGGTCGCCTCGACGAAGAGTATGTCGCCGCCCACCGGCGTCCAGGCGAGCCCGGTGGCGACCCCCGGAATCCCGGTGCGCATGGCCACTTCCGCCTCGAAGCGCCGCGGACCGAGAATCGCGGGGAGCTCGTCCACGCCGACCCTCACGCGCTCGGCCTGGCCCTCGGCGATTCGCACCGCCACGTTGCGGCAAACCGCGCCGATCTCACGCTCGAGATTGCGCACGCCCGCCTCGCGCGTGTAATCGCGAACGATCGCGGCCAACGCTTCATCATCGATCTCGAGTTGCCCGGCTGTCAGGCCATTGGCGGTGAGCTGGCGGGCGACGAGATAGCGACGCGCAATCTGCAGCTTCTCCTGCTCGGTGTAGCCGGGAAGCTGGATCACTTCCATGCGATCGCGCAACGGGCCCGGTATGGTATCGAGCACGTTGGCCGTGCAGATGAACATCACCCGCGACAAATCAAACGGCACCGCGAGGTAATTGTCGCGGAAGGTCGCATTCTGCTCCGGGTCCAGCACTTCGAGCAGCGCCGACGCCGGATCGCCGTGAAAGCCCCCCGCGCCGAGCTTGTCGACCTCATCGAGCATGAGCACGCCGTTGCGCGCGCCGACCTTGCGGATGCTCTGGATGATGTTCCCCGGCAGCGAACCGATGTAGGTGCGCCGGTGACCGCGGATCTCCGCTTCGTCGTGCACGCCGCCCAGGCTCACGCGCGTGAACTTGCGCCCGGTCGCCCGCGCAATGCTCTGACCGAGCGAGGTTTTCCCCACGCCCGGAGGGCCGACAAAGCACAGGATCAGACTCTTGCCCGACGGGTTGAGCTTGCGCACGGCCAGGTACTCGAGGATGCGCTTCTTGATTTTCTCGAGACCATAGTGATCCTCGTCGAGGATGCGCCGCGCCGCCGCGATATCGATCGCCTCTTCGCCTTCCACGCTCCACGGCAGCTCGATCAGCCATTCGAGGTAGGTGCGTACCATGGAATGCTCGGCAGCCGCTTCCGGCATGCGCTCGAGCCGCTTCAATTCCTTGCGCGCCTGCTTCTCGACCTCCTCAGGCATCTTCGCCTCGGTGATCGCCTTGTCGAGCTCGGCAATTTCCGCCGCACTCTCATCGTCCTCGCCCAATTCCTTCTGGATGGTGCGCATCTGCTCGCGCAGCAAGTGCCGGCGGCCCTGCTCGTCGATCGATTCCTTGGTGCGCTCGTTGATCTCGCGCGAGAGCCGCAGCACTTCCACGCGATGCGAAAGCACCTCCAGCAGCCGGTCGAGCCGCGCCTTGAGATCGAACATCTCGAGGAGCTGCTGCTTCTCCTCGGCGGTAAGCTCCACGAATCCAGCGATGAAATCCGCGAGCCGCGCCGGCGATTTCACGCTGCGCAGCGCAGCCATCATCTCTTCCGGCGCCTGCGGCAGCAACTGCAGGATCTCGAGCGCACGCTCCATGAGATTGTGGGCGCGCGCTTCGATGTCCGCGTCGACCCCCTCAGTCTCCTCGATGAACTGCACGCGCGCGACCTGAAACGGATAGCCTTCGATGAACTGCAGCACCCGGAACCGGCTCTCGCCCTGACAGATCAGGTGATGCGAGCCGTCGGGCGCCGTGACATAGCGCAGCACGTTGGCCGACGTGCCCACCCAGTGCAGATCGTCCGGTCCGGGTTCGTCCACATCGGGCTTGCTTTGGAGCAGCACGCCGATGGGGCGCTGCGCACGAACGGCCTCCTGCGCCGCAGCGCGGGAGCGGGTGCGCCCCACGGTGATGGGCAGCACGACTCCGGGAAAAAGCACCAGGTTGCGCACCGGCAGAATGATGATGGCATCCTCGGGCACTGGTCGCGAGGCGCCTTCACGTACAGCTTGCGATGCGGCGGCTGCCGTATCCGACGCGGTATGGACCGCATCGGCCGCGGCCGGCGTGCTGATCGTCGTTTCGTTCATTTCCGGTTCACTTCAGTTTGCGCAGCGTGAAAGTAAGGCAGCCATCGACAAGTTGCCGGGTAGCGGGCTCATAGCGCCCCGGCGGCAGCTGGATGCGGCGCTCGAAGCAGCCGTACGGAATTTCGAGCCGGTGGACCTCGCATCCGGGCCCGCCAAACGGAATGCGGCTGTCCGCGCGGATGACGATCGTGCCCGCCTGGTCGAGCGCAATGTCGATGCGCTCGGCGGATACGCCAGGCAGCGCGGCCACGATGATGATTTCCTTGTCGTCCTCGAAGACGTCGACCGGCGGCTCCCACACCGGGCGCTCGCGAGATGATGCGGTGAGGCGAAAGAAGCGGCGATGCAGGCGCTCCGCCTCATCGAGCATGGTGCACGCTTCTTCCCACATCCAGGCAGTCGGGCTACGCCGCGGCATTTTCGCGTCCAGTAGGTTTACCGTTAAATGCGGCTGATTCGACGCAATTCAAGCAAAGCCGTTCAGCGGTGCAATCCGGGCAGGAGACACTCCACGCTCTTCAGCCTCGCTTCGAGCTCGCGAATGCGCTCGAGCAGCGTCAGCATCAGTGCAAGCCCGGGCGCCTCCAGCTCGAAATCTTCCCGCAGCCGATACGCGGCGCGGGCATCGATGAGACACTGCGCCTTGAACCGCGGTACCGCAGCGGACGGATCCGACGGTGCAAATGCCTCGTATTCCACCAGCTGCTGCAGCATCTCCGCCGACAGCCCGGAGA
Organism: Betaproteobacteria bacterium; assembly: GCA_052386775.1. Classification (GTDB taxonomy): domain Bacteria; phylum Pseudomonadota; class Gammaproteobacteria; order Burkholderiales; family SG8-41; genus DSOT01. The sequence continues at coordinate 8,780 of JBQTJV010000383.1, forward strand.
GTTCGGCAAGTTCGGCCAGCGAAAATTCCTCGCTCTCATCGAGCCACAGTGCTTCGGTCACTTCAATTTTCATCGGGCGGCTCCTCGCGGAAAGTGCGGGCGCGGATTGAATGTTGTGGCGGCTGCCAGCTCGCCGTAAAGCTTGCGTTCGCGCTCGGCCGGCGATTCGGGCACCACGAGCTGCACGATGGCGTAAAGATCGCCCTCGCCACCGCCGGGTTTAGGCAAGCCGCGCCTAGCCAGGCGCAGGCGCTGACCGGCCTGCGTGCCGGGCGGAACTTTCAGATGCACGGCGCCCGCGAGCGTCGGTACTTCCACCGTCGCGCCGAGCACCGCTTCCCATGGCGCCAGCGGCAGGTCGAGATACAGATCGTGCCCGTCCGGCCGAAAAAACGGGTGCGGTTTCAGCACGATATTGAGATAGAGGTCGCCGTCGCGGCCGCCGTTCAGGCCTTTGCCGCCCTTGCCCGGCACTCTCAGGCGCTGCCCGTTGGTAGCGCCCTTGGCGATGCGCACTTTGAAACTGCGCGTGCCACGCCGCGGCGCCCCGCGTGCATCGCGCTCGAGCGCGCTGAAACTCACGTCGACTTCGGTGCCGTGTGCAGCCTGCTCCAGCGTCAGCCCTGCCGTCAGTTCGTAGTCTTCTCCCGGGATCGGAATGTCCATCCGGCCCGATGCGCGCGCAGCGCCGCGCGTACCCGCGAGTCCGGCGAAAAGGTCCGCCAGATCCAGATCCTCGAAATCCGCGTTGCCGCCGGAGAAATGCGTGCGGAACTGTTGTTCCCAGTCGGGCGGCGGGCGGAACTCCTGCCCGGACTGATAGCGGCCAAGCCTGTCGTAAGCCGCACGTTTTTCCGTGTCCTTCAATGTCTCGTAGGCCTCGCCGATCTCCTTGAATTTTTCCTCGGCCCCCGTTTCCTTCGAGACGTCGGGGTGGTACTTGCGCGCGAGCTTGCGGTAGGCTTTTTTGATGTCCTCGGCACTCGCGTCGCGCGCGAGCCCGAGTATCTTGTAATAGTCCTTGTACTTCATGGCTTTCGTATAGACCGCAAATGTGTCCAGTCGTGCACCTCACCGATATGTGGGGGCGCTCGGTCGCAAAGCAAACGGCTAGACCAGCCCGGCGTCGGCGCATTCCGCGAATCGCGTGCCGGACGCCTGCAGTGGCGTGCGCACGGCGCTGCGCCAGGCACGGAACGAAATCGACCGGTATCCGGTCCCACGGCATTCGTTTTCACGGTGGCGGCCCTTCAGACGGGCGCAGGCCGCGTTGAATTCCGGCACAGCGTTTGCTGTGGTCCCGCCGCGGCAAGAACCTGAACGAAGGGCAGGCGTCCAACTGTTTTTGAGCGGAGAACTTATGAGAGTGAGCGAAGCGATGAGTCGCGATGTCCGTGTCGCCAATCCCGAACAGACCATCAGCGAGGTGGCGCGCATCATGAGCGAAATAGACGTCGGCGCACTGCCGGTCGGCGAGAACGATCGCCTGGTCGGGATAATCACCGACCGCGACATCGCGGTGCGCGCCGTTGCGGAAGACAAACCGCCCAGCACCAAGGTTCGCGATGTGATGAGTCACGAGGTTCTCTACTGTTACGACGATCAGGACCTCGACGAGATAGCGCTCAACATGGGGGACGAACAGGTGCGCCGCATGCCGGTCGTCAACCGGGACAAGCGCCTCGTGGGTATCGTGTCGCTGGGTGATCTGGCTCAAACCGGAAATGCGACCACCACCGGCCGTGCGGTCGCCGACATTTCTACGCCGGGCGGACATCACTCGCAATCGACTGGTCTGTGATCGGAGCTTTGCCTCGCCGCGCGCGGACTTCTTCAGCGGCGGGACAGGCGGCGCGGGCGCCGCCTGAACGTTACGCCGGCGCCTTGCCCAGGTCCGCGTTCGGCCGCGAGGCGGCCCGCGGCGCTTTGCGCGACGTTCGTCCCTGCGTTCGTACCTCGTTGAACGCGGCGCCAAACAGAAAAACCTGCACCGAGTAGTAAATCCACATCACCAGAACGACCAGCGATCCGGCTGCCCCGAATGCATCGGAGAACGCCGCGCGTCCGAGGTAGAGGCCGAGCAGTTCCTTGCCGACCGTCATCAGCACGCCGGCCAGTATCGCACCCGGCCACACGCTGGACCAGGGCTGGCGCTGGGAGGGCAGCCAGCGCAGCAGCAGTCCGAACAGAGCCGCCAGTATCGCGAGCGACAGCGTCCAGTTGAGCACGATGGTCAGCACTGCCAGCACCGGATAACGGTCGACGATCCATGTGCCGAGCGCGGCGATGACGGAGCTGGCGATGAGCGAAATCAGCAGCAGGAAGCCGATCGCCAGGACGAGCGCCAATGCCCACAGCCGGGCACGCACCATCGCGGACAGACCACCCGCGAGTTCGGTCCGGTGTATCGCGTCGAGCGCATTACGCAATTCCACCAGCACGCCGGTCGCGCCGATGACCAGCGTCACCGCGCTGGTTACACCGGCCCATCCTCCCTTGTCGGACGCGAGCGCCGCATCGATCATGGTATCGACTACGGCGGCCGTTTTGTCGCCCATCAGCGCCGCCACCTGATCGAGAAACTGATCGCGGGCGAAATCGGGACCGAGAAAGGCGCCGGCCAAATGGACGGCGATCATGAGCAGCGGCGCGAGCGAAAAGATGGAATAGAACGCGACGGCAGCGCCAAGCCGTGCCGAACCGCGATCCATCCACAGAAGGCCCGCCGCCTGCACGGTTCGTGCTGACGCACGCCATCTGGAATTGCCGAGTAAACGCGACATCGATGCGCTGTGTAACCGCCCACCGGGGCTGGAGACGAAGGGCCAGCCGTCGCAAGTTTTGTGCCTTGCCGGGCGCAATCCACGTCAATGGCATTTCCCCCGCGCGCGGCGTGAGAAAAACCACGGGGCACGTTGGATGAGCGCGGTCCGGTAAGAATTGCAGCAGCCGTGTAAGGTTGCAGCGCGCACAGTTTGAGAGTACGCGGTCTATCCCGCCGTAACGCCGGACCCGGTTCATGGCACGGAGTTTGCAGCCGTGCATTCGCCCCGACCCTTGCCTAATAGGAGCTGGCCATGAATGAAACCGCAAGCAGCATGACGGGTACCTCTGCTACCCAGACCGCACACGACACCATCGAGCGCGCGCACGACACCGTTGAGCGCGCCGCGCAAACGGCTCACCGCGCCGTGGATCGCGCGTCAGAAGGCGCACGCCGGCTGAGCGTGTCCGGACAGGAACTGACGGATGAGCTGGGCACGTACGTCTCGGCGCATCCGGTGCAAACACTCGCCATTGCGCTCGCCACCGGGTTCATCCTCGGCCGATTGATGCGCTGACGGCCGCGTCAAGCATGCCGCTCGAAACCTCGTATCCGGCGGGAACGCCGCGTAGCCGGCGTACTGCGCTGGGCCAGCTGCTGGCGATGTGGAGCGCGCTGCCGCGCAGCGCCCGCCGCTTCGCGGCCGATTTCGCGGCGGTCTTCGCCGATGAAGGCCGCGAAGTGCCGCAACGCCTTGCATGGATAGCGATTCCCGCGGCTCTCGGAGCGGTTCTGATCGTTGCGGCATGGCTGTTGCTGTGTATGGCGACTGCGTCGTGGATCGCTGCAACCTACGGCTGGCGCTGGGAGATGGCCTTGTATCTCGTCGCCGTAGTGAACGTGCTGCTGGCCCTGATCGCGATGCTGGCAGCTTATCGCGCACTGAAGAGCCCGCTGTTTCCTTTCACGACCTACGAGTGGCATCGCCTGCGCAGCAACGGCGAGAGGTATTCCGAGCAAGGCGCCGTCAGCACTCCGCCATTGGCGCATGCGGGTCCGAAAGCACGCGCATTGATGCGCTCAGAGGCGGAGCTCGAGGCTCGCCTGGCCCAGGTGAAGCAGGCAACGCCCGAGTTGCTGACTACCCCCTCGGTGGTCGCCGCGACCGTCGCGGCCGGGTTGATTCTCGGGTTCGCCACCGCAAAGCGCAAGCCACGCAGCGCGGTCGTCGCTGTACCCGCCAGCATGTCGTTGACCCGGCAACTGCTCAACGTCGCTGTCGGCCAGCTCTCCAGCCTTGCGGGTGCCGCCGCGCTCCGCGAGCTGCAGCGCCGCGCCCGTCATGAACGCGGCATCTACTGAGCTGCCGGCCGCCCCGGCCCGGCGCCTGAGGCCGAGAATCCGTCCACTCCGCCGACCCACGCCGTGCAGATCTGCGTAATCGGCAGCGGTTACGTCGGCCTCGTGGCCGGCGCGTGCCTGGCGGAAGCGGGACACGTCGTCACGTGCTTCGACAACAACGCCCCCAAAATCGCGCAGCTCGCCCGTGGCGTGATTGCCATCCACGAACCCGGCCTCACCGAACTGGTGACCCGCAATCTCGCCAGAGGAAGGCTTGCGTTCAGCAGCGACCTCGGCCGTCATGTCGGCGCGCAGCTTTACCTCATCACATTCGAGACGCCGTCGAATGCGGACGGCTCCTCGGACGTCTCCCAGGTGATGAACGTCGCCCGGGAACTCGGCCGCACGCTGCTGAAGCATTGCGCCGTCGTCGTTCGTTCCACTGTTCCGGTCGGGGCCACCGAGCGCGTGGAGAAAACCATATTGGAGGGGTTTCGACGCCGGGGTCTCCACTGCGGGGTGGATGTCGCGTTCAATCCGGAGTTTCTGCGCGAGGGTGCGGCGATAGAGGACTTCACCCGTCCCGACCGCGTCATCATCGGCAGCCGAAGCGCGCGCGCGACCGCGCTGCTGCGTGAGCTGTATCAGCCATTCGTCTCATCGCCGGAGCGCATGATACTCATGCGCACGCGCGATGCCGAGCTGGCGAAACAGGCTGCGAACGCCATGCTGGCGACACGCATCTCCTTCATGAACGAGATCGCAGGCCTGTGCGAAAAGCTCGGCGTGGACGCGGAAAGCGTGCGCCTGGGGATCTGCAGCGATTCCCGCGTCGGGTACGCCTTCATGCGTCCGGGATGCGGGTTCGGCGGATCGTGCCTGCCCAAGGACATCCGCGCGCTGATGCGCACGGCTTACGAGGTGGGCTACGAGCCCAGCATCCTGAGCGCCGTGGACGTGAGGAACCGCCGCCAGAAGGCCGTGCTGTTCGAGAAAATCAGGCAGCGCTTCGGGCCGTCGCTGCGCGGGCTGCAATTCGCGCTGTGGGGACTCGCATTCAAGCCGGGTACCGACGATGTACGGGAAGCCCCGTCGCTGGTGCTGTTGCACGCCCTGCTCGAGGCGGGCGCGGTGGTGCGCGCGCACGACCCGGCAGCCATGAGCAACATGCGGCGAACGTTGCCCGCGGCGTGGCTCGACGCCGGGCGCCTCGCGCTGACCAGTCAGTACGAGGCCGCGGACGGTGCCGACGCCGTGGTGCTGGTGACCGAGTGGCCGGTATACCACCAGCCGGATTTCGAGCGCCTCAAGCGCACCATGCGCCAGTTGGTGATCTTCGACGGCCGCAATCAGTACGATCCGCTCGCTCTGCATAACGAAGGTTTCGAGTACTTCGGCATCGGGCGCGCCATGCCGCCCGCCGTGCACGTCGCGCCCCGCCTGAAGCTGGCAATCAGCCATAGTTGAAAGCGGGGCATCGGCGTCTGCTGGAAGGAGTTGCCGCGCAAGACCGCAATATTTACCGCTTCGCCGGTTCGCACCCGCGTTCGCCATGTCGGGGCTCGATGGAATGAGACTTGCTCCGCCGGAATCAACCCGATACGCCCGGCGCCCTGGGGCGTCAGTCTGCAGCAGCAGAAGGGGTGTTCGACGTGCTGCTCCATCGTCAGCATCGCGATTTTTATCGCCGGAGGGGCCATCAGGTATCGAACGTGGCTCGCCTGAGAAGAACGCGGGCGCCACAGGAGGTTGAATGGGTAAATTGCTGGTGATTTCCCCGCATCTCGACGATGCGGTATTCGCGTGCGGCGACTTGCTCGCGGCGCATCCCGGAAGCACGGTGGCGACCGTTTTTGCCGGTGTCCCGGAAGGCTTCAGCGGGCTCACCGAGTGGGACGCGATATGCGGCTTTGTCAGTGCCCGCGACGCGGTGTTGGGGCGGCGCCGGGAGGACGAAACGGCGCTTGCCGTACTCGGCGCACAGCCGCGATGGCTCGCTTTCCGCGACGCGCAGTACGGCGAGCCGGCCCGCAGCGTGGAAATCACGCGGGAATTGCGCCGTATCGTGAACGAGATCTCGTGCGACACCGTGGTCTTCCCGCTGGGACTTTATCACAGCGATCATGCGATCACTCACAACGCCGTGCTCGCGCTGCGGCGTCAGGGCCTGCCGGTGCGGTGGATGTGCTACGAGGACACGTTTTATCGCTGCATCCCGGGGCTGGTGCAGCAGCGCATCGAACGCCTTTCCCGAGGCCATCACCTCTCGACCCCGGTGGTAAACAGTCAGGGGCTCTCCTCGGCAAAGCGCCAGGCGGTGTACTGCTACGCAAGCCAGTTGCGGGGGCTGTCGTCGGCGGGGCGGCCGGGACACCTCGATGCGCTGACTGTCGAGCGCTATTGGCCGCTCGGCATGATTGAGGAGGCTGTGCACTGATGGACGGGGCGCCGCACCCCGAAATCTCTGCCGTGATACTGACGCACAACCGCGCAGCGGAAGTCCTGAATACCATCCGTCACATGAGCGCCCTGCCGGAGCGACCGCGACTGTTTTGCGCTTGCGGCAGCCTGCGCCTAGCAGTTTTTTCCCGTCGCGCCGCGTAAGATTTACCAGCCCCGCGGACCGCCAGGCTGGGGCATGGCAGTGATCGGCCGGGCATGTGCATTGCTTGATGAAGCGCTGTCATGGCGCTCCAGTCCGATTCGTCGAAGTGCAAGCACGTCACCTGCGAATGCACGGTCGAGCCGAGCCTCGCGTACTGCTGTGAATACTGCGCCCGAGCCGACCAGGAGCAAACCAGCGTGCAACAGCGGCAGGCCTGCGATTGCAGGCATCCGGAATGCACCCCGCGACGGCGCGAATAGCGCCTGCCACCCGCCAACTTGAGGAAGGGAACCGATGGCAATCGAGGAACAGCAGGCACAGAGCAAGGCGACGCCCCAGATGCAGAACGAGCCCAGACCGCGCTTTCCGGAACAACATCAGCCCGCACCGGGACGCGAGTCTGATCTAAAGCCCAGGCCGCGCTACCAGGCGCGGCGTTACCGTGCCGCCGGCAAGCTCGAGGGCAAAGTTGCGCTCATCACGGGCGGCGACTCCGGGATCGGCCGCGCCGTGGCAGTGTTGTATGCGCGAGAGGGTGCCGACGTTGCAATCACGTACTTGCCGGAGGAACAATCCGATGCCGAGGAGACGGCCCGCGCGGTGAAGTCGGAAACTCGGCGCTGCCTGCTGCTTCCCGGCGATCTCACCGATCCGTCCGCATGCACGCAGGCAGTGGCGAATACCGTCGCCCAACTGGGGAAGCTCGATATTCTGGTGTCCAACGCAGCCTACCAGCGCCGCAAGGAGAACATCGAGGACATCACCGACGAGGAATTCGACAAGACGTTCCGGACGGACATGTACCCGTACTTCTTTCTTGCCCGCGCAGCACTGCGCCACATGAAACCGGGCAGTGCGATCATCGCGACCAGTTCGGTGACCGCACTGAGGGGCTCAAAAGCGCTGCTGGACTATTCGTCCACCAAAGGCGCGATCAACTCGTTCACGCAGTCCCTGGCGTTGAGCGTGGTGGAGCGCGGGATACGCGTCAACGCGGTGGCGGCCGGCCCGGTATGGACGCCGCTCAACCCGTCGGATGCCGGATTGACGCCGGACAAGGTCGCGGAGTTCGGCAAGTCCACGCCGCTCGGCCGCCCGGCGCAGCCGGAAGAACTGGCGCCCGCCTACGTCTTCCTCGCATCGGACGCCGACTCCTCCTATATCACGGGGATCGTGCTGCAGGTGACCGGGGGTGAAATTACGGGCTGAGCGCCCCCGGCCGTCCTTCCTACTCCTGCAGCTCGGGCAGCTCCTTCATCAGTTCCTGCTTGCGGGCCAGCATCTGTTCGCCCAGGGCAGCGAGATCGATCTTCGCCTTTTTCGCGGCCGGAAACATTTCCTTCTGCTCTTCCGCGATGTGGTGGTTGACGTACTCGCCCAGCACCGTGAACTTGGCATCGTACATTTCGTCGCCCGGTTGCATCTGCTCGAGCTGCGATATCAGCTCTTCGGCAGCCTCATGCTCGACCAGCGCCTCGTCCATCAGATCGTCGTCTTCGATCGCCTCGCGTAGCGCCGGATAGACGATCTCGTTTTCGAGCTGTGTGTGAATCTTAAGCTCGGCGCACGCCTGCTTGACGAGCTGCGCCTTTTCCTCGGTTTCGTCGGAATCCAGCGTCTCGAACTCCTTGAACATTTTCTTGACCTTGTCGTGATCCGCCTTGAGCATCGCCAGGGCGTCGGTTTTCGTCGACTTGCGGGGCATGTTGCGTTCTCCTTGGGTTAAACGCCCCACGGATGAGCAAAGTCCATACCACGATGCCGAAACCCGGATATCAGCGAGGAACACCCGAAAACAGGCGCCGGCCAGATCGCCCGGTTTTACGGGCGGCTGTAAATTTTTCGCACCCGGGCTGGCGCCTTCACTCCGCTTCGAGCTTTGCCTCCTGGACCACCTTGGTCCAGCGCGCGATCTCCGCCTTGACGTGTGCCGCGAAACCATCGGGTGTCGTCGTCGTCACCTCGATCCCCTGATCCTCGAGACGCTGCTTGAGCGGCGAGCCGCTGGCGAGCAATTTGTTGAGGTCGGTATTGATCTTGGTCACGATGGCTTGCGGCACCCTGGATTGGGTGCACAAGCCGTACCATCCCGTCACGTCATAATTCGGCACGCCCTGTTCGGCAAACGTCGGAATATCGGGAACCTGCGGATTGCGCTTGCCGGAGGTGACGCCCAGCGCGCGCACTTTCTTCGCCCGTATCGCGCCAAGCGGTCCCCCGGCAAGATTTCCGACCGAAGTTTCCACATGCCCGCTCATGACATCCGCAAGGGCCGCTGCCGCGCCCTTGTATGGAACGTGGACGATGTCTATGCCGGCAATCATCTTGAAGAGTTCGATCGAAAGATGCGGGGACGCCCCGACCCCCGAGGAACCGAAGTTGACCTTGCCGGGATGCGCCTTGGCGTAGGCGACGAATTCCTTGAGATTTCGCGTGGGCATGGACGGATGCACCATGAACACGTTGGGCACGCCGCCGATCATCGCCGGAAAGGCGAAGTCCGCGATCGGGTCATAAGTCAGTTTTTTCCGGAAGCGCGCCGGCGTGACGCTGTGCGAGCCGATATTGCACAGGACCAGCGTATGGCCGTCCGGCGCGGCACGCGCTGTCGCCTCGGTGGCGATGTTGCCGGCGGCGCCGGGACGGTTCTCGACCAGCACGTTGGTGCCCCACGCTTCGCTCAGCGCAGCCGCAACGATGCGCGCCGTTGTATCGACGCCCCCGCCCGGTACGTAGCCCACCATGATACGCACCGGCTTGCTGGGATAGCTCTGTGCCCATGCCATGCCTGCACAGAGCGCGGAGAGCGCGATCAGACCCTTGGCATATGCCTTCATGGAACCTCCTCGTCGGTTTATTAAGTGCTGCCGGAGCGCTGTTGCATATCAACGGCGCCGCGCACCGGCGGTGGATCGATTATAGCCCACCAATTATTTCGCGCGCCGCGCGCCGACCGCTCTGGAGTGCGCCCGCGACGGTCCCTGCTTCGCCCTCGACGTCCGTTGCCTCTCCGGCGAAGTACAGCGTATTCGCCACGGTGGCAGCCAGCGCTTTCCGGGCCTGCTCGCCGCCCACCATCACGTAACTGTAGGCCCCGCGCGCGTAAGGATCCTGCTGCCAGTCATGCAGATGCGCGCCGGCGAGGTGCGACTCGACCGCTTTGCCGAACATCCGCCGCAGCCCGTTCAGCGCGCGTTTCACGATGTCAGCACGGGTTGCGCCCGCCATGCGCTCGGCGTGCGGCCCGCCCGCCCACGCCATCAGCAACGGCACGCGCACTGGCAGCGCATTCCAGAACGTGGGGAAGGCCGCGCCCGGACAATGAAAGAACGTGCCGTGGCGATAACGCCCCCGATCCACGGTCTCCCAGAACGCCGAACGAAAATGCAATGCCACTTTGATCACAGGCCCGACCCCGAGCCGGCGCAGCGCGGCGCGCTTGCCGTTCAACGTCGGCTCGAAATCGACCGCGCCCGCACTGTGCGCTTTCGCCTGCAACACGCCGGCCGGCAGCGTGATCAGTGCACGGGCCGCGGTCGTGCGAAAAATCCTGCCTCGCGACTCGGCGGCCACGTCGACGAAACCGCGCCGCCACTGCACCGAGCGCACCACCGTGTGCAGCTGGATTTTCACGGTGCCCGCCGAGGCTTTGTCGTAAAGCTGCTTGAGCAGCGGCCCGTAACCCGCCAGCGGCCGGCTGAGTGCCGACGCGCCCGCCTGGGTCCACTCCGCCACGATCGCCCGCGCACTCGCTCGCGCGGGGTCTGCGGCATCGTAGCCCTGCACCAGCATCCGCGCGTAAACGCACGCTTCCTGCGACACGCGGTGTTGCAGCGCGCGCTCCAGGTACGCATCGAAGCTCATGTCGCGCCGGTCCAGCGTGCGATCGGCATTCATCGCCGCCTGGATTTCGCTGAAGTAGTCGCCCCGCGGCTCGAGGCGCCCCGCTTTCACCACCCAGGGTTTGCGCAGCGCATCCACCCGCGCCGATGCACCGTCCCGGATCAGGGACAAGGTCGCGCGCGGGCGGCCGTGTATGAACTCCGCACCCAGTTCAACGGGCACCGGCACGCCGGGAACGGGCAGCGACCAGCAGCGCCCGCCGATGCGCTCCCGGGCCTCCATGACCAGGGTCGAGCAGCCGGCGCGCGCCAGGTCCGCGGCCGCGGCGAGGCCCGCCGCCCCCGCGCCGATCACCACCACATCGTATTGCGTCGGGCGCATGGAGGAGCCGGTCAGATTTCGCGCGCACCAAGCGGCTGGAGCAAGGCGGGCTCATCGATGCGCGCGTCATTGACGCGAGCGCTTACTGCATAGTGCTCCAACAGGTCGATCGTTGCGGGCGCGGCGGCGGCTACCCGGCCCAAGGCCTGTTCGGCATCGGTCTGCGCGGCATCGAGCCACGCGCCATGGACCGTGTCCGGAACCACGACGGGCATACGCTCGTGCAATTCAGCGAGTGCGCCCGCCGCCGGGGTCGTAAGAATCGCGCAGCTCACCACGGTTTCGCCCGTTTCCCGATCGAGCCAGCGCGAGAGCAGTCCCGCAAAACAGAAGGGCTGCCGGTCTGGCCGGCACACGAAATACGGCTGTTTACGAGTGCGCGCTCGCGGCCCGTCAACATCTTCCTTCCACTCGTACCATCCTTCGGCCGGGATGAGGCAGCGGGCGCGACGGCTCGCATCGCGCCACATGGGTTTGGAAGCGGCTTCCTCGATGCGCGCGTTGAAGGCGAACTGGGGCGCCTTCAACTCTTTCCACCAATGCGGAATCAGGCCCCAGCGCGCAGCAACCAGCTCGAGTTGCCGGGCCTGCCGGTCCCAACGCAGCACGGGAATCGTCGCGGTCGGCGCAACGTTGTAGCGCCGCGCAAACGGAGTGCTGGTGCCGCGTCCGACGTGCCACGCGCGCTCGATCGCCGCCTCAGCGGGGCTTACGAAGCGGCCGCACATGAGATCTCCAGCCGGCTGAACAACATGACGGCGAACCTTACGCGTACGCTGCGGCACTGTAAATCGGTGCGGCAAATCTCGGCTATCATTGTCGTCCACTCGCACGCATCCCGGCGAAAGGAAATACACATGAAGATCGGCAAGGTGACCTGCTGGCTGCTGCGCATTCCCTTCACGTTTCCGCTGGTGAAGGAAACGCAGCATGCGATCGCCAATTTCGTGGAAATTGAAACCGACGACGGCCTCAAGGGCCACTCGCTCTCGACTTATCCCCTGCGCCACGGCGTGCGGGAATTCATCAACCGCGAAGCCGCGCCGGCCATTCAGGGCATGGATGCACTCCGGCCGGAGGAAGTGCGCAACAAGCTGGTCCTCGCCACCGCGCGCAAGCACGTGATGGGGGCCTGGAACTGCGCGGTAAGCCTCATCGACGTCGCGCTGTGGGACGCGAAGGGCAAAGCGCTCGGGCAGCCGGTATGGAAGCTTCTGGGTGGCGCGCACAGCAAGCTGCCCGCGTACATCACCTTCGGGCTGCCCCGTTACAGCACCGAAGAACTGATCGAGGTTGCGAAGATGCTGATCAAGGACGGGCAGACACGGCTGAAGATGGTGGTCGCGAAAGGCGTCAATCCGTTCGACGAGATCCTGGGACAGCCGAACGATGCCGACATCCTCGAGGACGCCCGGCGCGTTGCGGCGTTACGCGACGCCGTCGGGCCGAACGTCGAACTGATGATGGACGCCAACAAGGGCGCCACCTTCGCGCAGGCGCTCAAGCTTGCGAAGCTGTGCGAACCCTGCAACCTCACGTGGTTCGAGGACCCGGTTCTGAAAGGCGATCCGCGACTCATGGCCCGGCTCAGAGCGCAAACGACGATTCCAATCGCGGCCGGAAGCACGGCGACCTCCGATCTGATGTTCCTGCGCGAATACCTTGTGCACGAGGCGGTCGATTATCACCAGCCGAACGTGCGCGACATCGGCGGCTATACGCAGGGTCTGAAGGCGGCCGGAATCGCCGAAGCGTTCAACGTGCCGCTCGCGATGGGCGGCAACTATCCGCACATCAACATGCATCTCCACGCCGGCGTGCCGAACGGGGGGCACATCGAGTTTCACTGGCAGGGATGGAAATGCGTGGAATCGCTATTCGACGGCGCGCCCGGCCCGGTCAACGGCGTGGTTACGCTGCCCACCGCGCCCGGAC
>JBQTJV010000384.1:0-6619 GCA_052386775.1 Betaproteobacteria bacterium
AGTCCCTCGATGTACCCGCTCAAGTACGACTCGGTGAACGACTTCTCGGCAATCGGGCTCGTGGCGATGGTGCCCAACGTGCTCGTGGTGCATCCTGCGATCCCGGCGCGCACGGTGAAGGAGTTCATCGCCCATGCGCGCGGGAAGCCGGGCGAACTCAACATGGGCTCTTCCGGCACCGGTTCGGCGAGCCATCTTGCCGGCGAACTCTTCCAGATGGTGACGCAGACGCGGCTCACCCATGTGCCGTTCAAGGGGCAGGGCGCGGCGATGGTCGATCTCGTCGCGGGCCGCCTGCAGACGGGATTCCCTTCGGTTCCGGCGTCGCTGCCGCACGTGAAGGCGGGCCGCATGCACGCGCTGGGCGTGACGCCGCGCAACCGCTCCTCGGCGATGCCAGAGGTGCCTACGCTGGAAGAAGCGGGCGTGGCGGGGTACGAGGTGGCGGGTTGGTACGGCGTGCTGGGGCCGGCGCGCATGCCGAAAAAGATCGTCGCGCGGCTGAACGAGGAGATCGTGCTGATGATGCGCGATCCGGCGATGCGCGAGACGCTGACGCGCTCCGGCGCCGACCCGTTGTCGAGCGCGCCGGAGCAATTCCGGAAGGTCATCATAGAAGACATCGGCAAGTGGGCGAAGGTGGTCAAGGCGGCTGGCGTGAAAGTGCAATAGCAGAGGACAGTAATGGGCAAGCGCGACGGCAAGGTGGAGTTTCTCACGGGGGCCGGCGCCGGCATCGCCAAGGCAAGCGCGCTCGCCTTTGCCCGCGAAGGCGCAAAGGTTGCGATCGCCGAGATCGACGCCGGGACCGGACGCGCGACCGAGACGGAAGTGCGGAAGGCCGGCGGCGAAGCGCTCTTCGTCGAAACCGACGTGACCCAGGACGAAAGCGTCAAGCGTGCGATCGAGGCGACCGTCTCGAACCTGGGACGGCTCGATGTGCTGCTGAACTGCGCCGGCGGCTCGCTGCAGGAAGACCTGCCGGTGCACCAGATGGACCTTGCAGTGTGGCAGCGGACGATCGCGCTCAATCTGCTCCATCCCTTTCTCGTCTGCCGCCACGGCATCCCGCACCTGATCCGCGCGGGGGGCGGCTCGATCATCAACATCACTTCGCATCTCGGCCTCATGGGTTCGATCAAGCCGGCGTACGCGGCGACCAAAGGCGGCATCATCGCGTTTACGAAGACGCTCGCCGCGCAGTACGTCGAGCACCATATCCGCGCCAATGCGATCGCGCCGGGATCGGTGCGCACCGAGCGGCAGATCAAGCGTTACGAGAGCAAGGAATGGGTGGAATCGGAGAAGACCGGGGCGGCCGCGCGCGAGCGCCGGATCGCGCAAAAGCTCTATCCGTATTCCGTGAGCGAACCGGCGGATATCGCGGCCATCGCGCTGTTTCTCGCCGGCGACGAATCGCGCACGCTGACGGGCACGACCATCGCCGCGGACGGCGGACGCTCGTCGTACCTCAGGTTTCACGTCGAGGAAAGCTGATCCGGGCCAGCCGATCCCGCGCTTCGTCAACGGCCTGCGCATTGATCTTCTGGAGGGGCGCGCCTGAGGTCGGCCGCTCGTTCTGCGGCATTCGCTTTTTTGAAGCGGGTCGGTTTGCAGGCGGTTGAGCGCAAGGCATAATGCTCGCTCGCTGCATGGCACGGTCAACAACAAGAGAGAGGACTGACGGGTGGAAATCGAACTGAAGTCGCGTCGTCACGCCGTATCCGACACCGATGCCGCGATCGAACTGTGTTACGCCAACGGCTGGACCGACGGGTTTCCGGTCGTGCCGCCGACGGCCGAGCGCATCGCCGCGATGCTGAGGGCAGCGAATCTGGACCCGCAACAGCAGCTCGCTTTCATCGAGAATCGCCAGGTGTCCGTGACTGCGGAGAAAGCGGCGATCAACGCCGTGATGGCCGGCTGCAGGCCGGAATACATGCCGGTCGTGGCGGCGGCGGTGGAAGCGCTCGGCGATCCGCTCTACGGCTATCACGGACCGGCGACGAGCACGGGCGGCTCGGCGGTGTTCATGGTGGTGAACGGTCCGATCGCACGCCAGCTCGATATCAACTTCGAGAACAACCTGTTCGGCCCCGGCTGGCGCGCCAACGCGACCATCGGCCGGGCGGTGCGGCTCATCATGCGCAACGTGATCGGCACGCTCCCCGGCGAACTCGATCGCAGCAGCCTGGGTCATGCCGGGAAGTACACCTTCTGCATCGCGGAGAACGAGACGGAAAGTCCGTGGCCGCCGTTTCACACGACCCGCGGTTTCCGCGCCGATCAGAATGTCGTCACGATCTTCGCTGCCTATGCGCCGCACCAGTATTCGAACCGCCTGAGCGCGACGCCGGAAGGCGTGCTCGACACCTGTTGCGCGCACATGCGGATTTCCGCCGGAACGGCGCGCCAGCCGCAGTACGCGCTGGTCTTCGCCGGCGAGCACATGGCGATCCTGAAGAAAGCGGGCTGGAAGCGCGAAGACGTGCAGGGTTATTGCTACGAGCATTCGCAGTCCAGCATCGCGGATTTGAAACGCGCTAACCTTATGCCCGGAGAAGTCGCGGCCGAGGACGAAAGGACGATGTATCCGCTGGTCGAGCGGCCGCAGGATTTTCTGGTCATTTCCGCGGGCGGGCGCGCGGGCGTGCAGTCGGCATTCATTCCCGGCTGGGGCGGCAAGAACGGCTCGCAGAGCGTGAGCCGCGAAATACCTTAAGGAGAGAGGCATGACGATACAGATCTACGATCCCACCACCGAAGCCGGCGGCAGGCGCATCAACTATGCCCCGCGCCCGAAATCGCTGAAGGGCCTGCGCATCGGGCTGGTGGACAACACCAAGCACAATTCCGATGAACTGCTGCTCCGGATTGCGGCGTTACTCGAAAAAGAGCACGGCGCCACCTCCCACGTCATCCGCAAGAAGCGCAGTGCCGGCGCCGCGCCGTCGCCGGAGATGATCGAGGATTACAAGAGCCGCTGCGACGTGGTGGTGGCCGGCATCGGCGACTGAGGGTCGTGCAGCTCGGGCAGTGTGCTCGACAGCATAGTATTTGAGCAGCAGGGTGTTCCTTCCGCTTCCATCATCACGGAAGAGTTCAAGGCGACCGGAAGTGCGATGGCGCGGACGTGGGGTCTGCCGGAGTTCCGCTTCATCGCGATGCCGCATCCCATCGCGAACCTGACGCCGGCGCAGCTCGATCAGCGCGCGGCGGCGATCGTCCCCGAAGTGGTGAAGCTGCTGCTCGAAGGCCAGAAAGCGTAGGGATTTTGGAAGCCAACTGTTCGCCCTCAGCTTCGTGGACGGGCAACGGCCAGACGTCGTTTGCGCAGATGAGCGGCGTTCATGTTTCGGCGCGGCCCGACACGTACGGACTCGTTTAACAGGAGAGGAAAATGAAGCTGTGCTACTTCAATGATTTCACGCTCGGGGTGCTGAAGGGCGACACCGTGGTCGACGTGTCGGGCGTGGTGCGCGATATCCCGCACACCGGTCCGCACAATCTCATCAACGGACTGATCGAGCGCTTCTCGCAATATCGCGGCAAGCTGGAAAAGACGGCCGCCGAGGGCAAGGGCATACCGCTCGGCCAGGTCCGCATCCGCCCGCCGCTGCCCAGGCCGCACAACATCGACTGCATGGCGGTGAACTACATGGAGGATGGCACGCGCACCGAGCCGGCGCCGATCAATGCCTTTCATAAATCCCCGAGCGGCGTTATCGGCGACGGGGACACCATGGTGTTGCCCGATGTGCCGGCGACGATCTTCGAGGGCGAAGCGGAAATGGCGCTGGTGATCGGCAAGCGCGCGACCAACGTGCCTGCCGCGAAAGCGATGGAGTACATCTTCGGGTACGTCAATTTCATCGACGGTTCCGCCCGCGGCCTGCCGCCGGCCGGCACCACGTTCTACCAGATGAAGTCCCGCGACACGTTCGCGCCGATGGGGCCGTACATCGTGACGGCCGACGAGATTTCCGATCCGCACAAGCTGCAGATCAGGCTGTGGGTGAACGGCGAGCTCAAGCAGAACTTCAACACCAGCGACATGGCGCACAAGATTCCGCGCTGCATCGAGTGGGTCAGCTCGATTCACACGCTTGAGCCGGGTGACGTGCTGGCGACCGGCACCAACCACCGCGGGCTGAACGCTTTTCAGGATGGCGATCGCATCGAGCTGGAAACCGAAGGCCTGGGGCGGCTGCGCATCAGCGTGCGCGACGAGTTGAAGCGTACCTGGGGCCGCGAGACGCGGCTCGACCGCCAGCAGAAAGGGCTCGAGGGGCAGACGCCGCAGCTGACCGGCAAGTACGCCAAGCCCCGCTGACACCGGCGCAAGCCGGTGTCCGGAAGAGCGTGCACTGGATGCCGGTTTTCACCGGCATGACCGATTACTTGGCTTCCGGTGGCACGCAGGAACGGGTAACCGATGGCCGTCACGCGAGTGGATCCCTTCGCACTGTCCGACCAGGAGGTGTATGACGAACTCTGCCGGCCGGGCGTCAAGCGCGTGCTGGCCGAAGGCGACTCCTGGCTCTCCATATTCCTTCCCGGCCACGGTAACCTCATCACCTGGCTCGAATCGCGTCACGATGTGGTGGTGCTCGACCTCTCCTATCCCGGCGACACGCTGGCGGATATGGCGAACGGACGGCAGTTCCGCCTGTTCCGGCGCTTGATCTCGGACGAGCGGCACGGCTGGCCGTTCGACGCCGTGCTTCTGAACGGTGGCGGCAACGACCTCATCGTCGGCGGGCTCCAGCGCATACTGAAGAAGCCCGCAGCAGCCGCGCGAGTGGGAGGAAAAGCCGAGGACTGGATCGATTTCGAGGCGCTCGACCGGCTGCTGGACGACATCGAAGGATGTTTCCGGAGTTTCATGCGCGCGCGTTCGGACAGCACGTTGAACGGTGAATGCCCGATCCTGTCCTGGACCTACGACTTCATCACGCCGCGCGAGTGCGGCGCACAACTGCTCGGCGTAACGGTTGAAGGCCCGTGGATCTGTCCGCGGTTGAGCGAGTTCGGAATTGAAGCGCCCGACCTGCAGAAGAAGATCATCGACGCGTTGCTCATCTCGTATAGAAAGCGTCTGCTCGAGCTGTCGGCCGATCCCGTGAACAACTTCCACGTCGTAGACACCCACGGCACGCTCATGCCGGCGAGCCCGGAGGATCTGACATCCGAAGGAGACTGGGCCGATGAAATCCATCCCAGCGCACGCGGCTGGCGCAAGCTCGGAGCGAGAATCGGCCCGGCGCTCGATGCATTGCTCGACTGACATGCAATCTGACGCAGGAGACACACGGTGACGAACATCGATCCTGACCGCCTCATCGACTTCGCGACCGCGGTGTACGCGGGCGAAGGCCTGCCGGAACCGGACGCGCGGCTGCTCGCCGACACGCTGGTGCAGGCGGATCTCTGGGGCCATCAGTCGCACGGCGTGCTGCGCCTCGGCTGGTATTTCGAGCGCCTGCGCAACCGCGTGATGAATCCCGTCACCAGGCCCGAGTTCGTCACGGATGCCGGCGCCATCGCCCACATCGACGGTCACGACGGCGTCGGGCAGGTGCTGACCCGCTTGGCGACGCGCGAAGCGATCAAGCGCGCCAAGGCCCACGGGATCGCCGCGGTGGGCGTGCGCAACTCCAATCACTTCGGCACCTGCATGTATTACACCCTGATGGCGGCGCGCGAGGGCTGTGTGATGATACTCACCAGCAACGGCGGGCCGGCGATGGCGCCGTGGGGCGGCAGGAAGAAGATCATCGGCACCAATCCGTGGTCGGTGGCCGCACCGGCGGGCACGCGCGCGCCGTTTGTGATGGACATGGCCAATACCGGTGTCGCGCGCGGCAAGATCTATCTCGCGCGCAACCGCAATGAGCCCATCCCGCTCGGCTGGGCGATCGACGCGGACGGTGCGCCGACCACCGACCCGGAAAAGGCGATCGACGGCATCATACTTCCGATGGCGGGGCACAAGGGCTACGCCATCGCGGCGGTGGTGGACCTCCTGTCCGGCGTGCTGACCGGCAGCGGCTTTCTTTCCGCCGTGCACAGCCCGTATAAAACCGCCGAGAAGAGCAACTGCGGTCACCTCATGATCGCGATCAACATCCAGGCGTTCCAGCCGCTCACGCAGTTCAACGCCCGAATGGAGGAATTCATCGCCGAGATCAAGTCCGTGCCGCTTGCCCAGGGCTGCGACGAAGTGTTCTATCCGGGCGAGATGGAAGCGCGCAATGACGTGAGAAATCGTCGCGAGGGGCTGCAACTGCCTGAAGACACGCTGGCCGACCTGTCGCGCGTCGCCAAGCTGACCAAGCTCGAATCCCGCTTGCCGTTCTAGGGAGCCTCTGAAAAAGTCCGTTCGTGTTGAGCCGAGCCTGTCCTGAGCGACAGTCGAAGGAAAACATGGACGGACCAAGCCGCAATAAACCAATGACCTGGCCGTTGCCCTTCGACAAACTCAGGGCGAACGGTTGTCTTAATCAGAGCTTCCCTGAGAGGGGCGCTTGCACATCTGGCGTTCTTCTCGTAACATGTTACGAAACATGTTCGCGAGATTGGGATGAAACCGCTGAAGGCGAAAGAGCGTATGCGTGGA
>JBQTJV010000385.1:0-12660 GCA_052386775.1 Betaproteobacteria bacterium
GGTCCCTTGCCGTTTCGTTTTCCGCAGCCTGCTTACGCCTGATGGCGTCCTCCAATTCACGGCGTGGAACGCCGGAGCGCACCAGGTCATCGATCCTGTTCTGTGTCATCGCGCGAGTGTCGTCGCCGTGCACAGCGCCGCTCATGGAGCGCTCGGACGCGCCTGCCGCTACGCCGCCGCCGGCATCGGGAAGGTCGCTTGCGCGCCGGCCGAGCGGCGGTTCGATGCCGGAGGCCTGCCGGGCGTCCGCAAGTGCCTGCACGCTGTCCTGGTCGAGCGACCGCCCCATCTGACGAAGCTGCTCGAGCGCCTGCGCGCGGGACAGTGCGCCGCTTTCCATGCGCGCGCCCAGACGTTCCAGCCCCGCGGCCTGCCCGGCGCTGCGCGGCAGCGCGTCCCGCTTCGCCCGCGCCTGCATCGCGCGCGCGAACGCGCTCAACCGTTCCCCCTCGCTTATCACTCGCTCATCGCCTTCGCGGGGTACCGTGGGCTGCGTTCTGTTCACCTCAAGTACGCTGACGAGCAGCAGCGCCGCGGCCGGGAGCGGGAGCAGCATTCCCCAGCGGTTCACGCGCACCGGAAAAACCCGCCACGGACGGAGGGGAAGCTCCGCCTTCACCGCCTGAACGGCAAGCCGCTCGGCCAGTTCGCCATTGCCGCGCACGGTCATGAACTCCCACGCCGTGCTCAGACGCTGCTTGAGCCTGAGCATCAGATCGGCGCGGATGGCGACCTCGAGGGCGCCGGGACGCCGCCGCCAGCCGACGGCCAGCGCGGTGACCAGCGCGATGGCGATGACGGCGCCCGACACCTGCCACAGCGAGTACGGCAATGGCGCCAGCCGGATCGCCAGCACAGCCATGGTTGCCGCTGCGAGGCCTGCCAGCAGGCCTCCGAACATGTAATCCACCAGCAGTTGCAGTCGGCGCGCGCGGGTCAGCGCGGTCACCACCCCGCGCACGCGCTCCTGTGCAGGCCGAGAGTCGCTGTGCTCGAACCACACGTAACGTGTAGTGGTCGTCTCATTCATCCGCTGATCGCCTTGCCGACGCCCGCGCCGTCGGAATTGTGCGTCAATCCTCGCTCGCGCAACAGCAGGCGATGCACCGCAAGCGCCGCGACGGCACTGAGTCCCGCATAGATCGACACAAAGGCCAGCCCATCCGGCATGGCAGCAATAAAAGGCTCCGGAGGAAGCGCCTCACCCATCGATCGGTATACGAGCGCCAGATGACTGGTGACCGGCGCGAGCAAAGCAACCGGAACGTATACCACTCCCATTATGGTGCGCGCAGCGTTGATCACCGCATCGCGATGCGGCCCGAAACTCAGGTGGCTAATCGCACCACACAGCCGGTAGAACAGCGCCTGGACCAGCGCCGCCGCCAGACACCATCCGAGCGCAGGCCACTCGCCCCCGGATAGGGTGAAGGTCATCAACAGCAGGGGCGAAGACAAGACGACAAGGTGCAGGCTGTGCACGAGCTGTCCCACCACATAGCCGCTGACGATGCTACCGGCCGGAAGCGGAGCACGGGCCCACTCCCGCAAACCGCGCTGACCCGGCAACGCGATTACCTCAGCACCGGCACGCAGCGCAAAATAGGCCGTCGTCACGCCAACGGCCATGACCAGTGCTATCAGCGTGCGGGGGGGCTGCTGGCTCTGGAGCGCTTGCGCGATGCCATCCTTGGGCCACCACAGAAATACCACGGCCGCTTGCACCAGCAGCAGGCCGAGATAATCGAGGTGAGCCTTCCCGGGGCGGTTAAGTCCCGCGAGCACTTCGCTCACCAGCGGATTGATACGCATCCTGCGTCCTGGCTAGGGTGCGGCGTTCCCGCGCGCCGTCGCGACCGGCCGCACGTGGACCGAGTCGCGCTCGCCGGAGCGCTGCGCCGCTGTTGTGGATCGCTCGGACGCAGGCGATGCAGCCACCTGGAAGGCGACCACGGCACGTTGGTGGTGCGGCCAGCCGACGCTATCGCCAGCGGGGCGCAGCGGACTCGCCGCATGGCCTACCAGGAGCGCGTGGCCGGGACCCGGATAGTCGTTTCGATTCGTTGCCTGGGCCCGACGCTCGAGTGCGATCCGGACCGCCGTCACGTCCCGCGCCGGCGTATCCGCAGGCGCTTTCAGCACGTCACGCCAGGATGCCGCGTCCACTTCGACGCCGTGCCTGCTCCGTACGAGCGGGCGTTCGATCCGTTCGCCATCCGCGAGGGCACCGAGTTCGTAAGCATAGCCGCCGAACACCAGCCACAACGCGTCGACGGTGCTGCCACTGCTATTCTCCAGAACGACTCGCGGCCCCGCTGTTTCGTCATGCACCTTGGCTTCGAGGCGAAAGGCGATGACGTCCGCGCCTTCGAGCGCATGCAGCACGTAGCGGCGCCGATCGCGCGGTTCGACAAAGCGCCGCGCACCTTCTCCGACCGCCCAGTCGGGCACGTTACCGCGCCGCAAGCTCTCGCGGGACGGATACATCACGGGCTCGGCGCCGGCGTATTGCAACTGCAGCATCCCGCCGTGGCTCGCGTACAGGCCGAGGTCCACGTTCAGTCGCGCATAGGTGCTGTCGGGAAAGGGCTCGATCACCGCAACCGCCAGCGCGGTTGGACCGCGCGGAAATGTGGCCGGCCCGAACATCAGCCACGCGGCAGGCGCGAACATCAACGGCACGCCCCAGATCCAAAGCGGCGCCAATCGACGGGGGTGCGTTGCGCGCAGGGGAAATCGGTATCCGGCGAGCAGCGTGCCTAGATAGAGGGCGAGGAAAATGAACACGGCGGCATACCGGGGGAAATCCGCAGCCTCGGCGCGAATCAACGCGAGTAGCGGACTTTCGGAGGCCGTTTTCGGCTCGCTCGCTGTCACCGTTGGCGGCGCGGCCAGGCGCAGGTTTTCCGTCCACAGATTGCGCATGCCGTCCCAGCGATCGAAGGGGTGGCTCGCCACGTCGAAAGTCAGGTACAGCACCCGACCGAGTCCGACTGTGCGTTCCACGATGAGCGGCTGTGCGCCCGCGCGCAACCGCACATCGCCATGATAGGCATCGAGCCGATGCACGTAGACCGGGCGGGAGACGTCCAGCGAGGACGAGAACGCTGCCTGGAGCGCATCAGCGTCGATGCGTGTCATTCCAGCGGGCAGGCCGGGGAGCAGTGCGGCCAGGCGCGGCCGGCGCAGCAAGGTGTAATCCGGCCCGCCCGACACAGCCAGCGTTCCGCCCTGCGCGATCCATTTGTGCAGGGCTTCGAACTGGCTTGCGCTCAGGCGCTCGAGCGACATCCCGTGCAGCACCACGGCGGCCGCGGCATCGTAGCCCTGCCAGTGCGCGGGCAGCATTTCCGGATGCGGGCTGACTAC
Organism: Betaproteobacteria bacterium; assembly: GCA_052386775.1. Lineage (GTDB taxonomy): Bacteria > Pseudomonadota > Gammaproteobacteria > Burkholderiales > SG8-41 > DSOT01. The sequence goes on from JBQTJV010000385.1 coordinate 3,370, forward strand.
CCGCATCCCGCGGGCTGCGCCCTCGTTCAGGTAATTCAGGTCCGCATCGCGGCTGAGCACCGGCACCAGCCGCTCGGCGATCGATCGCGTTCGCAGATCGATTTCCACTCGTGCCTGCTCCGATCCGTTCGAAAGCACGCGGAGCACCAGTGGATGGGACAGCCCCTGCGGCAATATCGTGAACTGGAGGCTCTTCCTGGAATTGCGCTGCAGCTCCAGCGTGCGCCGATGGGTGGTAACGAAACGGCGCCCGCGCAATTCGTCGCCGCCCGTGACCTGTACTTCCAACGTCCCGCTCAGGTCGCTGCCGCGATTCGTCACGCTGACATGAAGCGGGGTCCAGCGCCCGGGCTGAAAGGTGTCCGCGAATCCCACCACCGCGGTGATCTCCACCGGGGCCGCCGCCATCGCCGATGACAGCGCACAAATCAGCCCGAGCAGCACGACACCTTCGAGAAGGCACGGAATCTTTACGCTGCGCCGCGGGCCCGATGCGCAGCCGCTCTGTCCGGCAACCCGGTTGCTGGTCGCAGCCATGCCTTATTGTATTAGGGGTTAGCGATTCACCCTATACTGCGCGTCCGCGCGAAAAATCATCCCGGACCGGTCGAGGTTTGGCGTCGTTCAACGCGCCGAAGTGACTGGCAGCGACGGTCGGACCGGGACGCACCTGTCGTCACGCGGCGCGCTGTTCCGCGGGCTTCAGCCGCTCGCTCAGATTGAACGCGGTGTTGACCAGCGCGACATGTGAAAACGCCTGCGGAAAATTGCCCAGCAGTCGTCCGGCCGCCGGATCGTATTCCTCGGCCAGCAGCCCCACGTCGTTGCGCAAGGCGAGCAGGCGATCGAAGAGCTTGCGCGCTTCGTCGAGGCGCCCCTGCAGCAGATAGTTGTCGGCGAGCCAGAAGGTGCACGGCAGAAAGGCGCCTTCCCCCGGTGGCAGCCCGTCGATCGATTCCCGCGTGCGATAGCGGTGCACGAACCCGTCCTCCAGCAGCTCGTGCTCGATCGCCCGTACCGTGCCCAGCATGCGCGGATCGCGCGCCGCCAGAAACCCCGTGATCGGGATCAGCAGCAGGCTGGCATCGAGTTCCGGGGATTCGTAGCTCTGCACGAAAGTGTTGCGCGCGCGGTCGAAGCCGCGTTCGCATACTTCCGCGTGGATTTTTGCACGCAGCGTACGCCAGCGTTCGACCGGCCCTTCGCCGCCATAGTGCTCGATCATTTTCACGGCGCGATCGAGCGCCACCCAGCACATTATTTTCGAGTACGTGAAATGACGCCGCGGGCCGCGCACCTCCCAGATCCCTTCGTCCGGTTTCTCCCATACCCCTTCCAGATGCTCCAGTAGCGCGCGCTGCAGCCCCCATGCCGGCGCATACGAGTCCAGCCCCGCCTTTCGCGTCTGGTAGAGCGCGTCCATCACTTCGCCGAACACATCGAGCTGAAGCTGGGCGGCGGCCGCGTTCCCCACACGCACCGGCAGCGAGCCTTCATAGCCCGCCAGCCAGGGCACCTCCCACTCCGGAAGCCGCCGCTCGCCGGCGATGCCGTACATGATCTGCATTTGCGAAGGACTGCCGGCGACCGCGCGCACCAGCCACTCGCGCCAGGCGCGCGCTTCGTCGCGGTAGCCGCCCGCCATCAGCGCCAGCAACGTCAGCGTGGCGTCGCGCAACCAGCAGAACCGGTAATCCCAGTTGCGCCGGCCGCCGATTTTTTCCGGCAGCGAAGTCGTCGGTGCGGCAACGATGCCGCCCGTGGGCCCGTAGGTCAGCGCCTTGAGGGTGAGCAGCGAGCGGCGCACCGCTTCGGCGTACTCGCCCTCCATGCTGCAACGCTGTGCCCAACTCCTCCAGCGCTGCGCGGTATTCTCAAGCGCGTTTTCCGGGTCGATTGCGGGCGGCGGTTCGAGGTGGGAATCGGCATGCATCAGGACGAAGTGCATTCGCTCGCCCTCCCGGATCTCGAAATCAGCAACGGTGGTGAGGTTCTCGCCGCGCGCCTTCGCGGGTGAGGTGAGCAGCACCATGTCCGGCCCTGCTATCGCTCGCAGTCGCCCGTCCGGCAGGCGGCTCACCCACGGCACGGAAGCACCATAATCGAAGCGCAGCACGAGTTCCATGCGCATCGGCACGCGTCCGCGCCGGCCGGTGACGGTGCGAACGAGATCGGACCCGGCCTCGCCTATCGGCATGAAATCGGTCAGCGTGACGGCGCCGGCCGCCGTCTCGAATTCGGTTTCGAGCACGAGGGTATCGCGCTGATAGCGACGATGTACGCGCATCGCAGCATCGGCGGGCGCAATCTTCCAGTGCCCGTTTCGAGGCGAGCCGAGCAGCGCCGCGAAGCACGCAGGCGAATCGAAGCGCGGCCAGCAAAGCCAGTCGATCGAACCGTCGCGGCCGACCAGCGCCGCGGTCTCGCAGTCGCCGATCAGCGCGTAGTCCTCGATGCGTGTTCGCTGGGTGCGCGCGCCCGCATGACGCTGGATCATCGCCGCGCCTCGCGTGCTTTCTTTGCCGGCGGTGTGGGTCCCGGCTCCCGGATCGGCGCGGGTTTGGGCCCCGGTCGCTTCACCGGGGGCGTTTTTCTGCTTTTTGCCGTTCCCGCCATAGCCGTACTCCCATGCAAGGGTTCACGAAGCGAGGCAAACACCGTCCGCCTTCGGTTCGGACCGCGGTAACGGCCAAAGTTCGCGCTGAAGGGGATTACAGCATTTCCAGCGGCAGCGGGCCTTGCGGCGGCAGGAAGGCGCGATCGAGGTCGTCGAGGTCCTCCGCAGTGAGCCGAAGTTCGAGCGCGCCGCGGTTTTCTCGAACATGGTCCACCGTCCCCGCCTTGGGAATGGCAGCAACGCCTTCCTGCCTGAGTACCCAGGCCAGCGCGACCTGCGCCGGCGTCGCCCGGTGCCGCGCGGCAACCTGCTGCAGTTCGCGATGGTGCAGCACCCGGCCCTGCTCGATCGGCGAGTACGCCATGATCGCGACGCTGCGCTTGCGGCACCATGGGATGAGGTCGTACTCGACGCCGCGTCGCGTAAGGTTGTAGAGCACCTGGTTCGCTGCACAAGCGCCGCCGCCGGGAAGCGCGAACGTCTGCTCCATTTCACCGGGGTCGAAGTTGCTGACCCCCCAGCGGCGTATCTTCCCCGCGCTCCGCAGTTCTTCAAAAGCGCCAAGCGTCTCTTCCAGGGGATGGCTCGACGCCCAATGCAGCAGATAGAGATCGAGGTGATCGGTTCTGAGCCGCTTGAGGCTCGCCTCGCACGCGCGCCGGACGCCGTTGCGGCTCGCGTTCGAGGGCAACACCTTGCTCACCAGAAAAACTTTATCCCGCATCCCGGAGACGGCCTCGCCCACCAGTACTTCGGCGCGGCCGTTGCCGTACATCTCCGCCGTATCGATCAGCGTCATGCCGAGTTCGATGCCGCAGCGCAGGGCCGCGATCTCCGCTTTTCGTCTGGAAGCGTGATCGCCCATGTACCAAGTGCCCTGCCCGAGGACCGGCATTCCAGCGCCATCGCCGAGGTCTATCGTGCGCACCGCATCCATCACGTGCGTCCCGGCAACCGGTTGCGATGGGCCAGGATGTTGCAGAAGAGCGCGCCCTGCTCTTTGGCGTCGTCGAGCGCGATATGCGTGTGCGGGAGCGGGTCGAACCACGCTTTCGGCATGTTGCGCTTGGTGGCGTCGTAGTACGCGGTGCCGAGCAGCGCCATGGTGTAGGTCTTGATGTCGAGCGCGGAATGCCCGAACGGGCTCTCTCCGGCGTAGCGGATCAGGTACCACTGCACGAACATGAAGTCGAAAGCTGCGGGATAGGCCACGAACACGGGCTTGCCGGGCAGCGCTTTCAGCCACGCGAGATATTCGGGCATTACCGCCTCCGGCTCGCGCGGGTCGGCGCGGCATGCTTCCCATGCCCTGGGCTGCGTCGCCCACCACGCCATGGTGACCGGGTGCCCCTGTGCGCCGGGCAGGGTGGTCAGATTCGCTTCGAAGGTGCCCGCGAGCGTCTTGTCGTGCAGATACGCCGCCGACGCGAAACTCAGCATCGAGTGCGGTCCCGGAATCGGCCCGTCAGCTTCGATGTCGGTGCTGACGTAGACTTCCGTCATGCCGTGCCTACACGACAGCGCTTCAGTTGACGGGAATGCCTGCGTCCCGCACGACCTTCCCCCAGCGGGCGACCTCTTCCTTGATCTGGGCGCTGAACTGCTGCGGCGTATTCATGATGATGTTGAACCCCATCTCGGTGATCTTGCCGTTCACGTCGGGTTGCGCCACGAGGCGCTTCATGTCGTTGTACCACTTGTCGACAATCGCCCTGGGTGTGCCCGCCGGCAGCAGTACACCGGTCATGGTATCGGCCTCGTGTCCCTTGTAGCCGGCCTCCGCCATCGTCGGCACGTCGGGGAGCGCCACGCTGCGCTTTTCAGCGGTGAGCGCCAGCGCGCGCAGCCGTCCGGCCTTGAAGTGCGCGGTCACCGGCGGGATCGCCTGGCAGCCTACCGGCACTTGATTGCCGAGGACGGCCTGCAGCGACGGCCCGCCTCCGGCGTAAGGAATGGGGGTCAGATCGATTTTCATGTCGAGGCGCAACAGATGCGCTGAAAGATCCGGCGTCGTGCCGACCCCCGGGGTCGCGATGTTGTATTTGTTGGGACTCTTCTTCACCAGTTCGATCAATTCGCCGATCGTCTTTACCGGCTGGCTCGGATGCACGAAAAACGCGTGCGGCGCGGCGGCGACCTTGGTGACCGGCGCAAAACTCTTGTAGGGATCGTAGGGAATTTTCTTGTAAAGGCCGGGGTTCGCCACGTAGCTCGAACTCACGAAGATGATGGTGTGTCCGTCCGGCGCAGCCTGTGCCGCGATGCCGATGCCGATGTTCCCTCCGGCGCCGGCGCGATTGTCGACGACCACCTGCTGGCCCCACGCCTCGGTCAGTTTCTGTCCGAGTATCCGCGCGATGGCGTCGGTCGGCCCGCCGGCCGGAAACGGCACGATGAGACGGATCGGCCGCGTCGGATACTGGCCACCGGGCGATGCCGCGCTGGCCGTTCCAGCGACGACGAGTGCGGCAAACAAACTCACCAGCTTCGCTGCGTTCATCGGGCCTCCTCCTTCCTTGTACATCATCATCTTCGTTCGGTGCATGCTAACCGCGGGGGTGCAGGCCTACAAGCACCGGTACGCTAGCGGGCGGCGAGTTCCTTCATCACGGCATACAACGCATTCTGCGCTTCGAAACCGATGCCGGGCCGCTGTGGCAACGCGAGGTAACCATCCTCCACGTTGGCGTCATCCGCGAATCCAGCGAAGACGCCGAATACACCGGGGTAGGCTTCGCAGCCGCCCAGCCCGAAGCCCCCCACGATATGCAGCGTCATCTGGTTGCCGCCGTGAGGAAATACCGCCGCGCGCCGCCATCCGCGCTGCTCCAGCGTGGCGAGCGTGCGCGAGAACTGCACGATGCCGTAGGACTGCGGCACGTCGATCTGGAGGATGTCGCGCTCGGGACGCAACCCGCCGAAGCGCACCAGGTTCTGCACGTCCTGGGTGGAGAACAGGTTCTCGCCCGTGCCGATGGGCGGGGCGTAGATCGCCGCCACTTCGCGGAGCAGTTCGTAATCGAGCGGGTCCGTCGGCTCTTCGAACCAGCGCAATTCATACGGGGCAAGCGCCCGCGCATAGGCCAGCGCACGCTCGCGATCGAAACCCGCGTTGGCATCCACTGCCAGGTGGGTGCTGCGGTCCACGACTTTCAGCGCGGCTTCCACGCGCGCGATGTCTTCGGTAACGGGGGCGCCGCCGACCTTGATCTTCATGGTGGTGTAGCCCTGCGCGAGCCTGGCGCGGATCTCGTCCTGCAACTCGGCAAGGCCTTTTCCCGGCTCATACCACCCGCCGCCGACGTAGCAGGGAACCCGTTCGACAATTTGCCCGCCGCTGTAACGCTCGGCGAGCACGCGGTGCAAGGGCTTGCCGGCAATCTTCGCGACGGCGTCCCAGCAGGCGACTTCGATGGTGCCGATGGCAACGGAGCGCTCGGTGTGCCCGCCCGGCTTTTCGCGTTGCATCATGCACGCCAGTATTTTTTCCGGCTCGAAGTTGTCACCCGCCGCATTCACCAGCGATTCCGGGTCGGCCTTGAGTATGCGCGGGATGAAGCGCTCGCGCATCTGCGCACCGCAAGCATAGCGGCCCGTGGAATTGAACGCAAAACCGACGACGGGTTGGCCCTCGCGCATCACATCGGTGATGACAGCGACCACTGACGTGGTCATCTCGCTGAAGTCGAAGACCGCGTTGCGCAGCGAGGACTTGAGCGGGACGGCGACCTCGCGGATGTCGCGGATTCTCAAGTAAGGCGGCTTACTTTAAAGATCGAGGGATTTCAGAATGGGCAGAAACCGCTCGCGTTCCTCGTTCACGAGCCGCTGGGCTGCCGACGGGCCCGATTCCAGCACCGGCTCGAAGCCGGAGTTGATCAGCGCCTCCTGGAACTTCTTGTTGGACTGCACCTTGCGGGTAACCTGCGAGAGCTGATTGACGATGCTCTCCGGCGTGCCGGCCGGCGCGAACAGCCCGGTGAAAAGTTGCGCAATCATGCCGGGGACGGCGTCCTTCGAAAGCGGCAAGTCCGGCGCCCCCTTGAGGGGCTCCGCCGCATTCACCGACAAAATGCGCACACGCCCTTCCCGGTGGAGGCTGAGCAGCCGCGAGGTGATATTGGGCGTCATCATCGGCACGTAGCCGCTGATCAAATCCGCAATGCCCGGCCCCGCCCCCTTGTAAGGCACGTGCACGATATTGAGTCCGCCCGTACGCTGCTTGAGCAACTCCCCCGCGAGATGGGTCAGCGTCCCGGCGCCTGCCGAGCCGTACGAGAGCTTCCCGGGATTTGCCTTGGCGTACTGGATGAGCTGCTTCAGATTTCGCGCCGGCACCGAGGGATGCACGATGACGGAAGTTGCCGAAATCGCGATGATGTCGATCGCAACGAAGTCCCTCGCCGCGTCGTATGGCGCGGGCTTCATCAGGGCCGGATTGAGGACTTGCGTGCTCGTGTTGCCAAAGAGGATCGTGTAGCCGTCAGCCTTGGCGCGGGCGACCTCTGCCGCGCCGATCGTGCCGCCGGCTCCGCCGCGGTTGTCGATGATGATCCTGCCGAGCGAGGGCTCCACCTGCTGCACCCAAAGTCTGGCGATGGTGTCCACGACCCCGCCGGGAGCGAACGGCACGACCACGCGGACCGGCTGCGCTGGATATTTCGCCTGGGCATGGGCACCGGGCGACGCCATCGCGAACGCTGCCGCCACACTTGCCCATATCAGCACTCTGCGTCGGTTCATCTTTCCTCCTGTTGTGATTTATGGTTCCGGTGCTGGTGCGCCGAATTTACGCCGCCTCTCTCTCGCGTTGCTTCAGGTGCGACTCGAGCTTGAACAGCCTGGCGGCATTCTTCCAGAGTATCAGCTCGCGCTCGGAGTCACTCAGCCTGGCGTCCTCCAACACCTTGAGCCGGATCTGGTGCAGCGTTGCCGGCACGCTCAGCCAGCTCCATGTCGTGGACCAGTCGGTCCCGAACATGATGCGCTCGGCACCGATCTTGTCGATGGCAAAGCGCAGATGCTGCGGATTGGTGCCCACGACGTCGAAATAGATATTGACGTTGCGCATGGCGACCGTCATCGCACTGTCGAAGTAGCGCGTGATGCTCCTGCCCATCTTGGTGAGGACGATGGGCACGGTGGGATGGCGTAGTGCAACTTCGTCGACCCAGAGCGGATCGCCGTAGAAGAGGCCGCCGGGAAACTGCGACCAGGCGGTCGGAAACTGGATGGGCACTTGATGCTTCCCGGCCACGCGCATGACGCCGTCGAGGTCCTTGGCGATCTTCTCGGGGTGCACGTGACTGGTGAGCGCCCGCACGAAGGTTTCGCCCACGCCCTTCATGCCCAACGTGGTGAGGGCGCGCTCGAGTTCGGCGGGCGCCGCTTCGCGCGTCGGCCCGGGATCCTCGTGGTAGCCCGCCGCTTCCTGGTCGTGACCCACCCGGGCGAGCGCGACCATGCGCGTGGGATGCTGCTTCGCGGCCGTAGCGACCAGGTCGTTCGACACGTAGCCGGCGCGCGCCTGGACCAGGGCAAAATCGATGCCGTTCTTATCCATGTCGGCGATCAGCTGATCGGTATTGTCGATCGGCTCTTCGGTCAGATTGCATTTGTAGAGATCGGGATAGCGCGTGCGAAACGCAATCGCATCCTCCATGGTGCGAATGTGCCGGCTCAAATCGCGGAAGGACGGATAGCTGTAGATATGGATATGGGTGTCGATGATCACTTTAACCTCGAAGAGTTTTTGCCTGTGGACGGCGAATGAGGCGCTGCGTCGGCGTTACACTGGGCGCCATGCCATTTTAATGCAAGTCCGCTGGCATTTCGCCCCGCGATTCCCGACAATTCCCCCACCAGCGATCCAACATGAAGGAGGACAGGAGATGTCTGCCATCACGCTCGAGCAGTGCGATCGCATCATCGATGCCATTCTGAGCCGCGGCCGCGAGCTCGACTGCCGGCCGTTGAGCGTCGCGGTGACCGATCCTGGGGCCCGCCTCAAGGCGTTCAAGAAAGAGGACGGCTCGGCCATGATGCGGTTTGAAATGGCCATGGGCAAGGCCTACGCCGCCCTCGCGCTCGGGCGCTCTTCCAGCCTGGTGCGGGTGCGCACCGAAGAGCGGCCGCTGTTCATGAACTATCTCATCGGCGCCTCCGGCGGCCAGCTCTTCCCCGAGGGCGGCGGCATGCTGATACGCGACGAGCAGGGCGAAGTGATCGGCGCAGTCGGCGTCACCGGCGACACGCAGGAACGCGACGAAGAACTGGCGGCGCACGGCATCCGCGCCGCCGGGCTCAGGACCGACGAGGACTGCGCGGGCCTGGGACGTTCCGTGCGTCTCACCAATCGTTAGTGCAACATCACCGCTCGTGGTGCGGGCGGGCACATGACCGCTTCGGCGCAGTATCGATCGTTTGCCTGGCGCGGCGACTACTGCGCCGTGACCCCCGAGTCCTGGATGATCTTGGCATAGCGCGCCTTCTCCGCGCGGATGTGCCTGGCGAAGTGATCCGGCGTGCTGACCAGCGGTTCGACCCCCGAAGTGGCAAGCCGCTGCTTGACGTCCGCTGAGGCAAGCGCCTTGTGGATCTCCGAATTGAGCCGGTTGATGATGTCGCGCGGCGTGCCGGCCGGCGCAAGTATGCCGTACCAGATGGACATCACG
>JBQTJV010000386.1:0-4310 GCA_052386775.1 Betaproteobacteria bacterium
TTTCGAGACCAAGGTCGCCTATACCGCACCGGCATTCTGGCTGTTCTTCCTGTTGACGGGCCTGTCACTCATCGTGCTGCGGCGCCAGCAGCCCGCTACCGCAGAGCCGTTCCGCGTGCCGCTCTACCCGTTCACGCCCATCCTGTTCTGCCTGATGTGCGCGTACATGCTGTATTCGAGCACGAACTACGCGATGTCGAAGGATCCCGGCAGCATCGGGGCGCAACTGGGCATCGGTGTAATGCTGCTCGGCCTGCCGTTGCTTTGGTTTGCACGCCGTTCGGCGCGGTCGGCGAAGCGCGAAATCTAGCAGGGCCGATCGAAACGAATCGGCATGATTGACACCGTCATAGCGCGAGCGTAGCGTTATTCGCACGGACCCCCATCCGAGCGGTAAAAGCCGCCTTCTCAGCCTAGATGGGAGTAGCCAAGCTCTTAAGCGCGTCAAAAGGGCTACGATCCGAACCGAAGTGTTGAAGTTATGCGCGCAAGATCTTTTCTTGATGGAGGAGATACATGAGATCTGCAAGCCAAATGAACGCAAAGCGCAGGGAAGTGATGATCGCCGGGCTCGCAGGGGTATCGGCTATGCTCAACGCCACACCCGGCACACTATTGGCTCAAAATCTGGAAAGGACCGGCAAAATCGATACCAAGAGAATGGAACCCGTGGCATCCATGATCCCGGGCATCGCTAAAGTGCAGGTACGGGCGAGCACGTATCAGCCTGGCGCCATGTCGAAATCGAAAATGCAAAACGCCATGATCTGCGAGTGTACCCAGGGAACGCTCGAAATCACACAGGACGACCACAAGCCTTTTATTGCGAAGACCGGCCATATGTGGACCTGTGACGCGGGAACAATCGAGGTGACTTCCAACAAGGGCACGACGCCCGCAACGATGCGAGTAATCGATTTGCTCAAGGCATAACGACGCGGCATCAGGCACGACGTTCCAGTATCTTACGGCGGGGAGCGCGCTCCCCGCCGCTTGTTTCCTCATGAACACCGGAGTCCCGTCGAATGCGCACCCATTGCGCGATTCTCTCCTCACGACAGTTCCTGGAGCAGTTCGTATGCCGACTTCAGGTCCGCAGTGTCGAGTCCCTCCGTGAACCAGCCGTAGATTCCGGCAAGCGTGCTGCGCGCTTCTTCCCGTCGGCCCTGATTGCCGAGCAGGCGGGCGAGGCTCGTAGCCGCTCTCAGCTCAAACGCTTTCTCGCCCCGGTTGCGCGCCAGCTCGATCGCGTCCCGGAAACGGCCTGTCGACTCGTCAACACCGCTCTGCCTCTGCCTTAGCAGCAACTCGCCCTCGAGCCGCAGGATCTCCGGTGCCGCCCATGCCGCACGCTGTTCCGGAGGTAGCGAGCGCAGCACCTTCAGACCTTCATCCGCGTAATCGGAATTTGCGCATATCTCGGCGAGGACGCAAAGGAAGGCCACTTTTCTCCAGCTCGTCGTGAATTGCGACCCCTGCAGTTTCACGTAGAGATCGGTAAGTGCGGCAGCATGGAGACGCTCTAGCGTCATTATCTGAAGGAGGGCTTCCGTCGTGTCCAGCCAGTGCGCCAATCCATGTGGCTTGGCCAGCGCGCAGACGCTCTCCAGGCACGCTATGGCAAGCTCCCGCTCGCCGCGCTGGCAGTGGACCCAGGCGCTGAACCACCGTGCGATGACCGTCGTCATCGGATGCTCGAGTTCCTCGGCGAGCCGGCATGCGTCGCGCACATTGCGAAGCGCACGCTCCGGGTATCCGAGCAGCCAATGCGTCATGCCGAGATGCCAATGGCAGCACGCACCGGGATCGTGACCGGCATAGACAAGCGCATAGCGACTGTGACGCTCCCGATCGTAGATCGCGAGGCCGCGCTCGAAATGGCTCATCGCATCGAGGGGGCGGCCCATGGCCACCAGGGTCGGCCAGAGGGAGTGGTGCGCTTCGAGAAGCTGGCCATCATCGGCTCCAAGGCGTGCGGTCGCGAGCAGCCGCTCGCCGGCTTCGACTGCGACCGGATAGTCGCCGCGGGTGTAATGCACGAACCACAGGCCCCACAGCGCCGGGAAGCGATGCTGGTTGGCATCGAGCCGGTCAACCAGCGCGAGCGCCCCTGAATACAGCCGTTCCACCTCCGGTGACGGCGCGCCCTTCAACGCGATAAGCGCCGGTCCGAGGGCCATGCGGATCTCAAGTGCCTGGGTCAATGTCTCCGCGTTCTGCGGCAGTTCGTCGAGCAGCTTCAGCGCTTCTTCAAAATACACCACGGCTTCGCGGTTGGCCGAACGGCTGATCGCCTTCGATCCAGCCTGGCGGAGGTAGTGCATCGCCTTCGACAGAACCCTGCCTCTTGATGCGTGATGCGCGAGGCGCTCGACCTGCTCGGGCAGGCGGTCGGCGTAGATGCGCTCGATCGCCGCCACGACTGAGGCATGGAGCGTGCGCCGGCGGTCCTGAAGAACGCTCCCGTAAGCGACCTCGTGTGTCAACGCATGCTTGAATGCGTACTCCAGTTCGGGAAACAGTTGCGCCTCATAGACGAATTCTCGAGTCTGAAGCAGGGCAAGCGAGCGCCGCAGCGCTTCCTCGTCGAGCTCGACTATTGCCTCGAGGACGGGGTACGGCACATGCGTTCCCACCACGGCGGCCGCCTGGAGCAGGCGCTTCTCCTGCGGCTCGAGGCGGTCGATGCGTGCAGCAATGATCGACTGGACGGTTGCAGGCACCTGCAGCGTGTCGGGTTCCGCGACGAGCCGGCATGCACCCCGTTCACCGACGAGCACGCGCGTCTCTAGCAGCGTGCGGACGCTTTCCTCGAGAAAAAGCGGGCTGCCCTCCGTGCGCTGGATGAGCAGCCGCTTCAGCGTAGCGGTGCTTGCATCCCTGCCGAGCAGCGCATCGAGCAGATCTTCGGCGCTTTCGGGCGGCAGCGGATCGACGTGAAGCTGGCAATAGTAGGTCTTGTTCGCCCAGCCGTGCCGGTACTCCGGCCGGTAGTTGACTGCAAGAAGGATGCGCGATGCGGGCAGGCTCTCGACGAAGCTGTCGAGGAAGACCTGGGTCTCGGCGTCGATCCAGTGCAGGTCCTCGAATACGAGCATCAGAGGATGCAGCTGGTTCTCGCGCAGGAGAATCCGCTTCACTGCCGCGAGCGTCTGGCGACGGCGTTCGGCAGGCTCCAGCATGAGGAACGGGCTGTCGGCCGGCAGCGCATCGAGGAGCCACAGCGCGACCGGAACCGTATCCTTCAGGGCCTCGTCGAGCGTAAGCAGCCCGCCCGTGACCTTGATCCGGATTCCGCGAATGTCGTCGCGCGCGTCGATCCTGAAATAGCTTCGCAGCAGGTCGGCGAGCGGCAGGTAGGGCGTCGCCTTGCCGTAGGAAACCGATCCTGCCTCGAGAATCAGCCAGTCACGAACGTGGTGAGACTGAATGAATTCGTAATAGAGCCGCGATTTCCCGACTCCTGGCTCGCCTACGACTGCAACGATGCGGCCGCGACCGCGCGCCGCATCCTCGGCGGCTCGGCGCAGCTGATCGAGCTCCGCGTCTCGTCCCACAAAGCGGGTCAGGCCGCGTGCCCGTGACACCTGCAGTCGCGTGCGGGCTGCGCCGATTCCGGTAAGGTTGTACACCTCCACCGGCTCCGCGAGCCCCTTAACCGGGATCGGCCCGATCGATTTCACTTCGACGTAACCCTCCGCGAGCGCCAGGGTGTCGGCCGTGAGGCGAATGCTCCCCGGCGTTGCGAGCTGCTCCATGCGCGCTGCGAGATGGGTCGTCTGGCCCACTGCGGTGTAGTCCATGTGGAGATCGCTTCCGATCGAGCGCACCACCACCTCGCCGGAGTTGAGCCCGACGCGGATCTCGATGGACAGCTGCCCGCCCCGCCCGATCTGGGCCGCGTAGCGCTTCACGGCGTCCTGCATCCGGATGGCGGCGTAGCAGGCGCGCAGCGCATGGTCCTCGAGGGCCAGCGGTGCGCCGAAGAGCGCCATGATCCCGTCCCCCATGACCTGGTTGACGGTTCCCTCGTAGCGGTGCACGGCTTCCATCATGTGGCCGAGGACGGGATCCAGCAGCCGGCGGGCCTCCTCCGGATCCCGCCCGGTCAGCAGCTGCAGCGACCCGCTGAGGTCGGCGAACAGCACCGTGACCTGCTTGCGTTCGCCCTCGAGCGACTCGCGGGCGGTGAGGATCCGCTCGGCCAGGTGGCGCGGCGTGTACTCGCCGGGCGCCGCCGTGTGACGCGGCTCCGCGAGGCGAGCGAGGACCGGCTCAGCGCAGGCGGGGCAGAACCGTGCGCCCGCGGG
>JBQTJV010000387.1:0-6998 GCA_052386775.1 Betaproteobacteria bacterium
GGCTGCAGAAAATGGGGCTGATGGACTTCGCCGGCGGCACGGTGGTGCATCTCAACGCCGGCATTGCGGCCCTAGTGGCGGCGCTGGTGCTGGGCCGCCGCCGCGGTTTCCCGGAGACCCCGATGCCGCCCCACAATCTGACGATGACGGTGACCGGCGCCTGCATGCTGTGGGTCGGCTGGTTCGGATTCAATGCAGGGAGCGCGCTCGCTGCCGACGGTGCAGCGGGAATGGCGATGCTAGTCACGCATATCGGCGCGGCGACGGGCGCGCTGGCGTGGGTCATCTGCGAATGGATCCGCTATGAAAAGCCGTCCGTGCTCGGCATAGTCACCGGCATGGTGGCCGGATTGGGCACGATTACCCCGGCCTCCGGGTTCGTCGGGCCCATGGGCGCTCTCGCCATCGGCGCGACGGCGGGCGTCGTGTGCTTCTTCGCGACCAACTTCGTGAAGCGCTCGCTGCGGATCGATGACTCGCTGGACGTCTTCCCGGTGCACGGGATCGGCGGCATCATCGGCACCTTCCTCACCGGCATCTTCGCGGCTGCCGCGCTGGGGGGTGTCGGTTACCCCGACAAAGTGACGATGGCAGACCAGATCGTGGTGCAGGTGATCGGCATTCTGGCCGTCGGCGCCTGGTCGGGAATCGGCACGTGGATCCTGCTCTGGGTCAGCGAGGCGGTGGCCGGTCTGCGGATTTCTTCGGAGGAAGAGACCGAGGGCCTGGATACCGTCCTGCACAATGAGAAAGGCTACAACCTGTAACGCCGCACGCTGACGCGCCGGGTTACATGCGCGCAATCGAACGGACGCCGAGAACGCCGTTCATTGCGCGCAAGGGCCCCGTTCAACTCGCGTCCGCTACAATAGCGATCCACGGCGAAAAAATGGAATCATCGATGAACTTGCCTGCCCGTTACGCGCTGTTGTTTTTGATGGCGCTGGCGCCGACAGCGGTGGCTGCACCGGAGGAGGTGCGCATCTACGAACCGGGCACGCTGACATCGGATCGCTACCAGATCGTCGCACGGCTGTGGGTCGAGTCGTGGCGCAGCGCCTTTCAGGTCCCCACCCATGCCGCGCGCGCCGAGGCGGTGGAGGCCTTGAAAGCGGAGGCCGTCCAGCGCGGGGCGAACGCATTGACCAATCTGTCGTGTCTGGCGGACGATGCCCCGTTTCCGGGGAGCCGGCCGCATTTCTGCTACGCGCTCGCCATCCGGACGAAATAGCGTTTCGTTCTAAAAAGTCGCGGTTGCAGTCATGGCACAACTGCCCGCCGCGTTCGCAATCCAGAGCGTCACGCTTCGCCCGTTCGCATCCGGCTCTCCGTTCACGGTGAACGGTTCGCCGTGGTATACGGGCAGGCGCGCGCGGTAGTCGAGTCTTCGCACCGGGCGCGGATCGTTGCGGCGGCACAGATCGAGAGCCAGTATCGTCTGCAGCGGTCCGTGCACGATCAAACCGGGATACCCTTCCTCGCGACAATAGTCGATGTCGTAGTGGATGCGGTGTGCGTTGAAGATCAGCGCGGAAAAGCGAAAAAGGAGTACCGCGTCGGCGGTGAGCGCGCGCCGCCACGTCGCGGTTTGCGGAGCCGGCTCACCCGCGGGAAGACGATCGCCGGGCTTTGCCGCTTCACGATAGACGATATCGTGCTCTTCCACGACCGCGATGGTTCCCGAGCAGCGGATCGTGTGCCGGACGGTGACAAAAACGAGGCTGCCGCTTTTCCCCTGCTTGGGCTCCACCGAAAGGATCTCCGATTCGCGAAGCAGGGCATCGCCGACGCGCATCGGCGAGCAAAACTCGATGCGGCCGCCTGCCCACATGCGGCGCGGCAATTCGACCGGCGGCAGAAAACCGCCGCGTTCGGGATGACCGTCCCGCGCCAATTCCGCGCCCGGCGTCGTTTCCAGGAAGTAGAGCCAGTGCCAGCCCGGTGGAATTTGCGTGCCGATCGCGGGTTCGGGGTCGGGCCGGTCCAGCGTGGCCGAGAGCGCGGCAACCGGCCAGGCGGTTGCAGTGTCCGTGTGGCTCGCTTTCCTGCCGATCCACTGCCGGAGATGTTCCAAGGATGCCGTCATGAAATCTCTACACAGAAAATAGCGCGAACTCTAGCATACGGGGGATGCCTATAATTCGAACCGATTCGACAACCGGGAGCTCGCATGGAATGGCTGCTTGATCCTCACGCCTGGCTGGCGCTGGTCACGCTCGCCGCGCTGGAAATCGTGCTCGGCGTGGACAACATCATTTTCATCACCATCCTGGTGGGGCGACTGCCGGAGCACCAGAGAAACCGGGCGCGCACACTGGGGCTGGCGTTTGCGATGCTGACACGCATTGCGCTGCTCCTTTCTCTGGCCTGGATCATGACGCTGACCCAACCGCTGTTTTCAATCATTGGCAAGGAGATCTCCGGGCGCGATCTGATTCTCATCGGCGGCGGGCTGTTCCTGCTCTGGAAGAGCGTGCACGAGATCCACAACGCGCTGGAAGGCGAGGAGCATCACGGCAGCGCCGCGGCGCCGGCGGTGGCCACATTCGGCGCGATCATCGTTCAGATCGCCATCATCGATATCGTTTTCTCGCTCGATTCGGTCATCACCGCCGTCGGCATGGTCGATGAGATCGCGATCATGATCATCGCCATCGTGCTCGCGGTCCTGGTGATGATGTCCGCCGCGCGCCCGATCGGGGAATTCGTCGACCGCCATCCCACCATCAAGATGCTCGCCTTGAGTTTTCTCATTCTGATCGGTCTCGCGCTGATCGGCGAAGGCTGGGACCTGCATATTCCGAAGGGCTACATCTACTTTGCGATGGCGTTTTCGGTTGGGGTCGAGATGCTGAACATCCGCATGCGCGCCAAGCGTCGCGAACCGGTCCAGTTGCGGCGTCAGATGCCGGAGTGAGCCAAGCGCATCTTCTAGTCTGCGATGGCCGCGTCCGCCTGCGGACTCGCATACATGCGCCGCGCGCTGTGGCCGACGCCGGGCGCTTCGACGAGCCGCCAGTTGAAGGTCCAGCCGTTATTTCGCGCGACGTCGCGTGCGGCACGGAACACCTGCACGCCGCGCTCATGGCGATTGGAACCCTGCCGCATGGCCGCGTCCGTCACGTTCAGCGTGCCGTCTCGTTTCACGTCGGACGCCCCCAGAAAGATGGTTACCGGTTGCGCGAGATAGCGCTGGACAGCCTCGTCCGTATTGAGACCTTCCGGCAGCCCGCCGAATCCGTATGGGAAGTGCGCCGTGCGCGCCGGCCAGACATAAGTCGAGGGGTTCGCGATGACGATGCGCTGCGCGGCATTCGGAACAAAAGCGGCAAAGCGGCTGAGGAACTGTGCGCCGGCCGAGTGTCCGATGAGATAGTAGGGCAGGTCGGGCGTGCTCTCCCGGCTCCTGATGGCATCGATGAGATCGAGCAGCAGCCTTGCTGTCCAGCGCGATTCAGGCTCGGGCCGCAGCGGGCGGGATTCGGGCGGGTTCGCATAACGCGCGATGCCGCCGGCCTGGTAGCGCCACGTCGGAAAGCGTTCGCGATCGAACAGGGGCGCGACCAGCAGAAAACCGTGTTGCTCCGCTAGGGCCGTGGTGTAGGCGAGATAGCCCGCCGCGTTGCGGTTCAGCCCGTGCAGCGTCACCAGCAGGGCGCGGCCGGTGTAGCGCTGAGGCTTGTAGGTATGCACGTCGATGGACATTCCCGCGATATCGATCGTGTGCCGCGCCACGCCCGGAGGAATCGATTCCGACGCGACGAAACCCGCCCAACCCAATGCCAGTGCGGCGACGGTCAGGCGGGCCAGACGGAATGCCATGGTTGAGCCGCGCGCGTGCCCGGCCTCTCAGAGAGCGCGCCTGGTCATGGGCTCGATCGTTCCCATGTGAAAGCGGTACTCGCCCTCCTTGCGGTCTTGGAAGTAGCGGGTAAGGGTGTTGCGCACGGTGGCGAACGCCAGTCCCTCCCATGGGATTTCCTGTTCCGTGAACAGGCGCACTTCCAGGGTTTCGGCCCCTGCGCGGAAATCGAGATCCAGCAGGCGCGCCCGAAACAGGATGTATACCTGGTTGATGTGCGGGATGTTGTAGAGCGCGTACAGCGGTCCCATTTCGATGCGGGCATTCGCTTCCTCCAGCGTCTCCCGCTCGGCGCCCTGCGCGGTGGTTTCGCCGTTTTCCATGTAACCCGCCGGCACGGTCCACAAGCCATGGCGCGGTTCGATCCCGCGCCGGCACAGAAGGATGCGATCCTCCCATTCCGGTATGCAGCCGACCACCATGCGCGGGTTTTGATAGTGGATGGCGTGACAGGAATCGCATACGTAGCGCGGAAGGGTATCGCCAGGCGGAACGCGGCGGCTTACGGCCGCACCGCAATTGCTGCAGAATTTCATGGGATAAAATGGGTCGAACCGGCGTAACTATACATCCGAAGTGCCGGCGGCGCGTGGGCGCCGATTATGGAGCGCGCGACACGTTGACACCGAAGTACTACAGCCAGCGCCAGCTCTCCCCTTATCGCGGCATGTTGCATGTCGTGGACGTCGGGCATGCGCTCGCGTACACGGTGGACGGCGAGCACTGGCGCGCGCGGTTGCGCAGCCGAGAAGGGCGCCTGTGGCCGGTGGGCGGCTGGATGGATGATGCGCATCGTTTCTCTCCTGCGGATTCCGCATCGCTGATGGAGGCGGTGGACCGCCGTCCGCCGCTGCCATTCCCGCAAGCCGACCGCGTGGAATTATGGCTGCTCGACAAGCGTGCCGGTGCGCCGCTCGCGCTGCTGCAAACGCGCAACACGCTCAGCGCAGCGGAGGCGCCAGCCGACGCCGCGTGGTGCCCGTTTCTCGCAGGCGATACCGATTTCCAAGCCGAATGCCTGCGCGTGCCGGATGCAGGGCAACCCGGCGCGGCGTGGCCCGTGCCGCACCGCGACGTGCTGGCAAGCTATGTGAACGATGCAGCCGGCCCGAGTCCTGCAGCGCAGTGGTTCTTGCGCGATTCGAAAAGGCGCGGGGCCGGTCTCAATGGGCTGCGGCTCGAGCCGGCCTGGCAAGGAAGGACGCTGGCCAGGGAGGTTTTTCCCGAGATGCTCGTTTCAGAGCAATGGTCGGACGCGACCGCCGCGGCGTTGGCAAGCGAGTTCCATGACTGGAACGCGGCGGCGCTGCTGACGCATCTCGATCTCACCTCCGAGACGCGGCGCCGACTGGAGGCCGCGGCGTGCAGGCGCCCCGACAAGCTGCTTGAAGTCTTTCGACTCATACCGGGATTTGTGGATCGCGCCAGGCTCGAGATCGCGCTGGTGCAGGCGCGGCTGATGCAGACGCGCGCCACCGCCGAGGCCTGATGCCGATGCGTCCCTCCCACGTCCGCGCCGTCCTGGACCGCGAGTTTGCGAGCACCGCTTCGCACGCGCACACGCCCGTCATGCTGTGGGGCCCGCCCGGCGTCGGCAAGTCGCAGATCATCGCGCAGATCGCGGCCGATCACGGCGTGCCGCTGATCGACATCCGGCTGTCGCAGATGGAGCCGACCGATCTGCGCGGGGTGCCGTTTCGCAAGGGTGAGCTGGTGGAGTGGTCGGTGCCTTCGCTGTTGCCGGACGCCGCGCGTCACGGGCCACGCGGCATTCTTTTCCTGGACGAAATCACCTCGGCGCCGCCGACGGTCACCGCAGCGGCGTATCAACTGATCCTCGATCGCAGGCTGGGCGACTACCGGGTGCCGCCGGGATGGGTGATTTTCGCGGCCGGCAACCGCTATGGCGATCGCGGTGTGACTTATGTCATGCCGACACCGCTTGCCAACCGGTTCACGCATTACGATATCGAGGCCGATCTGGAGGACTGGGTGAGGTGGGCGCACGCCGCGGGGATCGATGAACGCCTCATCGCTTTCCTGCGCTTTCGGCCGGATCTGCTTTTCGACTTCGACGCCGCGCAGAACCCCGTCGCTTTTCCGAGCCCGCGGTCATGGGAGTATGCGCACCGGGCGCTGGTCAAGTTCGCCGATGCACCGAATCTGCTGCGCGATGCGCTGCAGGCCTGCGTCGGCCTAGCGGCCGGCGTGGAATGCAAAGCGTTCATCGATCATATGGCCGAGCTGCCCGACATCGAGGCGATCCTGCAGGGCGAGAGCGAACCGGTGCCGCAGGCCATCGATCTGCAGTATGGCGTCGCGGCAGCGCTCGTGCGGCGGGCCATGCAGGCGCGCGACATGCCGCATGCCAAAGTGGTGTACGGCAACATCCTGCGCTATGCCACGCGTTTCCCCCAGCGCGAGATGGGCGTCATGCTGGTGACGGATATGCATCGTTCGGTGGGCAAGCCGCTGTTCGCAGTGCCCGAGTTCGCCGTCTGGGCCAGCAGCATCACCGACCTGATGCTCTACGATCTCAAGCTGGCGCGCGTGCCGTGACTCAGTCCGACGACGTTACGACCAAGCTCAGCGCCGCGCGCACGCGGCTCATACTGGAAAAACCGTTCATCGGTGCGCTGGTGATGCATCTCCCGCTGGTGGCGGCAGACGCGGCATGGTGCAAGACCATAGCGACCGATGGCCGGGCTTTCTATTTCAATCCGGCCTATATCGCGGAACTCGATTTTGCCCACACGCAGTTCGTCCTCGCGCATGAAGCGATGCACTGCGCGCTGGCGCACTTCGACCGCCGCAACCACCGTTCGCTGCGCCGCTGGGACATTGCCGCAGATCACGCGGTCAATCTGCTCCTGATCGATGACGGGCTCAGGCCCCCTCCGGGCGCATTGCTCAATACCGAGTACCGGGGATTGTCGGCCGAAGAGATCTACCCGCTCGTTCCGCCCGACTCGACGGAGGCCACGCTGGATCGCCACGTATTCAGTGAAACTTCCGGGCCGCAGCCGGCTGCGGGCAATGGGGGCACGTCCGCACGCGGGCAAGCGGGACGCGATCGGATAGATGCCTCCCGAGACGCGCAAAGCAACGCGAGCGCGACTTGGGATGATGCCGGCGA
>JBQTJV010000388.1:0-5429 GCA_052386775.1 Betaproteobacteria bacterium
CTTTCGGGCCACCTCCTTCAAGGCCTGTGCATTCTTGAACGTGACGATACCCGAAAAGGACACATAGAAGCCCAGGTCCATCGCGGCGCTCGCCACGTCCCATGACTCGGTGAAACAGTGCATGACACCGCGCACCTCCCCTGCCCTTTCTTCGCGCATGACGCGCAGCGTATCTGCTGCCGCCGACCGGGTGTGAACGATGAGCGGCTTGCCGCACTCGCGGGCCGCGCGGATATGGCAGCGGAATCGCTCCCGTTGCCAGTCGAGGTCGCCCGTCAGGCGGTAATAGTCGAGGCCGGTCTCGCCGATGGCGAGGATCCGGGGATGGTCGGCCAGTGCGACGAGTTCCTTGACGGTTGCTTCCGCCACGCCCTCATAGTCGGGATGAACGCCGACCGAGCCATAGAGTTCCGGGTGTTGCTCCGCGAGGGCTCTGATGTTCGGGAAGTCTTCCAGCTTGACACTGACGCAGAGCGCACGGGAAACGCGGTTGTCACGCATCAGTGTGAGCACGCTCTCCAGTTGCGGAGCAAGCTCGGGAAAATCGAGATGGCAATGCGAATCGACGAGCATGTCAGGCCGGTGTCCCCGCGGGCACGCTATCCATGGCATAGCCATAGTCGAGCAAGACCTGCTCGAGCAAGAGTTGCGCATTCAGCGGATGGTTTATCACCCGCTGCAGATCGAGCAGCTCGCGGTGAAAGCGCAGCATCTTCAGCGGTTCGATGCGGGCCGACAGCGCGGTAATCGCGGCCTCGTGATCCGGGTTGTAGCGGATTCTGCCCGCGCATTTTTGCAAAACGAGGTCGAACGTCCATTTTTGAAGCCAGCGCACGATATCGCGCAACTCGAAATCGCCGATCTCGCTCGCCGCCGCCAGGGCATCGAACCGCCGCACGGCCACGCAGGAGAGGAAGGCAGCGCGCTGGCGCCAGTAATCGCGCTGCGCCAGTTCATGGGCTAGGAGCGGCGCATTGCCGGTATGCGCCAGCGCGAGCGCCGGATCGGAAACCCCTTGGGACCGCAGCCACGTTTCTGCCACATGAGGCTCGGGTGCCGGCAGGGACAGGTAACGACAGCGGCTGCGGATGGTGGCCAGCAGAAAATGGATGCGGTGGGCAACCAGCAGAAAAAAAGTATCCGAGGGCGGCTCTTCCAGGCTCTTGAGGAGCGCGTTGGCGGCATTGACATTCAGTGCCTCCGCGGGCCGGATCAGGATGACCTTCGCCCCTCCGCGGTGACTGGAGACGTTGATAAAGTCCGCGAGTGCCCGAACCTGATCGATGACGATCCGCACGCCGGCCTTGGCCGGGTTCGCCTGGTCCTCCTGCTCGCCCTCTTCCGCGCGCGCGGGTTCGATCAGCCGAAAATCGGGGTGATTTCCCGACTCGAACCAGGCGCAGGCGGCGCAGGTCTGGCACGGCCTCCCGGAC
Source organism: Betaproteobacteria bacterium (assembly GCA_052386775.1). Classification (GTDB taxonomy): domain Bacteria; phylum Pseudomonadota; class Gammaproteobacteria; order Burkholderiales; family SG8-41; genus DSOT01. The sequence continues at coordinate 1,434 of JBQTJV010000388.1, forward strand.
CCCGGTGACTCGCAAAGCAGCGCCTGGGCCAGGCTCACCGCAAACAGGCTTTTGCCGATGCCTTCCGCGCCATATAGGAGCACCGCATGCGGAAGCTCTCTGCGCTGCTCCGCGTATCGCCGGAAAATCGCCTCGTGCCAGGGTAAGGGAGACATTTACGGGTGGGGCGCTACAGCCGAGTAACTTGATAAGTATAACACCAGATAAATCATATAGTTGTCATGATATGTGAAAGTTTGTCCTGAATATCGGCAATAGTGCCGGTGGCGTCAACGACCCGAATGCGGGCGGGATGCTCGCGCGCCCGCCGCAGATAAGCCTCGCGCACGCGGACATGAAAGGCCTCCTGTTCCTGCTCGAAGCGGTCAGGCGGTCGGGCTTGCGCGCTGCGCTGCCGACCCAACCCGGGCGGTACATCCAGCAGTACCGTCATGTCGGGCTGAAGATCGCCCTGCACCAGGCGCTCCAGCGCGGCGATAACGGCCCATGAAACGCCGGTTCCCCCGCCTTGGTAGGCGAACGTGGCATCGGTGAAACGATCGCAAAGCACCCAGTTGCCGCTCTCGAGCGCGGGAAGGACCACCTTGTCGAGGTGTTCGCGGCGGGCGGCAAAGACCAGCAGCGTCTCGGTCGCGGGGTGGAGCCGCTGCGCGCGGTCCAGCAGCAGTTCACGCAGCCGCTCGCCGAGCGGCGTGCCGCCGGGTTCGCGCGTCACGGTCAGCGATATTCCACGTTGTCGCAGCCACCCGGCCAGCCAGGTGAGATGGGTCGTTTTCCCGGCGCCATCGATGCCCTCGAGGGTGATGAACTTGCCCGGCGTCATCGCCGCCCCGACTTCTGATATTTCGCGACGGCGCGATCGTGTTCGGCCAGCGTCCGCGAGAACTGAGAAGTGCCGTCTCCGCGGGACACGAAGTACAGCGCATCGCTCCGGGCGGGATTGAGGGCGGCAGTGATCGACGCCAGTCCCGGGAGCGCAATCGGGGTCGGCGGCAGCCCGGTTCGAACATAGGTGTTGTACGGCGTGTCCGAAGTCAGATCGCGCCGGCGCAGATTGCCGTCGAAGCTCTGCCCCATGCCGTAGATCACGGTAGGATCGGTCTGCAGTTTCATTCCGATGCGCAATCGATTGATAAACACCGCGGCGATCAGGGCGCGTTCGGTCGCCTGTCCGGTTTCCTTTTCGATGATGGAAGCGAGTATGAGCGCTTCATACGGAGAGGCAAGCGGCAGACCCGGGGCGCGACGCTCCCATTGATCTGCCAGTGCGCTGCGCATCAGGCGGTGCGCGCGCCGCAGGATGCTTAAATCGCTGCTGCCTCGACTGAAATGGTAGGTATCGGGGAAGAACCAGCCCTCGGGAGACCCCTCGGTCATGTCGAGGCGGCGCAGCAGCTCGTCGTTGCCGAGGCCGCTGCTGTCGTGCCGGATGCCGGGGTGCTCGTCGAGCGCTTTTCGCATCTGCTGAAAGGTCCAGCCTTCGACCACCGTAATGACATCCTGCGTGTAATCGCCTTCGGTAATCTTGCGCAGCAGGCGCAGCGGCGTGACCGGGCGCTCCACCTCGTAGTTGCCGGCCTTGATATTGCCCGCCTCGCCCATCAGCCGGGCGAATACCACGAAGACAGCCGGCTTCGCCAGCACTCCGGCGTCAGCCATCTGTTGTGCCGCGCTGCGCAGACTGCTGCCCTGCTTCAGGCTGAACTGCAGCGGCGATTGAACGGGATTGAGCGGGCTGTAGGCGTAAAACGCCAGCCCCCCCGCTGCAAGGGCAATGCCTGCCAGCGGCAGCAGCAAGAGGAGCGTCACCCAGCGCTTAATCGCGTTCTTCATCCAGCCAGTGCCTGATCCGTTGCGTCATGGTTCCGGGCGGCCAGGTTCTATCCGCCAACTCGCGTATCTGCCAGACGCCGATCAGGCTGTTGACCAGAAAAACTTCATCCGCCCGCATGATCTCAGTGAGCGGCAGGGACGACACCCGGCAGGGAATGTGCCGTGCCGCGGCGCACGCCAGAACCCGGTCGCGTGTTGCCCCGGCAACGCCGCACCGCGCAAGATCCGGTGTGGCGAGCGTCTCGTTGGTGCATATGAACAGATTCGTCATGGTTCCGCCGATAACGTTGCTCTCGGCGTCGAGCAACACGCCCTCGGCGATGCTCGAATCGCTCCATTCCCGGCGCGCGAGCACGTTTTCCAGCCGGTTGAGATGCTTGATGCCAGCCAGCCTCGGCTGAAAACCGAGGCGCAGCGCGCAGAGCCTCGCCTTGATTCCGGATTTCGCATAGTCCTCCGGGTATGCCGGAATGGGCGCCGCCATGACCATCCGCGAGGGCTGCGATGTGCGAGGCAGCGCATAGCCACGCTGTCCCGGCCCGCGGGTGACGACGATTTTCACCGCGCATTCCGGCTCGCCGTCGGCGACGCGAGCAATTTCGGCACGCAGCAGAGCAGCGGGAGGACACGGAATGCCGAGCGCGGAACAATCATGCTCCAGCTTCCGGTACTGATAGGGCCAGCTCAAGGGCTGGCCGCCGCGCGCCCGCAACGTGCGGAACACACCGTCGCCATAAGCGAGGCCGCGGTCGGTTACGGGGATGCTGTCGCTCACCGCTCCGTTCACCAGAATCATGGCGTGGGAGTGAGGGGAAAGAGAGCCTGCGCGGGCAGGCTAGAGCGTCCGGAACACCAGGCTGCCGTTCGTTCCGCCGAAACCGAACGAGTTGGACACGGCGACGGCAATCTTCATTTCCCGCGCTGTATTGGGCACGTAGTCGAGGTCGCACTGCGGGTCGGGATTGATGAGATTGATGGTCGGAGGCGCAACCTGGTCGCGGAGGGCGAGTACCGAGAACACCGCCTCCACGCCCCCGGCGGCACCAAGCAGGTGCCCGGTCATGGATTTTGTGGAGCTCACGGCGAGCTTTGCAGCGCGGTCGCCGAAGCAGCGTTTTACGGCCACGGTTTCGGCGACGTCTCCCAGGGGCGTCGATGTGCCGTGGGCGTTGATGTAGTCGACCTGGTCGCGATTCACCCCGGCATTGCGCAGTGCATTCGCCATGCAGCGCACGGCGCCATCGCCGTCCTCGCAGGGCGCGGTCATGTGATGTGCATCGGCGCTCATGCCGTATCCGGCCAGTTCGCAATATATTCGTGCGCCGCGCGCTTTTGCGTGCTCGTATTCTTCCAGCACGATGACGCCGGCGCCTTCGCCGAGCACGAAACCGTCGCGGTCCCGGTCCCAGGGCCGGCTCGCTCCGGCTGGGTCGTCGTTGCGGCCGGACAATGCGCGGGCCGCACAGAACCCGCCGACACCGAGCGGTGAGACGGTGGCTTCGGCCCCGCCGGCGATCATCACGTCCGCATCGCCGTACTCAATGATGCGCCCGGACTCGCCGATACAGTGGGTGGCCGTAGTGCAGGCCGTCACGATCGCGAGATTGGGGCCTTTGAAGCCGTACATGATGGAAAGATTGCCCGAGATCATGTTGATGATGGTGCCGGGCACGAAAAACGGCGAGATCTTGCGCGGGCCGCCTTTCTGGTATTCGTCGTGGGTATTCTCGATCAGCGGCAGCCCGCCGATGCCCGACCCGATGTTGACGCCGATGCGTTCGGCATTTTGCGCCGTGACTTCGAGCCCCGCATCCTTGACGGCTTCGATCCCGGCCGCCATCCCGAAGTGAATGAACGTGTCCATCCGCCGCGCTTCCTTGGGGGCCAGGTATTGCCCCACGTCGAAATCGGGCACCTCCCCCGCAATCTGCGAGCTGAAGGCGGCGGCGTCAAAACGGGTGATGCGTTTGATTCCGGACTTGCCGGCAACGATATTGCCCCAGCTCTTCGCTACACCTATGCCGACCGGGGCGACGATTCCTAGTCCGGTTACTACGACTCTGCGTCTTGCCAAATGCGCTCCGGATCGGGACTACGACTTGACGTGACTCTTGATGTAATCGACCGCCTGCTGAACCGTGGTGATCTTCTCGGCCTCCTCGT
>JBQTJV010000389.1:0-2722 GCA_052386775.1 Betaproteobacteria bacterium
CGCCGGCGAGCCGATAGCCCTCCAGCTTCTTCATGCAGGCTTCCATGTCCGGCATGCCGAGCACCCACGGCAGTTGAAACGGCGGCGCGGAAAGTTTCGTGCCGCCGGACTCCATGATTTTGCGCCGCCGCAGCCACGCTTCGTGATAGTCGAAGTGTCCGCCCCACGCCACGCAGGCGGCGAAGCGCGGCTCTAGCGCCGCCGCGCGCGGCGCGTAGTAGCCGCCCATGCTGAAGCCCATCACGGCCACGCGCTGCGAATCGACGTCGGGACGCGCGCTGACGTATTCCAACGCCGCACGTGCCGGCACCTCGTAATCGTAGCGGCTGGGAATGCCCTGCAGCCGCAATGCCTCGCCCTGCCCCGGCCCGTCGATCGCGAGCACGTGGATGCCGCGCCGCGCAATCTCGACGCCGCCGAAGAGCACACTCATCTCCTTTGCGTTGTCGAGGCCGTCGAACATCACCGCGACCGGCGCGCGGCCTGACACGTCGGACTTGAAAAACCACGCCGGCAGCGTCGTGCCCTCGTATGGCACCTCGACGCGCTCGATGTTCGGGTAGCGCCGCGCGATGCCCTTGCGGAAACAGCGCAGGCAACTGCGATACGTTTCCCACTTGCGCTCTGACGGCGCGATGAAGCGCTCGCCACAGAAATAATAGATCGCCGCACGCAGGTAATAGCTTCCCGCGGTCAACTGGCGGCCGTCGCGCTCGGCTGCGTCGCCGAAGCCTTCGATGCGCTGCGCCATCGCGGTCCATTCCTGCCACCACTTCTCGTTGTCGCCGACGTGCGCCTTCAGCTTCTGGCCGATCTGATCGATCTCGCCGAGCGCCGCCGCGCCCCACGTCTGCATCTCGATGCCGAACATCATGCCCTGCGACCACATATGGTTGCCGGGGAAATACTCGAACCAGTGGCTCATTACAGATCCTGCGCCTGATGCAAGCGCTCGAGGGGGTGGGCGAGGGTTACGACGCGCGCGCTGCGGACCAGGTGCCGGCCGAGCCGCCTTTTGTCTTGCCGCTCATCTCATCGCCGTTCACGCGCCCGACATAGCTGACGCCGCCGACCGTGAAGCTGATGCGATCGCCGCGCAGCCGCGCGTTACTGATCGGCATGCGCGTGCCGCCGGCGTTGAGCACCCCGGAGAGGTTCTGATACTTCTGCTGCAGCGTGAGTTCTCCGATCGGCAGTTTCCATGTTCCCGCCACCTTCGCCGGCACAATGTAGAGATGCGCGGTGCACCACGCGCCACAATCGCCTTCCGCGCGCTCGGTGACGTCGGGGCTCCAGTCCGGAATCTCGAACGCGTTGATGACGATCCGCGAACCGGGGCGCATGGCGAGAAAGTTCGGCTTGAGCTTCTCCATGTTCTCCGGCAGCAGGAACAGCGCGAGCACGGTCGCCTTGGAAATGTCCGCCACGTACATGTCGCCCTGCACGAACTGCGCCTTGTCCGCGACGCCCTCCTTCTCGGCGAGCCGACGCGAAAATTCCACGAGATCGGGGTTGTATTCCACGCCGAGGCCGCGCACGCCGCGCTTCGCCGCCGCGATGATGTTGCGCCCGTCTCCGGAGCCGAGATCCATCACGAAATCCTTCGGCGTCACTTTCGCGAGATCGAGCATCTTCTCCACCAGCACCAGCGGGGTCGGTACCCACACCGCATCGCGCCCGGCCTGGCCTTCGACGGGAACGTACGGTTTCTTCGCTTCCTCTGCCGCAGGCTTCTGCGCCTCCCCCGCCGCCTCGGGCTTGGACACCTCGGCTGCAGTGGCGACCGCACCTGTCACCGCCAAACACACCACCGGCAGCCACCTCAATGCATGCTGCAAAACGCTCATTTCCATTCCTCCAGCATACCCTCAATGTCTCGCACATGGTGCAGGAGCCGGACGCATTGTAGACGGAAATGCCGGAAAAAATGGGGCCATATCCGACAGACCCCATTCATGGCGCACAAAAGTACTTTAGAGCGCCCGCGCAGCGCTCCACGAGCCCGCGGCACTGCCTTTCATCCTGCCGCTCATCGCATCGCCTTTCACGCGACCCACGTAGGTGACGCCGGCGGCCGTGAAGCTGATGCGGTCACCCTGGAGGCTGGCGTTGCTGATTGGCGTGCGCGTGCCGTTCGCTGCGAGCGTCCCCGACACGTTCTGGTAAGTCTGCTCGAGCGTGAGCTCGCCGGAGGGCAGCTTCCACGTGCCCGCAACGTTCGCCGGAACAATATAAAGATGTGCCGTGCACCACGCACCGCAATCGCCGTCGGCGCGCTCGGTGACGTCAGGCTTCCATTCCGGGATGTCGAAGGCATTCATGACGATGCGCGAGCCGGGCCGCAGTTCAAGAAACTTGGACTTGAGCCTCTCGAGATTCTCCGGCAGCAGGAACAACGCGAGCACGGTCGCTTTCGAAATGTCGGCTTCGTACATGTCGCCCTGCACGAATTGCGCCTTGTCCGCGACGCCTTCTTTTTCTGCGATGCGCCGCGAGAGATCCACCATGTCCTGGTTCCACTCGACGCCGATGCCGCGCGCGCCGCGCTTGGCCGCGGCGATGATGTTGCGCCCGTCGCCGGAGCCGAGATCCATCACGAAGTCCTTCGCCGTCACCTTCGCGAGATCGAGCATTTTTTCCACCAGCGCGTACGGCGTGGGAACCCACACCACGTCCTTGCCGGCTGGCCCTTCCTTGGGCTCGAAAGACTTCGGCGGCTCCT
>JBQTJV010000390.1:0-11209 GCA_052386775.1 Betaproteobacteria bacterium
CCGGTCGTGCCCGAGGAATACATGATGTAGAGCGGATGATTGAACGGCAGCCGTTCGAAACGTATCGGGCCCGCGCGGTAGGGCGCGAGAAAGTCGTGCACGCTGACTGCCAGCGGTACATCACTGATCCGCGGTGAGCGCCGCGTGTAGGGGATGACGATCACTTTTTCAACCGACGGCATCTGCGCGACGATTTCCCCGAGTCGCGGGATGACATCGATCGTTTTCCCGTTATAGAAGTAGCCGTCCGCGCTCACCAGTATCCGGGGCTCGATCTGGCCGAATCGGTCGAGCACGCCCTGCACACCGAAATCCGGAGAGCAGGACGACCAGATCGCCCCGAGGCTGGTTGTGGCCAGCATGGCGATGATGGCACCCGGCAGGTTGGGCAGGTACCCGGCTACGCGGTCGCCGGCTACGACGCCCGCCGCCCTCAGCGCTTGTGCAAAGCGCGACGTCTCGGCGTACAGCTCGGCGTAGGTGACACGGCTTTTCAGCCGGTTCTCGCCCCAGAAGACGATCGCCGTGCCGCGGTCGCGGCGGCGAAGGAGGTTCTCGGCAAAGTTGAGCCGCGCCTGCGGAAACCAGCGCGCGCCGGGCATCCGGTCGCGGTCCAGCAGCACGACGTCACCCTGCGTGGCGGCGATCACCTCGCAGAATGACCACACCGCGTGCCAGAAGCGCTCCGGATCCTGTATCGACCATTCGTACAACTGCGGGTAGTCCGAGGGGGCGACGCCGTAGCGTTGCCGCACGTAGCGCATGAAGCGCGTCAGATTGGCCTCTGCAACGCGCTCAGGCCCGGGTTGCCACAAGGGGCGATCGCCATCTGCCATGGAGGCTCTGTTCGCGAAAGGGCCGTGTCGCAATCGCGGGCCGACTACTCCGGCCGCAAATGAGGAAACAGGATGACATCGCGGATCGACGGGCTGTCGGTCAACAGCATGACGAGCCGGTCGATGCCGATCCCGGCGCCGGAAGCCGGGGGCATGCCGTATTCCAGCGCCCGGATGTAATCGGCGTCGTAGTGCATCGCCTCCGCATCCCCGGCATCCTTCTGCGCCACCTGCGCGCGGAAGCGTGCTGCCTGGTCGTCCGGATCGTTGAGTTCCGAGAAGCCGTTGGCGATCTCGCGCCCCGCGATGTAGAGTTCGAAGCGGTCCGTGAGGTCGGGATGGCGGTCATTGCTGCGCGCCAGCGGCGACACTTCGGCCGGATAATCGACGATGAACGTCGGATCGAACAGCAGCGATTCTGTGGTGTTCTCGAAGAGTGTGAGCTGCAGCCCGCCGATGCCGTCTGCGGCCTTGTAAGGTATCCCAAGCTGCTCGAGTTTTGCTCTGAGCGCTTCCCGGTCGCGGAGCAGCGCCTCGTCGTATTCGGGGTGGTATTGCCGGATCGCCTGCGTAATGGTGAGGCGCTGGTACGGTTTCTCGAAGTCGAGTTCGCGCCCCTGGTAGCTCACTTTAGGCGTGCCAAACACCTCGCGCACCGTGGCAAGCAGCATGCGCGGGATGACCTCCATCATGTACTCGTAGTCCGTGTAGGCGGCGTAGAACTCCAGCATCGTGAATTCCGGATTGTGGCGCGTCGAGATGCCCTCGTTGCGGAAATTGCGGTTGATCTCGAACACCTTCTCGAATCCCCCGACGACGAGCCGTTTCAAATACAGCTCCGGGGCGATGCGCAGGTAAAGCTGCATGTCGAGCGCGTTGTGATGCGTGACGAAGGGGCGTGCCGCCGCGCCGCCCGGAATCGGCTGCATCATCGGCGTCTCCACCTCCAGATACCCCTCGTCCAGAAGGAAGTTGCGAATCGAGCGAACGATGAGCGAGCGCCGTTCGAACTTTGCGCGCGCATCCTCGTTCACGATCAGATCGAGGTAGCGCTGCCGATACTTGACCTCCTGATCGGCGAGACCGTGAAACTTTTCCGGCAGCGGGCGCAGAGATTTTGCGAGCAGCCGCAGTTCGCGGGCGCGCACGGTGAGCTCCCCGGTCCGCGTCTTGAAGAGCGCTCCGGTGACGCCGACGATATCGCCGATGTCGTAGTGCTTGAACGCCTCGTGGGCCGCCTGTCCGGTATCGCCGTCGCTCACGTAGATCTGCAGCCGCCCGCTCATGTCCTGGATCGTTGCGAAGCTCGCCTTGCCCATGACCCGCTTCAGCATGATTCGACCCGCCACGGTGACCGACACGGGCGTCGTTTCGAGCGCCTCGCGCGCCGTTCCATCGTGCTGCTTCGCGACCTCGGCCGCCAAGTGCTGTCGGCGAAAGTCATTGGGATAGGCGGGACCCTGCGCGCGGAGCGCGGCGAGCTTGGCGCGCCGCTCCTCGATGATCTGGTTGGTGTCCGCTCCGGGCGCGGGAGTCTGTTCTTTCATGCTTCGTTTCCCGTTATGACGGGCCCTGCTTCAGGCTCGCGTTGATGAAGTCGTCCAGATCGCCGTCGAGCACCGCCTGCGTGTTCCCGATCTCGACGTTGGTGCGCAAATCCTTGATGCGAGACTGGTCCAGAACATAGGAGCGGATCTGGTGTCCCCACGCGATGTCGGTCTTGCTGTCTTCCAGCGCCTGCTTTTCCTGGTCGCGTTTGCGCATTTCCAGCTCGTAGAGCTTGGATTTCAGCATGGCCATCGCTTCCGCGCGGTTGCGATGCTGGGACCGGTCGTTCTGGCACATCACGACGATGTTGGTCGGCAGATGCGTGATCCGCACGGCGGAGTCCGTTTTGTTTACGTGCTGGCCGCCCGCGCCCGAGGCGCGAAAGGTGTCGATGCGCAGGTCGGCGGGATTGATCTCGATTTCGATCGTTTCGTCGGCTTCCGGATAGACGAAAACGCTTGCGAACGAAGTGTGGCGGCGGTTGTTGGCGTCGAAGGGCGATTTGCGCACGAGCCGGTGCACCCCGGTCTCGGTGCGCAGGTGGCCATAGGCGTAATCCCCGCTGACCTTCAGCGTTGCGCTCTTGATGCCGGCAACCTCTCCCGGAGACTCTTCCAGCACCTCCGCGCCGAAACCCTTGCGGTCGCAGTAGCGCAGGTACATGCGCTCCAGCATTGCCGCCCAATCCTGGGCTTCGGTGCCGCCCGATCCGGCCTGGATGTCCACGAAGCAGTTGTTCGGGTCCAGCGGATTGGAGAACATGCGGCGGAACTCCAGTTGCGCCACCGTGCCCTCCAGCGTGTCGGCGTCGCGTGCCAGGCCGGTCAGCACGTGCTCGTCGTTTTCGCTGCGCGCCATCTCGAACAGCTCGCGCGCGTCCCGCAGCTCGTTGTCGAGCCGGGAAAGCGTGGATACTATGGCCTCGAGAGACTTGCGTTCCTTGCCCAGCTCCTGGGCGCGCTTGTTGTCACTCCAGACGGTGGGATCTTCGACGAGCTTGGCGACCTCGGTAAGGCGCTTCTGCTTGGCGTCGAAGTCAAAGATACCTCCGCAGCGCTGCCGTGCGTGTAGCTACGTCCTGCAGCTGCTTGGCGATGGCGTTGACGCGTTCTGCTTCCATTCGAGGAGGTTTCCTGGGAAAGCGAAATTATACACAAGCATACCGGGCCTGGAGCGCGTCAGGCGGCGGCTTCATGCCAGTGGTCGACACACAATTGCACGCTTTGCATGCCCTCGTACTCGTTGACATCGACCCGGTAGACCGCCGCCACGCGCGCCGGGAGCAGCCGCGTTGCGCCGAACATCATCCCTTCGAATGTGCGTTGCTGGCGGCTCAGGCGCAGCTTGAGATGTTTTTCGCCCACGATGCGCTGTGCTGTTATCTCGAAGATGTCGTAGAAGCGAGGTTCCGGAAATCCCGCTCCCCACACCTGCTCCCGCATGAGCAGTGCGCCGTCCAGCGTGAGGTCCGCCACGTCGAGTGCGCCGTCGGTTTCGATCTGACGCGCCAGGTCGTCAGGTGTCAGGATCGAGCGTGCCAACTGTTCGAATGCGCGGGCGAAGCGTTCGAAATCCTGCTCTCTGAGACTCAGCCCAGCTGCCGCGGCGTGCCCGCCAAACCGCAGCAGCAGGTCCGGTTCGCGCTTCGCGACGAGATCGAGCATGTCGCGCAGATGCAGCGCGGGTATGGAGCGGCCCGAGCCCCTGATCTCACCGTTCAGGCCGCGGGCGAAGGCGATTGCCGGGCGATGGAAGCGGTCCTTGAGGCGCGATGCCACGATGCCGACGACGCCCGGGTGCCATGCCGGGTCAAAAAGACTCAGGCTGTAGCCGTCGTTGAATTCCAGGCGGTCCGCCGCAGCGAGTGCCGACGCCTGCATTTCCGATTCGAGCTGACGGCGCTCGCGATTTAGGGCATCGAGCTGTGCCGCCAGGAATTGTGCGCGGCCGGGGTCATCCGTACTGAGACACTCGATGCCCACCGCCATGTCGGCCAGTCGGCCGGCGGCGTTGACGCGCGGCGCGAGGACAAACGCGAGATCGAAAGCGGTCGCGCGGCCGGGATCGCGCCCGGCAATCCGAAAGAGCGCTGCAATACCCGCATGCATTTCGCCGTTGCGTATGCGAGCGAGCCCCTGGTGCACCAGGATGCGGTTGTTGCAATCGAGCCTCACCACGTCGGCGACCGTTCCGAGCGCGACCAAGTCGAGCAGCGAAGCGAGCTTGGGCTCGCTGAGATCGCGAAATGCGCCCCGCGCTCTCAGTTCTCCCCGCAGCGCCAGCGCGAGATAAAACATCACGCCCACGCCGGCAAGGTGCTTGCTCGGAAAAGAGCATCCGGGTTGATTGGGATTGACGATGCACCAGGCGTCGGGCAGGTGCGGACCCGGAAGATGATGATCGGTGATCAGTACCTTGATGCCGAGACGATTTGCTTCGGCGACGCCCTCGACGCTGGCGATGCCATTGTCCACAGTGATGATGACGTCGGGCCGTCGCGATTCGGCTGCCTCGCGCACGATCTCCGGCGTGAGCCCGTAGCCATGTTTCATGCGGTCGGGAACGAGATATCCCACACGGGCGCCGAAAGCCCGCAATGCGCGTAACCCGACGGCGCAGGCGGTTGCGCCATCGGCATCATAGTCGGCGATGATCAGGAGTGTTTCACGTCGCGCAATGGCGTCCGCCAGCAGTTCCGCCATATGCCGCAGGTTCAGCATCTCTTCGGGTGGTGCAAGGCGCGCGAGTTTGCATTCCAGTTCGTCGGCTGCCGTCACGCCGCGCGCAGCGTAGAGCCGCGCCAGCAACGGCGGCACGCCATGCGCGATCAGGCGCTGTACGTGCTCTGCAGGTGCCGCGCGGACTGCAATGTCAGGTTTGATGTTCAAGAGCCAGGTAAGAAGCGAGCGGGCGGCGGGCGCGCCAGAACCGGAAGAGTTGCGAGCGCGTCAACTCGAAGCGAGCACAGCCGCTGTTCCCGGGTGCGACCAGAACCAGTTCTTGGAAGCGGCCTTTTTTCAAGGCTGCCAGTAGCGGTGCGATCCAGCGCGTTTCCAGCTCCGCCAGGGCGTTTCGCCATCCGTTCACATCACCCCGCCGTGCCGGCGCCGTCAATGAGTTCAGCACGACCAGAGCGGATGGTCCGCGCTCAGCGTCATGTCCGGCATCGAGCCACGTCCGCCCGTCTGCCGGAAGGACGGCGGTAGGAATGTCGGCCCGCTCGGCGAGCGCGGAGGCCAGAGGTTCATCTGAAGTCACGTTCGAAAAGTGGCGGCCGCGGACCGCGGTGGAACGCCCTCCACCCCATAACCACACGCCATTGATCGGCAGCTCGCCGCGGGCTTCACGCGCTTCGTTAACGGGGTTTTCGTGAAACAGCATCTGGATTTCGTTCATGATCCGATGCCAGTGCAGGGCGTCGGGCCCTTTTGGCAGGCAGGGGTCAATCGACGTGCCCGCCACATCGTCCAGCATGGTCGTCCCGATCTGGGGGAGCGAGTCGAGCCGGAGATACCATCTCTCGGGCGACGGCGCGCGGAAGCGGAATGCCTCCGAATCGAAATGCGCATTCAGTGCTTGCGTCAGGATATCGGCCTCGCCTTGCGAGATGTCGAACGCACTGCTGTCTGCAAGCAGGAGCTGGTGGCGGTGTGCGCGTAAGTGCACCGGATCCGCGCGCATCCAGTACGCGTCCTGCGGATCGCCGCCATCCTGCGTGAGAGTAATGGGCGCGATCGGCCAGTCGCGCTGACGCTCGACTTCAAATGCCTGGCAAAGCCAGGCCTCCCACCCAATCGGGGGAAAGGCGTGGTGCGTCGCGCGCGCACACAGCGTTTCCAACGCCGGAACAGCGAGATCCCGATAGGCCTCCGCGGCGGCATCGCGCGACCACCAGAGACGGGGAATCAAAAGCGTGCACTGCATGGCTGCGTCGTCCGCGAGCACTGTATCACGGCCGCGACGTGCCTAGTCCATGAAATTGTGGCACACTGCGCCTTTGTTTTTCACCGGCATCCACGTTGTCTTCCTACGAGATTTTCATCGGGCTGCGCTATACCCGCACCAAGCAGCGCACCCGCTATATCTCCTTCATTTCGATTATCTCCGTCGTCGGCATGGCGCTGGGGATGATGGTGCTGATCACGGTTCTCTCGGTCATGAACGGCTTTCAAAGGGAGATCCGCACCCGCATCCTGGGTGTCGCTTCGCACGTTCAGGTGAGCGGGCCGAACAACACGCTCGAAAACTGGCAGCAGGTCGCGGAGCAGGCTGCGCGTCACGAGCAGGTCGTGGCCACCGCCCCCTATGTGAGCGCGCAAGGGCTGCTGACACACGGCTCGGCCGTCCGCGGCGCCTACGTGCGTGGAATCCTGCCGCAGCAGGAAGAGAAAGTGGCCGATTTCAACAAGCACATGCGCAGCGGCCGCCTGGATGCGCTGCAGCCCGGCGAATACGGCGTCATACTGGGCGCCCAGCTTGCCCGTTCGCTTGCGGTCTCGCTCGGGGAAAAAGTCGTCCTCGTCGCCCCGCAGGGGCAGGTGACGCCGGCGGGCATATTGCCGCGGCTCAGGCAATTCACCGTGGTGGGTATTTTCAACGTCGACCATTTCGAGTACGACTCGGGCCTCGCACTGGTGCACCTGGACGATGCGCGCAACCTCTTCCGTTTCGGGGAGGCGGTCTCGGGCGTGCGCCTCAAGCTGAAGGATCTGTTTCAGTCCCGCACCGTGGCGCGCGACTTGACGCGCAGCATTCCGACCGACGTCTACATCAGCGACTGGACCATGCAGCATGCCAATTTGCTGCGGGCGATACAGATCGAGAAGCGCATGATGTTCCTCATCATCTTTCTCATCATCGCGGTCGCGGCCTTCAATATCGTGTCGAGTCTGGTCATGGCGGTGAAGGATAAGCAGGCCGACATCGCGATCCTGCGTACCCTGGGCGCGAGCCCCGGCAGCATCACCAAAATTTTCCTCGTGCAAGGCATGATGGTCGGCGTGCTGGGTACCGTACTGGGGGTGACGAGCGGCGTGCTGCTGGCGCTCAACGTGGATAGCGCCGTGCTGTTCATCGAGACTGTTTTTGGCTTCAAGTTCTTCGCCAAGGACGTTTATCTCATTTCCGACCTGCCTTCGGAATTGCAGATTCCCGATGTCGTCATCACCGCGGTCGCCTCGTTCGTGCTGAGTCTGCTGGCGACCCTGTACCCCAGTTACCGGGCGTCAAAAGTGAACCCGGCGGAAGCGCTTCGCTATGAATGACACCCCTTCGGGTAATGCGCCTGCGGCCACCGGTCCGGTATTGTCGTGCCGGGGCGTGCGGAAGACGTTTCGCCAGGGCGAAATCGACGTTACGGTGCTGATGGGCGTCGATCTCGATGTCAATGCAGGCGAGCGCGTGGCCATAGTGGGCGCTTCAGGGTCGGGCAAGAGCACGCTGCTGCATCTTTTGGGTGGTCTGGATGAAGCGACGGCCGGGGATATCAGGGTGCTCGGGCAGGATCTGCGTCGCCAGAGCGAGGCGGAACGCGGCCACACGCGCAACCATGCGCTCGGATTCGTCTATCAGTTCCATCACCTGCTGCCCGAGTTCACGGCGCTGGAAAATGCGGCGATGCCGCTGCTGATCCGGCGCGTCAAACTGGACCAGGCGAAAAGCCAGGCGGCGAAGGTGCTGGAGGATGTGGGCCTCGGGCACCGTCTCACCCATACGCCGGCGGAACTGTCCGGCGGCGAGCGCCAGCGTGTCGCATTGGCGCGGGCCCTCGTTACCCGGCCGGCGTGCGTGCTGGCCGACGAGCCCACCGGCAATCTCGATCGGCGCAATGCCGAAGCGGTGTTCGATCTCATGCTGCAGCTCAATCGCAGCCTGCGCACCAGCTTCGTCCTGGTGACGCACGACGAGCGCATCGCCGCGCGGGCGGACCGGATCCTCAGACTGATGGATGGTGTGTTGCAGCCGGCGTGAATTCGCCGCTCAAAGCAAGGTAACGCGCAGGATGTTGGATCGCGTCAGTTCCTGGTAGATCCGCTCGTCCTGAATCGCTTCTGTCAGAACGAAGCGGGGTGCCGAGCGCTTGATCAGCCGCGGGACGATGATCCCGGCCGCGATAACGGCCAGTCCGGTCCAGATCCAGCCCGTCAGGGCGAGCGCGACACCTGCCCCCAGCACCGGCAGCATCATCAACGGCAGCAGCAGGCGCCCGCTCAGGTACCGCGCAGCAGCGGCCGGATCGACGTCCACTTTCAGCTGCCCGGCCGCATAGGCCTTCTGGAATTCGTGGTGCGTCATCGCGATCGCTCAATACTGCACCGGTATGGGGTCGAGGCTGCGCCAGAGGTACCACGTTGCCACGGATCGCCACGGCGCCCAGGCGGCGCCGAGCTTGCGCATCCTGACCGGAGACAATGCCCGGCCGCGGTTGTAGCTGATGCGCATCGCGCGCTGCAGCCCCAGGTCGTCCAAGGGCAGCACATCGGGGCGATTCATGTAGAAGATGAGAAACATCTCGGCTGTCCAGCGGCCGATACCTTTCACCTGTACCAGGTGTCCTATGATGGCCTCATCCTCCAGCGACGACCAGGCACAGACCTCGAGCGTTCCGGAGTCGAAGCGCGCGGCAAGGTCCTTCAGGTAGAGCACCTTCGATCCCGATAGCCCGCACGCGCGCAGGCGCTCATGGCGTGCCTCGAGCACTGCCGCGGGCGTCATCGTGGCGAGCTCGGCGCGCAGCCGGTTCCACACGCTCTGCGCCGCCTTTACCGAAAGCTGCTGGCCGACGATAGCGCGGGCGAGCGTTGAGAAGGCATCGCCGCGACTGCCCACGACCAGGCCTTCGTGCCGGTCGATGAGTTTCCGCAGCACCGTGTCCGCGGCGGCCAGTTCGCGCGTGGCCTGATCCCAGAATTCGGGGTTCATGACCGTGCGTTGTTTCGCGCTGCACGCCGCCGTCGCCGCCGCGACCATTGGTAACGCACGTGCAGTTGCCAGGCGTAATCCACGACGAAGTAGCCGGCCACGGCGAGGATGACCGCGAGCAGCGGCAGGCCGATGATCAGCGGTTTCCCCACGCTGGAGAGCCATTGCAACGCCGCCGGAATCCATTCGCTCAACCCCTTGCCTTCGAGATCGAACGCGATCGGAGGCAAGCCGTTCCCGCCTTCGAGCATGACCAATTGCCCCAGCCTGAAGGCCACGTAGTAGAGCGGCACGATGGTGAGCGGATTGGAGTACAGCGTGACGAACACTGCGATTGGCAGATTGACGCGGCCGGCGATCGCCAGCATGGCCGCGACCACGAATTGAACCGGATTGCTGCCGGGGACGAGTCCCGCGAACAATCCGGCGGCGACCCCTCCCGCCACCGAGCGGCGATGCAGGTGCCAGAGATTATGGTGCTGGAGCCAGGGACCGAACCACGCGATGTAGCGGTTTCGCTTGATGCTGTCGTGGCTGGGCAGGAATTTTCGAAAGCGTTTATTGAGCATCCCGGGCGGCCGAGGGCGGCGGGAAAATGGTGCCGATTCTAAAGCGTCTTGCCGGCAAATCCCAGAAGCGCCTTTGTGGAACCCGGTCCACGGACTCGCCGTTCATCCGTTAAGGTTTCGACGGAGGAGTCCAGTGCGCTTCAATGTACTGTTTTTTGCGGTGGGCATCTGGCTGCTGCAGCAGCAGTCCGCATTGCCGTCGCTCACGGGCGTCGCCGTGCTGGGCGCCGCATTACCGGTTGTCCTCGTCATGGGGAGGCGCAACGAGACGCTGCGCCTGATCCAGCGCGCGCTCGTGGCGCTCCTGTGCGCGGCCCTCGGCTACTACTGGGCAGCCGCGTTCGCGCACATCAGACTGGCCGAGGAACTCCCCGAAGCATGGGAGGGCCGGGACGTACGTATCGTCGGCGTCATCGCCAGCCTGCCGCAGATCGATACACGGAGCGTGCGTTTTCCGTTTGATGTGGAGCGCGTGCTGACCGAGGGCGCGCAGGTGCCGCGGCACATCACGCTCGCGTGGTGGGGGAGCCCGGCGCGAGAGCACGAACGCGGGACGCTTCCAGCGGTGCGCGCGGGAGAGCGATGGGAACTGACGGTGCGGCTGCGCCGTCCGCGCGGCACGGCCAATCCGGGGAGCTTCGATTACGAGGCGTGGCTGTTCGAGCGCGGTGTGCGCGCTACCGGATACGTGCGCACCAAAGGGGGCAACCGCAGGCTCGCGCCGATGGTGCATGCGCCCGCTTATTGGGTCGGCGCCGCGCGGACCCTGGTGCGGGAACGCATAGAGCGTGCGCTGAGCCAGCAGCCCTACGCCGGCGTGATCGTAGCGCTGGCGGTGGGCGAGCAGCGTGCGATTCCGGTACAGCAATGGCAGGTATTCACCCGCACCGGGGTCAATCATCTGATGAGCATAAAAGGCCCGATTTATACCCATTTTTTCGATACTTCAATGGTTTCAATGTCATCGCAAGCTCCGCTAGTTTTGCGATCGCGGCCGAGTCGATATTCTTGCGCTGCTTTATAGCCGCGCCGCGTGCTAATGATTCTGAGTCAGAGGTACATCCTTCTACTACGGCTACTGTCCCTCGTAGTTCCCACACCCAATAAGCCTTTTTGCCCTTCCGGCCCATCCTTACGAATATGCCGTTCTCCGAGTCCCGCCTTTCCCTGCCAACCATGAGGAGGGCTAAGCGCCTTTGCTGTTCTCTACTCAGATTTCTAGTTGCAGCTACGCCTTGTAAGCCTATTATTGCGCGCAGTCGTAAGGCAAACTCCTCCGCATCCTGAGGCCGGGATTTCAAGGCAGTAATCTTTTCTACCAAATCCGCGCGCTCT
>JBQTJV010000391.1:0-1517 GCA_052386775.1 Betaproteobacteria bacterium
AGTCCGGTGACACGGCCCTGCTGGAGCAGTTGGGCCGCAAGCACGGTTTTGAAGTCGAGGTGGCCGGCGGCGTGAGGATGCGCTGCCGCATGGTTTCCAGCACCGAGGTTCGCCGGCTTGTCCAGGCCGGCCACATGGCGCTGGCCGCCCGTTTGCTGGGCCGCTTCTTTGGCCTCGAGGGCGCCGTCGTGGCCGGCCACGGTGTGGGGTCAAGGCAGACCGTCCCGACGCTCAACCTTGCCACCGAAGCGGAGGTGCTTCCGGCCAGGGGAGTGTACGTCACCCGAACGACGGATCTCGACGATGCGCGCCGGTGGAATTCCGTCACCAACATCGGCTTCCGCCCCACCTTCGGCGGCGATGCCGCCCTCGGCATCGAGACCTTCATCATGGAAGGATTCACCGAGCCCACGCCCCGGCGAATCCGCGTCGAGTTTCTGCACCGCCTGCGCCCGGAAAAAAAGTTCCCCGACGCGGCGGCGCTGAAGGCGCAAATCCTGCGCGACGCGGCGCGCTCCCGCGCTTATTTGCGGCGGATGGCGCGTTGGGCTCCGTCCACGCGCGGTTGATATAATGATTCGAGTATCCCACCATGCAACTATCCCAAGGAAAAATTAATCATTTAAAAGCTCTTTCTACTAAGAACGGCATTATTGCCGCCGCGGCCATGGATCAGCGCGGCAGCTTGCAGAAGTCGATCGCTGCGGCCAAGGGCATCGATCAGAAAAACGTCACCGACGAGATGATGTCGGAGTTCAAAATCGCCGTCACGCGCATCCTTACTCCTCACGCCAGCGCCATCCTTCTCGATCCCGAATTCGGACTCCCCGCCGGCAAGACGCGTGCCTCCAACGCCGGCCTGCTGCTGGCCTACGAAAAGAGCGGTTACGACAACACCCAGCCCGGACGGCTGCCTGACCTGCTGCCGGATGTCTCCGTGAAGCGGATCGCCGATTGGGGCGCCGACGCCGTGAAGATTCTCATCTACTACACGCCGTTCGACGATCCGAAGGTGAACGAGATCAAGCACGCTTTCATTGAGCGCATCGGCGCAGAATGCGAAACCTGGCAGATCCCCTTCTTTCTCGAGTTCATTGGCTATGACCCCAAGGGCGGTGACGAGAAGGGCCTCGAGTTCGCCAAGATCAAGCCGAAAGTCGTGATCGCCAGCATGGAGGAGTACTCCAAGCCGCAGTACAAAGTCGACGTGCTGAAAGTGGAAGTGCCGATCAACGCCAACTACGTCGAGGGCAGCTCCGTCTACAAGGGCCAGAAGGCGCAGTCATGGGACGAGGCTTTGGATCTGTTCCGCAAGGCCGCTTCGGTGGCCAGCCGCCCGTTCATCTACCTGAGCGCCGGCGTCAGCAACGATCAGTTCACCGAATCCCTTCGCATGGCCGCCGAAGCCGGCACCGATTTCTCCGGCGTCCTGTGCGGCCGCGCCACCTGGAAGGAAGGCATTCCCGTCTACGGCAAGTCGGGCATCAAGGCGCTGGAAGACTGGCTGTCCACCGAAG
>JBQTJV010000392.1:0-6531 GCA_052386775.1 Betaproteobacteria bacterium
TTGATTCGCGAGGTGCGCGGCCGGGGCCTGCTGATCGGAATCGAGATCGACCCGGCCCGCATCTCTGCACGCGCGGTCTGTAACAAGCTGCTCGAGCATGGCGTGCTCAGCAAGGACACGCACCATACGGTCGTGCGGTTCGCCCCGCCGCTCGTCATCACGCGGCAGCAAATTGACACCGCGATAGCAGCCGTCCACAAGACTTTCGACGAGCTCGAAACGGCCGCTCGCTGCGCTGCCTGACACGGCTCGATCATGCGCGACCGACTGCAGCACGATTTCGTGACGGATCTCGGCATTACGCTTGAAAACCCGGCGGCGTGCAGCAACGGAGTCTGGCTGTCCGGCGAGCGCACATTCGCTTCCATCAATCCTGCTTCGGGCGAGCCGATCGCACAGGTCGGCTCGTGCCCGCGTGCGCACTACGAACGCGTGATGCAAGAGGCGGCGCAGAACTTCCTCGCCTGGCGCAGGGTGCCGGCGCCCCAACGCGGCGAGCTGGTGCGGCGCATAGGCCTCGAGCTGCGGCGCCGCAAAGACGAGCTGGGGAGCTTGATCGCGCTGGAAACGGGCAAGATCAAGTCCGAGGGCGATGGCGAAGTGCAGGAGATGATCGACATCGCGGACTTTGCGGTCGGCCAGTCGCGCATGCTCTACGGCAAGACGATGCATTCGGAGCGCCCGCACCACCGCATGTACGAGCAATGGCACCCGCTCGGGGTAGTGGGCGTGATCACCGCGTTCAACTTCCCGGCTGCGGTGTGGGCGTGGAACGCCTTCATCGCCGCTGTCTGCGGCAACGTGACGGTATGGAAGCCCTCCCCTAAAGCCCCGCTCACCGCAATCGCAGTACAGAACCTGCTCAATCAGGTCACGCAGCATACCGAACACCGCGGCGTCTTCTCGCTGCTCTTGAGCGATGCCTCCGCATTCGTGGACGAGTTTGTCGCCGATGCCCGGGTGTCGCTCGTTTCTTTCACCGGATCGAGCGAGGTTGGAAGACGTGTGGCGGAAATCGCAGCCCGGCGCATGGGAAAATATCTGCTCGAATGCTCCGGCAACAATGCGGTCATCGTAGACGAAACGGCCGATGCCGAGCTTGCCGTGCGCGCGATCGTCTTCGGCGCGGTGGGCACAGCCGGCCAGCGCTGCACGACCACGCGCAGGCTCATCGTGCACGAATCGCGCCACCGGGAGCTGACTGCGCGCCTCGCTGACGCGTATCGGCAGATCGCGATCGGGGACCCGCTCGACCCGCGAACCCTGATGGGACCGCTGATCGATGAGGCCGCCCGCGAACGCTTCCGCGCCGCGATCGCCGAGGTGTGGCGGCTCGAAGGCGACATACTCTACGGCGGAGAGGTCCTGCCGCGGCCCGGCTATTTTGTGCAGCCGACATTGGTGCGGGCGCGGCCAAGCTGGCCGATCGTCAAACGCGAAACCTTTGCGCCGATACTCTACGTGATGCCTTTTCGCACGCTCGATGAAGCAATCGCCATCCACAACGATGTACCGCAGGGACTTTCATCGGCGATCTTCACGCAGAATCTGCACCATGCAGAACGCTTCCTGTCCGCGGCGGGAAGCGATTGCGGAATCGCAAACGTCAACATCGGCACTTCGGGTGCGGAGATCGGCGGTGCTTTCGGCGGCGAGAAGGAAACCGGCGGCGGGCGTGAGGCGGGCTCGGATGCCTGGCGTGCCTACATGCGGCGCCAAACCAACACCATCAACTGGGGAACCGACCTGCCGCTTGCCCAGGGCATCAAGTTCGGCAGCCGCTAAAGACCGGTCGAGCGCCCGCGGCAAAGCCACACGCCGGGCTCGCGTTCCTCCACAACGACCTGCACGATGGCCTATGGCACGAACAGCGATAAGGATGGCATAGGCTAGAGTTCGAGTACCAGCAGGGGCGAACGGCTGCGCGACACGCAGATCGTCATGAATTCTCCGGCAGCCTTTTCAGCGTCGGTGAGATACACATCGCGGTGCAGCGGCTCGCCTTCCAGCACGCGCGTGAGACACGCACCGCACTCGCCGCGTGTGCAGTCCGAGCTGGGAAAAATGCCCCGCTTATGTGCCTGATCGAGAATCGTTTCGCCGGAACCAACCGGGAAGCGCACGCCGGAGCGCGCAAATTCCACCTCGAATGAGGTCTCGTCGGCAGCAGGCGCTGCGTTGAAGAGTTCGAAGTGCACCGTTTGCTGTGGATAACCCAGCTCCCTCGCGGCCCGAAGCGTGTCATCGACGAGCGACCTCGGACCGCAAACGTAGATGTGCTTGCCCGGTGCTGTCCGGCCCAGCGTCCGCGAGAGGTCCAGCCGGCCTCCGGGTTCGCTGCGGGTGAAACGTTTCGTTACCCGGCCACTGCCGAGGCGATCGACCGGGCCAACGAAGGGCATCGCGTCCGCAGAGCGCGCGAGGTACCACAGCGCAAAGCGCTCGGCGCGCCGCGCAAGCGTGCGTGCCATCGAGAGCAGTGGCGTGATGCCGATACCCCCGGCGATCAGCACATGCTCGCTCGCGTTTTCGGCCAGCGGAAAACGGTTGGACGGCGCCGAAATGTCCAGCGTATCCCCGACGATGCGGTCATGGAGGTAGGCCGAGCCTCCGCCGTCCCGGGTTCTCAGCACGCCGATCTCGTAATGTCCGCGTTCGGCAGGATCATTCGCGAGCGAGTATGACCGCCACGCTTCCTCACCCGAGGCAGGCATGACGCGCACATCGATGTGCGCGCCGGCAGCGAACGGAGGCAGCAGGTCTCCTGTTGCGCTCTCGAGCAACAGCGCCTTTACGTTTTCGGTCTCGCGGCGAACGGCCGCAACACGCACTGACAGCCTATCCATCGGCCACGTCCGCTCGCAGTTCGCGCAGCCGCGCTTCCAGGTGCGCGATTCTCTGCTCGAGCGGCTGCACGACGCCGTCCACGTCCGCTTGCGTAAAGCGCGGGGTGATGTGCTGCGGGCAATTCCAGTCGAACGCCTCGACGTCGATCAACATGACGCGCTCGATGCGTGCCCGGTAGGTCGGCATTTCCACGCGCTGCAGCAATCCCGGATCGAGCTCCGCCACGTCGGCGCTCCGCATGCGGCCCAGTACCTTGAGCCGCTGGCGCCTTGGATAATCCATCAGGATGAGGGCAACGCGATCGTTGCGGGCCAGATTGCCGACACTCATGTACTGCAGGTTGCCGCGGAAGTCTGCAAACGCGAGCTGCCGGGGGCCGAGCACGCGCAGGAATCCGGGCGGGCCTCCGCGATGCTGCACGTACGGCCACCCGATCTCGCTGACCGTGGCCATGTAGAAGCTGTCGCGCGCCGCGATGAACTCGGCCTCCGCCAGCCCCAGTGTGTCGTTCGGACCGCCTTGGGTCTCGAAGCGTTCGTTCTGGCTGCGCGTCCGGTAGCGTTCCTGCGCGGACTTGACGCTGCCCGTGAATGCAATCTCTGCAAAACGATGGGTCATGGAAATCTCCGGTCGATGCCGGACGGCGAGTTGCGCCGTCCGGCATGGCCGTCACGCCGCAGCGCGCCGAGGATCGCTGAGTAAGGCGACTCGCGGGAAGTCGATGTCGACCCGCGTCGATTTGCCGAGGATGTTCGTGAACAGGTTCAACGCGACGACCGCGATCACCTCCACGATCTCCGCGTCGCTGAACCCGGCGCTGCGCACGGCTTCGAATTCTGCGCTCGTCACCTCGCCAGCATTGTCGTTTAGCGCCTTGGCGAAGTCCACCGCGGCAGCCGCTTTGGCGTCCGCGGAAGAGCCTTGCCGATTCAGGAGCATCTCGTCATTGCTGAGACCGGCGTGGCGGCCGATGGCGGTATGGGCAGAGACGCAGTACTGGCAGCCGTTGCTTTCGGCCAGCGCCAAAGCGATGCGTTCCTGCGTCGCCTTAGGGACGGCCGCGCCACCGAGCGCGCCATACAGCCCGAGAAAGCCCGAGAGCGCTTTGGGCGAATGGGCGAGCACGCGGATGAAATTGGGGACGACACCGAGTTGCGCCTGGACAGCATCCAGCAGCGCCTTGGTTTCGCCCGCAGCGGTTTTGGGATCAACAGCATTGATGCGGGACATGATCGATTCCTTTCTCAAGATGATTGGGTTCAAGTGACCACCGCGGTGCGGCGTCGGAACGGATAATGATGCTTGCGAACTTCGGAATAAATGGGTATTTATGCATTACACTCCTGCGAAAACAGGATTAAATGGCGCAAGTGTCGCTATAGAGGGCGACTTCGTTGTGCGAGGTCAGCTAACGCCGGGATGGCTCGCGGCGGTATGCACCCGGTCCCTTGCCAACGGCTTTCTTGAAGGCTTTGCCGAACGCCGCTTCTGACTGATAACCGGCGCGCTCCGCAATCGCTGCCGTACTCAATGCGGATTCCGTCAACAGCTTCCGCGCCAGCTGCATACGCCACATCGTCAGGTACTGCATGGGCGTATGGCCAACCAGTTGATGAAAGCGCAATGCGAGTGCCGATCTGGACATCCCCGCGCTACGGGCCAGCGTTTCCAGGGTCCATCCCCGGGCCGGATCCTTGTGCATCAGCGCCAGGGCCGCACCAATCTGCTTGTCAGCGATTGCAGCAAGAATGGCGGGTGGCGACTCCTCCTGCTCGATGTAGGCCCGCACCATCTGCACGAACAGCACGGCAGCGAGACGCCCGACCACCGCCTCCGCACCGGGTTTCGCCGCCAGCGTTTCGTGAATCATGAAATTCAACGCGGTGTGCAGCCAGGCGAATTCTGAAATGCCCGTACCGCGAAAGTGAATGAACGGCGGCAGCGCCGCGACCAGCGGATGCAGGCTGTTGCGGTCGAACTCGAAGTACCCGCACAGGATGGACGCTGGCGAGCCGCCACCGCCATGCTTCACGGGGCCGAAGTTTTCGACGGTCTGCCCTTCGAGAATTTCGGCCGCGGGACGCGCCTCGCGATCCGGCGCGGGGGCGTAACTAGAGTGGCAGCGCCTCACGTCTCGATCACGCTTTCACCGGGCCCTTGCGTCAGCCCGCGCCATCGGCGGTCGCCAGGGCCTGCCGGGTGAACTCAAATAGCGGAAAAGCTTCGCGGCCCGGTATGCCCAACGCCGACCTGCAGTTCATCACCGACGCCGGCCACTTCCCGATGCACGAAATACGGGTGTATCTTGCCATGTTGGTCGAGTCGCAACTGTGCGGCACCGGAGCTGAACACCGATCCGTGTCACGCAACTTCTCTGAGGCTGACAAATGACAAATGCTTCCCTGACCGGAATCCGTGCCTGCGTCTTCGATGCTTACGGCACGCTGTTCGACGTCAACAGCGCCGCCGCGCACGAACGCGAGGCGCTCGGTGAACGATGGCAGCCGCTGGCGGATCTGTGGCGCAGCAAGCAGCTGCAATACACCTGGCTGCGCAGCCTCTCGGGCCGGCATGCCGACTTCTGGCAACTCACCGGTGACGCGCTTGATTTTGCGCTGGCGAGTCTGAAGCTTGACGATCGAGCACTGCGCGAGCGCCTGATGGGGCTTTACCTGAGACTCAACGCGTATCCGGAAGTGAGCGAAACATTGACCAGCCTCAAGGCGCGAGGTCTGATGCTCGCCATCCTGTCAAACGGCTCGCCCAGGATGCTGTCAGCGGCCACGGAGAACGCGGGCATCGCGGGACTTCTGGACGCTGTGCTGTCGGTCGAAGAAGTCGGGATATACAAGCCTCACCCCTCGGTCTACCAGGTGGCCGTGGATCGACTAAGCGTCACAGCAGGCGAGATCTGCTTCGTGTCGTCCAACGGCTGGGATGCCTTCTCGGCAAAGGCATTCGGCTTCCGCGTGGTGTGGTGTAACCGCTTCGGCCAAGTGCCCGAACGGATACCCGAGCTTCCCGACGGGGAAATCAGCACGCTCTCGGCTTTGCCGGGGGTTCTTGGTGCGCAACGACCAGCGTAAGCTTCGGGTAGCGGGAGTGGCTGACGAAGAACGCGCCGCGCTACTGAGCGATGCCAGCCCTTTGATGACGAGCCACCACGCGAGCGGGGACATCGACCGGCTCATCCGCTCGGCAAACCGCGTCTTGGTTTTTCACGCGCCCTTATCCTCGAACTCGACAGGCCTGAGTGCGTTGGTGTTTACATGCAGCTGAAAGATATCAGGCCTGGAGTAATGACCGACGACATCGAGGCTTCGCCTGGCAATGCCGACGCGATCCACATCGATGTCTGCGTACAGGATTCCCAATTCACGCCGCATCGGCCCTGCCGCGATTTTGCCGCCCGGCTCGATGATCACGGAGTCTCCCGAATTTATCCATTCATCGGCATTCGGGTACAGCTCGGACTTTCCCGGAACGCTTTCGGGAATATCGCTCGCTCTAAAAGCCATGCCGCTTCCCACCACCCAGCAGCCGCCCTCCCGCGCAATGTGCTGCAGCGTCCCGATCCATTTATCGCCCGAATCATAAGTCGGGGCAATGTAGATTTCGACGCCGCGCGCGTAAAGTGCAAAACGCGCAAGCGGCATGTAGTTTTCCCAGCAAATTAGCGCCCCA
>JBQTJV010000393.1:0-4765 GCA_052386775.1 Betaproteobacteria bacterium
CTTCTTCGCCAGAATCATCGTCATCGCCGCCGTCAGCGTCGTCTTCCCGTGATCCACGTGACCTATCGTCCCCACGTTCACGTGCGGCTTCGTCCGCTCAAATTTACTCTTCGCCATGATCGTTTCCCTTGCGCTCGCTACTGACAGATAGTGGTGTTGCCGTTTCCCGATGACTGGTGCCCATGGCGCGGATTGAACGCGCGACCTCTCCCTTACCAAGGGAGTGCTCTACCACTGAGCTACATGGGCAAAACTCCCTTACGGCTTTCGCCGGGTGAGAAGGGTTGGAGCGGGTGAAGGGAATCGAACCCTCGTCGTAAGCTTGGAAGGCTTCTGCTCTACCATTGAGCTACACCCGCTTTGCCTCGAAGAGAGTCCGTGCCGCGCCAGCCGCAAATCTGGTGGAGGGGGAAGGATTCGAACCTTCGAAGGCTGAGCCAACAGATTTACAGTCTGCCCCCTTTGACCGCTCGGGAACCCCTCCGAACGAAACCGGGTATTATCGGGGGGTTTCCCCATAGTGTCAAACAACTTACGCGACGAAATCGAGTGCGGAAGGTAGGTAAAAACCGGGAGTTGCGAAAAAACCGGTTTCCCGGCCCGGAGCAGGCCCCCGGCCGGGTGCTGGCCCCTCAATTCGCGGGGAATCAGGCCCCGCCGGAGCCGCTCACGCTGGTGCCGCCGCACACGAACAGCGTCTGCCCGGTGATGTAGCCGCTGTCCGGAGCGAGCAAAAACGCCACGGCACGGGCGATATCGTCCGGCGTGCCGACCCTCTTGACCGGGACGCTGTCGATCACGATCTGCCTTTTCTCGCTGCCGGGCGGATGGCCGCGATCGAACAGTTCGGTGGCAACGGGCCCGGGCGCCACCGCGTTGACGGTAATGCCGTCGCCGCCCAGCTCGAGACAGAGCGTGCGGGTCATCCCGATGAGGCCCGCTTTCGCCGCCGAATAAACGGTCCGCTCGGTCTTGCCCAGCACGGCACGCGAGGAAATGTTGACGATGCGCCCGAATTTCGCCTTGCGCATGCCGGGGCTGAACGCCTGGATCAGAATCATCGCAGCCCGCACGTTAAGGGCGAGCGCGTAGTCGAGATCGTCGACGGTCGCCTTCTCCAGCGGGCCGGGCCGATTGACCCCGGCGTTGTTCACGAGGTAAAGCACCCGATGCTTCGCTGCGATGTCGCTCGCTACCGCTTGCGCGGCGCCGGCATCGGCCAGGTCTATTTCCCGATGCTGGAGGTTCGGATGCTCGAACCGCGGCGCACGCCGCTGAAGTGCGATCACCTCGCGTCCCTCCGCGAGCAGTCGCCTGGCGATCGCCTCGCCGATACCGGAACTCGCGCCGGTGACGACTGCGATTCCTTCCATGTCAGTCTCCAATGGTCGTAGCAGCCGATTATAAGGGTCGGGGCGAGTGGGCTAAGATGCGCGAAACCATCAGGACACACTGCATCATCATGATCGCCACGCTGCCTCGATTCCGGGATATCAACATTGCGCGTTGCGGCCTGATCGCTGGCGTGATCGCCTGCGGACTGCTGGCCGATCAGAAGTTCGAATTCTGGGGGCCGACGCTGACCGGTTTGGCAGTATGGGCGCTCTTCCTGTACTGGCTGCGCTGTGCGAATCCGGTCATGCAGCTCGCGCTTGCTGCATGCGTGGTTTACGCAACCCTCGGCGAAATCTTTCTTTCGCTCGCCTGGGGCCTGTATGAGTACCGGTCAGGGGGTATTCCGCTCTTCGTACCCCCCGGCCATGCGCTCCTCTTCATGCTCGGCGGCGCCATCGCGGCGCGGGCCCCGTCGTGGATCGTATGGTTCACCGCGCTGGGCGCAGCGCCATTCGTGGTTTTCCTGGTGGTGAGCGGTTCGAGCACATTGGACGGGCCGTTGTTCGCGCTATTCGTGCTCTGCATCATCTTCGGTCGCGCGAAAAAGCTGTACGCGGTAATGTTCGTGCTGGCGCTCGCCATGGAGATCTACGGCACTTTGCTGGGCAACTGGCGTTGGTCCGCAGACGTTGCGTGGGTGGGACTGACGGCGCTCAATCCCCCGCTGGCGGCTGGCGCGTTTTATTGTGTGCTCGACCTCCTGGTGGTCTCGACCGTTGCCCGATGGCGCTCCGGCAGCCCGTCGCTTTTTCAGGCCGGATCTCCGGGCACTTTCCCGAGTGTCGCAGCGGGCGGCCAGGCCTTGGGCGCGCAGCGCTCGTACTGCGGCGCATAACGCGCACTTCCGCCGAGCGCCACCGCAGCGTGCTGCGGCCAGCGCGGATCGAACAGCATCCCGCGCGCGAGCGATACAAAATCCGCCTTGCCCGAAGACACGATCTCTTCGGCCTGCTGTGGATCGCTGATCAGGCCTACCGCACCCGTCGTGATGCCGGTCTCGCGTTTCACTCTTTGCGCAAACGGCACCTGGTAGCCCGGGGAGACCGGAACCTTCGCATCCAGCACGACGCCACCACCGGAAACGGTGACATAGTCGCAACCCAGTTTCTTGAGCTGTGCGGCATAGAGCACCGCGTCGTCGGGCGTCCAGCCGCCCGGGGCGAAATCAGTACCTGAAATCTTTGCGCCCAGCGGTCGGTCCCATGCCGCACGCACCGCGCGGAAGACTTCGAGCGGGAAGCGCATGCGATTTTCCAGCGTCCCGCCGTACTCGTCGTCCCGCCGGTTCGCGAGGGGCGAGAGAAACTCGGACAGCAGGTAGCCGTGCGTCGAATGAAGCTCGACGAAGTCGAGCCCGAGCCGGCCCGCGCGCTGCGCCGCCCGGACGAATGCGTCCCGGACGGCGTCCATCCCGCTTCGGTCGAGCGCATTTGGCGCGGGCCACCCGCTCGCCAGCGCAATCGCGGAGGGCGCGACGGTCTGCCAGGCGGCACGATCCTCGGGACCGAGTGCGCCGCGGCCTTCCCACGGCCGCTGTGCCGAGCCCTTGCGTCCCGCGTGCGCGAGCTGAACGCCGAGCCGCACCGGGGAAATGCTGCGCACGAACTTTACGACGCGCGCCATCGCCGCTTCGTTCTCGTCGGAATACAGGCCGGTGCAGTTGGGCGTGATGCGGCCCTCCGGCGTGACGCCAGTCGCCTCGATTACCAGCATCGCGGCGCCGGAGAGCGCGAGCGATCCGAGATGCATCATATGCCAGTCGGTCATGGAACCGTTGATTGCGCTGTACTGGCACATCGGCGCCACCGTGATGCGATTTTCCAGTTCGAGTTTCCCGATCGAAAACGAAGTGAAAAGCTTGCTTGCCATTCGTCTCTCCAGCCTCTATCCAAAGTATCCGATCAGCCGCCACCACGCGTAGTCGAGCGGCAGCAGTATGGCAAAACTCACCAGCATGAGCGGCACACTCAAGCGCAGCACGGTGCGTACGTTGATTCCCGAGATTTGCACGCCGACCATGACCGGCGGGACCTGGTACGGCAGGATCAGCGTCGTGAATCCGACCGCCGCAGTCATGAGCGCCGTCTTGAGCGGCCAGCCCGCGGCTTCGGCAAAGTGGCCGGCGAGCGGCGCCATCAACGCCGGTTGCGCGGGGTTGGTCACCAGCACGCCGGCGAACGTGGAGAGCAGCGCCAGTATCCCGAAGTTGAGCGCATCCTGACCCGGCTTCAGCTGCAAGGCCGATTGCGCCGCTTCACCGAGCATCGCGCTCACTCCACTCTCGGACATCAGTCCGCCAACTCCGAGCACCGCGGCGATGTAGAAAAACGGACCGAAGCTGACGTTGTGCGCGAACGAGGTCATCGGCATCGCGCCGATTCGGGGCAAGAGCGCCAGCACGCCGGCCGCGAGACCGATCCAGCCGGGATGAATGCCGTGGATGAAATCGGTGGCCCATAGCACCAGCGCGAGGAACAGAATCACCGACAGACGACGTTCCTCTCCGCTCATGGGCGGCTGCACCGGCGTTCCGCCGCCGCGCCGTGTCTCCGCGGGGAAAAGCCACCAGATAAGCGCCACGATCACCGCCGCCTTGAGCAGCCCCATCACCGGAAACTGCACGAGCAAGTACTCTGCGTAAATGAGCGGCGTTGCATAGAGCGTCTCCGCCGCGCCGGCGAGCACGAGATTGGGTGCGTTCGACGGCAGTATCGCGGTACCCACCTGGTAGGAAGTCATCATGACCGCCAGCGCCACGCCGTTGTAGCCGGTACTGCCGCGCTGCAGACCGGCGCTCTCCGCCACCGCACCCATGATGGGAAGCAGCAGCAGCACGCGCCCGATGGTCGCCGGCATGACGAAGCACAGCGCGGTGGCGACCAGAACGACTGCGATGATGAGACCGCGATAGGACAACTCGATGCGCGCAAGGAGCGATCGCGCGAAACGCTCGCCAAGCCCGGTGCAGCGGACGGCTTCCGCGACGATCAGCCCGCCCAGCACCAGCCACAGCGTGCCGGACGCGAAACCCGAGAACACGACTTCCGCCGGCGCGATGTCCAGCAGCATGGCGAGCACGAAAAACAGCAGCGCGGCGATGTACTCGGGCACCGTGCCGAGCGCCCACAACCCGATAACGAGCACCACCAGCGCGGCCGCGCGCATGGTTTCCACCGACACGCCGGCGGGGGGCGGCAGCCAGTACACGGCGACTGCCGTCGTAACGACCGTCGCCGTCAGAACCGAAATCGGCTTGAGCAATCGCGTCAGGCTTTGAACTTGGCGGCGAGTGCCTCACTGCCGCGAACCAGCATTCCGACGTCGGCACCGACGGCGACGAACCGAAAGCCCATGTCGAGGCAGCGCTTGC
>JBQTJV010000394.1:0-9863 GCA_052386775.1 Betaproteobacteria bacterium
GCGCCGCTTCGGCTGCGGCAATCGCGGCCCCGTCGCCGCCGCCCTCTCCCATTCCGCCTCCGTCGGCAGCCTGCGACCCGCCCAGCGGCAGTACGCGTCCGCCTCGAACCAGTTGACGTGCAGCACCGGCTGGTGCGGGGAAAGCGGTTGCCATCGGTCGTAGCAGCGCACCAGCCATGCATCGCCTGCCTTGCGCCAATAGACCGGGCACTCGGCGGCCAGCCGGTTTCGCCACTCCCAGCCTTCGGCGCTCCACAGCTCGCGACGGCGATAGCCCCGGTCCGCCACAAAATTCGCAAACTCGGCATTGGATACCGCAGCCCGCGCAATGCGGAACGGCGGCACTTCGACGGGATGCGCCCACTTTTCGTTGTCGAAAACGAAGCCGTCTTGCGGTTCCGCTCCGAGCCGCATCGCTCCTCCGTCCACCGCGCAGTCGCCCGGTAATGCGCCCGAACCCGGTGCGGGATCTCTGACTTCCCGCGGAGCCGGGTAGCCGAGCGTCTGCCGCGTGTACGTAAAGGCCTCGCAATGCATCTCCTCATGGAATGCCGCGAGCTGCATGAAGTACGCCAGATGTTCGGTGGCACCCTCGCGCTCGAGACGCTCCTGCACACTTTCGAGCACCTGCTCAAGGTAGCCGAGGGTGGACGAAAAGTCGGGAAGCGGCAGGCGCCAGCGCGTGTCGTGCGCCACCGCCGCGGAGTCGTAGAGTTCATCGGCGCTTGCCAGCATCGATGGCGCAAGGTCTGTCCCCGGTCGATAGCGCAGACACCAGCGCTCCTGAAACCAGCCGACGTGGCCAAATTCCCACAGCGGAGGATTGACGATGGCGAGCTTCGGCCCGAGGAGCCGCTCGCCGTCGATATCCGCCGCCAGGGCCAGCGTGCGATCGCGGGCCTCGATCAGCATCGCGCTCAACGTGTTTGCGTCCGGATGCGGAATGGTCATCGTGCTCTGTACTTTTTGCTATATATTGACGCGAAGTTTAGCGTGGGAAGAACAACCAGTGAAAATCGCGATCGTCACGCCCGCCCCGCCGCGCAGCCGTCATGGCAATCGCCATACCGCCCTGAGATGGGCCCGCTTTCTGCGCGAGGCCGGGCATCGTGTGGTCGTCCAGCACGTCTGGGACGGCCGGTCCGCCGATCTCATGATCGCACTGCACGCGCGGCGCAGCCACGAATCCATGCAGCGGTTCAGGCTGGCGTACCCGCAGAAGCCGCTCGTGCTGGTGCTCACCGGGACCGATGTTTATCGCGACATCCTTCACGATCTTGATGCCAGGCATTCCTTGCGCATGGCAGACCGGCTCGTCGTGCTGCAGGATCAGGCGCCGGCGCAATTATCGCCGGCAATGCGGCGCAAGGTGCGGGTGATTTACCAGTCGGCGCCAGAGACTCCGCCGCGCGAACCGCTGCAATCCTGCTTCGAAGTGGTCGTGAGCGGCCATCTGCGGGAGGAAAAGGACCCGCTCCGCACGGCGGCCGCCCTGCCGTATCTTCCGCCTCACAGCGCGATAAAAGTCATGCATATGGGCGGCGCGATGAGCCCCGATCTGGCGCGGGAAGCGCAGCGCTGGATGTCTTGCGAACCGCGCTATCGATGGCTGGAGGAAGTGTCACACGCTGAAGCAATGCGCCGCCTGGCTCGCAGCCGCCTGATGGTCATCAGCTCGCGGATGGAAGGCGGCGCCAACGTGGTTTCGGAAGCGTTGATGGCCCGCGTTCCCGTAATCGCGTCGCGTATCCCGGGCAATATCGGCATGCTGGGCCATCGATACGCCGGCTATTTTCCGGTGGAGAACGAAAAGGCCCTCGCCCGCCTTTTATGGCGTGCCGAGTCGGACCCCGATTTCTATCGCCGCCTGAAACGCCAGTGTGCTCACCGCCGGTCGCTATTCACGCCGCAGCGGGAAGCCCGCAGCCTGCGGCAGCTGGTCAAGGAACTGCATCCTTCACCTCAGCGCGCAGCCCGGCGCTGATCATTCCGGAAACAACGACCCCGTCTGAAAAGCGATCGCCACTGGCGCGAAACTGCGACGATGGATCTCGCACGCACCGTACATCCGCAGTGCAGCGAGGTGAAATTCCGTCGCATAGCCCTTGTGCGATTCGAAGCCGTATTGCGGGTACTGCTGATGCAGTTCCACCATCAGCCGATCGCGTGCCACCTTGGCGAGTATCGACGCCGCCGAGATCGCCGCGATGCTGGCGTCGCCCGCCACCACCGCGCGCGCCGGGCATGGCAGCTCCGGGCAATGCAACCCGTCGACCACAACCCGTCTTGGCAGGACCCCGAGCCCCTCCACCGCCCGCTTCATGGCGAGCAGACTCGCGCGCAAAATGTTCAACGCGTCGATCTCGGCCACGCTCGCGCTGGCGACGGCCCAGGCGGTCGCGCGTTGCCGTATTTCGACGGCAAGCGCCTCGCGCCGTGCGGGAGAGAGCGTCTTCGAGTCGGCGAGACCGTCGATCCTTGTTTTCCGCGGCAGGATGACGGCCGCCGCATACACCGGCCCGGCGAGCGGCCCCCGCCCCGCCTCGTCGACGCCGCAGGTTCCGCGACCGGTATTCATGCGAGCCGCGCGTTGAGCATGGGCAGTAACGCCTCCACCACTTTTTGCGTCGTATCCTGTTTGAGCTGCGCAACCAGCCGGCTGAAGCGCAAATCGATGCGGCTGCGCACGGCCGCATCGGCCAGCAGGTTGAGGACCGCCTGCGCGAGATTCTCCGGCGTGGCGTCGTCCTGCAACAGTTCCGGCACCACGAACTCTTCCGAAAGAATATTCGGCAAACCCACGTAGCGCTCCCTGAAACGGCGCTTCATGATCCACCACGACAGCCGCGGCATGCGATAGGTGATCACCATGGGCTTTCTGAGCAGGGCCGCTTCGAGCGTGGCCGTGCCCGAACAGACCAGCACCACGTCCGCGGCCGCCATCGCCTCGTGGGCGTGACCGAACAGGATGGTCAGATTGAGCGGCGGTACGCCGGCCCGGTAGAGCGCGGATTCGAATCGGGCCCGGGTCTCGATGCTCACGAGCGGAGCGAGAAACAGCACATCGGGATCGGCCCGCGCGATCTCGGTCGCCGTCGCAACGAAAAGCTCCGCCGTGTGTTCCACCTCCGTGATCCGACTTCCGGGCAGCAGCGCGATCACGCGCGCCGCATGCGCGATGCGCAGTTGTTCGCGTGCCGACTGGCGGCCGGGAAAATTCCCCAGCATGTCGGCGAGCGGATGCCCCACATAGGCGACAGGAATCTTTGCCGCCTCGTACAGCGCGGCTTCAAACGGAAATACGGTGAGCATCTTGTCCACCGCGCGGCCGATTTCATGCAGCCGCTCGCTGCGCCAGGCCCAGATCTGGGGGCTCACGTATTGCACGGTAAGGATTCCCGCGCGTTTCAACCTGCGCTCAAGCCCCAGATTGAAGTCCGGCGCGTCGATGCCGATGAAACAGGCCGGGCGCTCGCGGAGGAAATGACCGCCGAGCTTGCGCCGAATGCCGACGATTTCCAGATAGTGGCGCGCCACCTCGACGTAGCCTCTTACCGCGAGCTTCTCCATCGGGAAGAGAATCTCCATTCCCGTTGTGCGCATGCGCGGTCCGCCTATTCCCACGAAACGGGCATGCGGCAAATGCGGCTTCAAGGCCTGGATAAGATGAGCGCCCAGGAGGTCGCCCGAGGCTTCCCCTGCCACGATGCCGATGGTCGCCGCCCGCATTTCAGCGGATGATGCCGCGAGTGGACGCGGTGACGAATTCGAGCAGCGGCCGCAGTTCGCTGCACGAGGCGCAGAGGCGTTCCAGCTGCTGCACCGCCTCGGCGAGGCTCAGCCCGGCGCGATAGATGGTGCGATACGCACGTTTCAGCTCGGCGATGGTTTCCGGCGTGTAGCCGCGCCTTTTCAGCCCTTCGGCATTCAACCCGTAGGGCTTTGCGGGGTTGCCTGCGGCGCGCACGTAGGGCGGAACGTCCTGGAGGACGACGGTGCCCAGCCCGGTGATGGCATGCGCGCCGATGCTGCAGAACTGGTGAACCGACGTGAAGCCGCCGAGGATCGCATAGTCCCCCACGTGCACATGGCCGGCCAGCTGCGCGTTGTTGGCGAAAACGGTGTGGCTCCCCACCTGGCAATCGTGCGCGACGTGCGAATAGGCCATGATCCAGTTATGGTGGCCTATCCTGGTGACGCCGACATCCTGCGCCGTCCCCCGGTTCAGGGTGCAAAACTCGCGTATCGTGTTGTGGTCGCCGATCTCGAGCCGCGTCGGCTCGCCCCCGTACTTCTTGTCCTGCGGCGCCTCACCCAGCGATACAAACTGATAGACGCGATTATGCGCGCCCAGACGCGTGTGCCCCGTTATCACGGCATGCGCGCCCACACGGCAGCCCGGCCCGAGCT
Organism: Betaproteobacteria bacterium; assembly: GCA_052386775.1. Taxonomy (GTDB): domain Bacteria; phylum Pseudomonadota; class Gammaproteobacteria; order Burkholderiales; family SG8-41; genus DSOT01. The sequence continues at coordinate 4,411 of JBQTJV010000394.1, forward strand.
CGACGTTGGCCCCAATGATCGTATAGGGGCCGATCTCGACGTCGCCGGCGAGACGCGCTCCCGGATCGATGATGGCGGTGGAGTGTATGGTCACGGCTGCGGTGGCCTCTTTGAGGCGGCTATGCGTCCTTGAGCGAGCGTACCGTGCACATCAACTCGGCTTCTGCGACGACCTTGTCCTCCACGCGCGCTTCGGTCCAGAATTTCCATATGCCTCGAACGTATCGCTGCAGCGTCACTTCCAGCGTCAGCGTATCGCCCGCCGTGACGGGCTTTTTGAATCGGGCCTTGTCGATGCCGACAAAGTAGTAAACCGACCGGTCGTCGCCGCGGCCGTTCATGGTCTTGAACGACAGGATTGCGGCTGCCTGCGCCAGGGCTTCGACGATCAGCACGCCAGGCATCACCGGATGGTGCGGAAAGTGGCCGCCGAAGAAAGGCTCGTTGATCGTGACGTTCTTGATCGCGACCAGTTTCTTTCCCGGCTCACACGACAGAACGCGGTCCACCAGCAGGAACGGATAGCGATGCGGCAGGAGTTCGAGAACCTGATGTATGTCCATGCTGTTCACGGTTTGCTCCTTTCCAGAGCCGCGATCTGCTGTTCAAGCACCCGTAACCGTTCCGCCAGATCGCTGAGATGCCTCAAGTACACTGCATTCCTGCGCCAGTTCCGGTTGGTATCGAACGGGTAGAGGCCGCTGTAGACGCCGGGCTTGTCGATGGACTTGGTGATGGCCGTATTTCCGGAGATCTCGACGCGGTCCGCGATGGTGATGTGCCCGGCGATGCCCGAACCGCCTCCGATGCGGCAATAGCGGCCGATCCTGGCGCTGCCCGCGATACCGGTGCACGCCGCGATGGCGGTGTGCGCGCCGATGTGCACGTTATGTGCGATCTGGATCTGATTATCGAGCTTGACGCCCTCTTCGATTACCGTGTCGTCTATCGCGCCGCGATCTATGGTGGTATTTGCACCGATTTCCACGTCCGGTCCGATGATCACCCGCCCGACCTGCGGAATCTTCAGCCAGCCCTCCTCTGCCATCGCAATGCCGAAGCCGTCGGCACCGATCACCGCGCCGGAATGCACGATGGCGCGGTCCCCCAGCACGCAACCTTCGTAGATCGTGACGTTGGCGTGGAGCCGCACCGCGCTCCCCAGCACCGCGCGTTCGCCAATGACGCAGCCTGCCCCGACGATGGTGCCAGCACCGATCCGCGCATTCCGGCCAACCACCGCGCAAGGTCCGATTTCCACGTCAGTTCCGAGGTCGGCGGCAGGGTCCACCACGGCGCTCGGGTGCACGCCCGCAACAGGCGGGCGGGCCGGGTTCAACAGAGCCGAGACGCGCGCGAAATAAGCGTAGGGATCGTCACAGATGATGCGCGGCAGCGTGGTCGCATCGCGCATGGTGCGGTCTACGAGCACCGCCGTGGCGCCGGTGCCTGCGAGCTGCTGCAAGTAGCGCGGATTGGCAAGAAAAGCGAGGGCGCCGGATCCCGCGTTCTGGAGCGTCGCGATCTGCCCGATGCGGGCATCAGCGTCCCCCACGACCTCGCCCCCGAATCGTTCGGCGATCTCGCGTAGCGTGTAGGATTTTTGCTCGCTGCCGTTCATAACGCGGTAGGCGACCGATTCGCCCCGCTTCCAGAATCTGCGCTACGGACCTGCATGAGCGCACTAGCGCCCGACAACACCTACTTGCCTTCGGCGAGCGCCTTGAGAACCTTGTCCGTTATATCTATGCGCGGGTTGCGGTACACCGCTTCCTGCAAGATGAGATCGTATTTCTCGGACTCCGCGATCTGCTTGATCACGCGGTTGGCCCGCTCGAACAGCGCCGCGAGTTCCTGGTTGCGCCGGAGGTTGAGATCTTCGCGGTACTCGCGCTGCATGCGCTGAAAATCCAAGCTGACCCGCGCGAGCTCCTGCTCCTTCGCGCGCCGATCGCTTTCGCTCATGGTCATGGCTTCCTTTTCGAGCTGGCCCTGCAACGCCTTGATCTGCGCCTCGCGGCGCTGCAATTCCTGCGCGCGCGGAGCGAATTCCTTCTCCAGCTGCTTGCTGGCGCGCTCGGCCGGTGCCGACTCGCGGTTGACACGCTCCGCATCGATGAAGCCGATCTTGAGTTCCGCCGCCCCGACCGCCGCCGTGCCGGACCACAGCGCCAGGACAGCAAGTATCGAGAAGAAGTGCCTCAAAATAATCTCCTTTGCCATCGTTCGGCGTGTCATCAGAACACGCCGCCGATCGTAAACTGGAACGGCTGCTTGCGATCGCCCGGCTCGGATGCGAGCGGGAGGGCAACGCTCACTTTCAACGGCCCGAGCGGGGATACCCAGAGTACGCCCAGTCCGGTCGAATAGCGGAAAGACCCGAAGTTATACGTGTCATCCACCATGCCCGCGTCCACAAACGCACTCATCCTCACGGAGCGGTCTTTTTCCAGCCCGGGGAAAGGAAATAATAACTCAGCGTTGCCGACCAGCCTACGGCTACCGCCGCGCGGATCGCCGTTGGTATCCTTCGGGCCTATGGTGAAGGTTTTGAAACCGCGCACCGAGCTCACCCCGCCCGCGAAGTAGTTTCTAAAGAAAGGCAGCGGTTTCCCGCCATAGCCTTCGCCAAACCCGGCTTCCCCGTTAAGCATGACCGTATAGCTGCTGGTGAGCGGAAAATAGCGCTGGTACTGGTACGCCGTTTTGTAGTATTTCAGCGTTCCGCCCGGCAAGCCCACCTCGCCGCTCACCTTGTGGAGCGTTCCGGATGTCGGGTAGATCAGGCTGTCGCGCCCGTCCCGTGTCCATCCCACCGTGCCGAGGATGGTCGAATTTTCATCCCCGAAGGTCGCCACGTAGTCCCGGTAGAACAGCGGGCTTTCGGGATAGGTCGTAATCTTGGTGCGCTCGTAGCCCAGACCGTAATTGATGGTATCGATCTCGGAAATCGGCACGCCGAGTCTCACGGTTCCGCCCAGGGTCTTGGTCTGATAGAAGCCGAGACCGCTGTTCACCGCATCGACTTCCCGCAAGTAGACGTCGAACCCCTGGCTGACCCCGTCCACCGTGAAGTAGGGATCGGTGTACGACAGCGCGTAGGTGGTATTCAGCTTGCTGGTCCCGACCTGGGCCGTCACGTGTTTGCCCGAGCCGAAGATGTTCTGCTGGGATACCGAGCCGGACAGGATGACCCCTTCACCGCTGCCGAAGCCGGCGCCCAGCAGGATCACGCCAGTCGGTTTCTCGGTGACCGATACGTTGACATCGATCTGGTCGGTCGTCCCCGGCACCGCAGGCGTCTCGATGTTCACCTCGGTGAAATAGCCCAGCTTGTCGACGCGCCGCCGCGACAGGTTCAGTCTCTCGGCCGAGAACCAGCCGCCTTCGAACTGGCGCATTTCGCGGCGGATTACTTCGTCGCGGGTGCGGTTGTTGCCCGCGATGTTGATGCGACGCACGTACACCCGCCGGCCGGGGTCGATGAAAAACGTGAAGGCGACCTCGTTCTTCTCCTTGTCGCGCTCCGGTATGGCATTGACGTTGGCGAACGCATAGCCTTCATTTCCCAGCCGGTCGCTGATCGCCTTGGTGGATTCGGTCAGCGCCGCGCGCGAAAACGTGTCACCCGGCTTTACCTTGATGAGCTAGAGCACCTCTTCTTCGGGCACCAGCTTCTCGCCCGCCACCTTGATGCCGGAGATCGAGTACTTCGGCCCTTCAGTGATGCTCACGGTGATATAGATGTCTTTCTTGTCCGGGGTAATGGAGACCTGCGTGGAATCGATGTTGAATTCCAGGTAGCCGCGATCGAGATAATGCGAACGCAACGTCTCGAGATCGGCTGAAAGCTTCTGGCGGGAATACTGGTCCTGCTTGCTGAACCAGGTCAGCCACCCCGGAGTGCGCAGGACGAACAGGCTCACCAGCTCTTTCTCGCGAAATGCGTTGGCGCCGATGACGCTGATCTGGCGGATCTTCGCGATATCGCCTTCCTCGACGTTGAAGTTGATCGCGACCCGGTTGCGCTCGAGCGGGGTGATGGTGGTGTTGATGTTGACGGCATACATGCCGCGGCTCAGGTACTGCCGTTTCAGCTCCTGCTCCGCGCGGTCGAGCAGCCCGCGGTCGAAAATTCGGCCCTCGCCCAGACCGATCTGCCGCAACGCCTTGAGCACCCCTTCCTTGTCGAATTCGCGCATGCCGGCAAACTCGATCTGCGCCACGGAAGGACGCTCCTGCACCACCACCACGAGCACACCGTTATCGACTTCGAGGCTGACGTCCCTGAAAAAGCCGGTTGCGAAAAGCGCACGGATCGCCTGCGTCGCTTTCTCGTCATCCATCGTGTCGCCGACTTTCACCGGCAGGTAGCTGAAAACCGTTCCGGCTTCAGTGCGCTGGATGCCTTCTACACGGATATCCTTGATGGTGAAGGGTTCGATCGCTCTGGCGGGAAATGCGCAAAGCGCAAGCAGCAAAACGATGAGTCTGGACAAAACCATCAATCAGCCGCTTATGAGCCGGTTTATATCGTTATAAAGCGCGAACGCCATCAATGTGAACAACAACGCCACGCCGACGTGCTGTCCGATTTCGATGGCCCGCTCCGACACCGGACTGCCTTTTATGATTTCAACCATATAATACATCAAATGACCGCCATCCAATAACGGGATGGGCAGCAGATTGAGCACGCCGAGGATGATGCTGATGAGTGCGAGAAACAGCAGATATGCCACCCATCCGCTCTGCGCCGTCTGACCTGCATAATCGGCGATCGTGATCGGTCCGCTCAGGTTCTTGAGCGATACCTCGCCCACGATCATCTTGCCCAGCATCTTCAGCGTGAAGAGCGAGGTGTCCCAGGTCTTGTGCAGCGCGCGGCCGAAGCCTTCGACCGGACCGAACCGCACCTCCGTCGCGAGCCCTGACATCATCTTTGGGTCGATGCGCGGCGCAGCACCGATTTTGCCGACTTCCCTGCCGCCTTCCGGCACGCTGCCCGGAGTAAGGACCATCTCGGGCAGCAACTTGCCATTCCGCTCGATTTCGACCCTCAGCGGTTTCCCGGGGCGCGCGCGCACCGCTTCCACGACCTGATCCCAGCGCGTAATTTCCTTGCCATCGATCGCGATGAACTCGTCTCCCGCCCGCAACCCGGAGCGCTCCGCGGCCCCGCCGCTTATCACGTCTCCGATGACCGGCCTGAGTGCGGGGCGGAAATAGCTGAAACCAACGGCACGCATGAAGTCGCTGTCGAGCTGTTCCCCGCTGAGGCTCGAAAGATCGAGCTGACGCCACGCAATAGCTCCGCTTTCGTTGCGCACCTCTACACGGACCTGCTTCTTCTGGACCGCGTGCTGCAGCAGAACCCAGCGCGCATCCTGCCACGTCGGCACCGCTTCATCGCCTATCCTGACGATCGTCTCCCCGCCCTGAAATCCTGCGAC
>JBQTJV010000395.1:0-2211 GCA_052386775.1 Betaproteobacteria bacterium
CGAAGCGCACGCCGACGTTCTGCACGCGCAGCAACGCCCCTGCAGTCGCCGTTCCGATAGACCCTCCTCCATCAGACCCTGATTGCAAATCGTGTCGGATTGTCGGACGATGTCCGCCAGCAAGTCAACAGAAATGACGGAACAGGTAGAAAAACCCGGCGACAAGTTTGGGCGCATCCGGTCGAAGCCCGCCTATCGGCTGGTCGCCGACGCGATCGAGCAGCGCATTCTCGCGGGCGCGATCCGGCCGGGCGAGCCGATCGGGACCGAGGCGGAGCTGGTAAAGCAGTTCGGCGTCAACCGCTCCACCGTGCGTGAAGGCATCCGGCTGCTGGAAAACGACGGCCTCATCCGCCGCCAGGCCAACCGGCAGCTCGCAGTCGGGCTGCCGCACTACGAGCGGATGGCGACGCGCTCGACGCGTGCGCTTGTGCTGCATCAGGCGACATTCCGCGAGCTCTCCGAGACGGCGATGGCGCTGCAGATGGCCACGATGGCGGGCGCGGTGACGCGCGCGACCGAGGCACAGATCGCCGGGCTGCAGGAGAACGTCGAGCGCACGCGGCAGGTGCTGGAGGACCCCGCCGCGGTCGCGGCGCTCGACACCGAGTTCCACGCCATGATCGGCAAGGCCTCCGGGAACCGGGTGCTGCAGCTCGCGCGCGAGCCCTCCGACCTGCTCATCTTCCCGACCCCCGAGATCGTGCAGCACAAGGTGAAGATTGGCGCCGCGCGCCTGCTGGAAGCGCACCAGAAGATGGTCGACGCGATCCGGCGGCGCGACGTGGCCGCCGGCCAGCTCTGGGCGCGCCGCCACATCGAGGACTGGCGGCGCGGCTTCGAGCGCGCCGGCCACGATCTGGACCAGCCGATCGACAAGCTTTACCTTAAGGCCTTCGCCAAGGGGGAATTACCCGCCGACTGACATGATCCGCGCCACGATGCAGCGCATGCCGTTATCGGTGAATCAGCTGCTCGAGCGCGGCGGGCGGCTCTATCCGGAGTCGCAGATCGTCAGCCGGCTGCCCGACAAGTCGCTCGTCCGGCACCGTTTCTCCGACCTCTACCGGCGCGCGCGCGGCCTCGCCGCGGCGCTGCTCGCCGCTGGTCTCAGGAAGGGCGACCGCGTCGCCACGCTCTGCTGGAACCATCACGCGCACCTCGAGTGCTACTTCGGCATCCCCGCGGCGGGCGGCGTCCTGCACACGCTCAACCTGCGGCTCTCGCCCGACGAGATCAGCTGGATCGCCGGGCACGCGAAGGATCGATTCCTGATTGTTGACGATATTTTGTTGCCGCTTTACCGGCAATTGAATGCGAATTTCGAGAAAGTCATCGTCGTGCCTTTTTCAGGCTCTTCAGTCGAATCGCCTTTCATCGACTACGAATCTTTTCTTGATCCACACCCTGAAAAATTCGCATACGCCCCCCATGAAGAAGATGACCCGGTCGCCATGTGCTACACGTCGGGGACGACGGGGCGACCCAAGGGCGTGGTGTATTCGCACCGCTCCACGGTGATCCACACGCTCATGGCCAACCAGCCGGACCATTGGGGGCTGTCTGCGACCGACAGCGTGCTGCCCGCGACGCCCATGTTCCACGCCAACTGCTGGGGCGTGCCGTACGCCTGCGTGATGATGGGCATCAGGATGATCTTCCCGGGCCCGCACCTGCATCCCGAGGACCTGCTCGATCTCTTTGCCGCGGAGCAGCCGACGTATGCGCTCGGCGTGCCGACGATCTGGCTGTCGATGCTGCAGCTGCTCGATTGCGGAAAGCACAAGCTGCCGCCGAACATGCGCATGCTGGTGGGCGGAGCGCCGGTGCCCGAAGCCATGATCCGCGCCTACAAGCGCCACGGCGCGCAGATCTGCCACGGCTGGGGCATGACCGAGATGAGCCCGCTCGGCACGGTGTCGTTCATCAAACCGGAACTGCAGCATCTCCCGGAGGAGGAGCGCTTCGCGCGCTACGCGCTCGCCGGCGTTCCGGCGCCGATCATGGATATCCGTCTGATTGGCGACGACGGCGCCGAATGCTCATGGGACGGCAAATCAGCGGGCGAAGTCCAGGTGCGCGGACCGTTCATCGCCGGCGGCTATCACGACGCGCCTGCCGATGCGGAGAAATTCACCGCAGACGGCTGGCTGCGCACGGGGGACGTGGCCACCATGGACGCGCACGGCTACCTGCGCATCACCGACCGCA
>JBQTJV010000396.1:0-20660 GCA_052386775.1 Betaproteobacteria bacterium
TTCAAAACGCATCTGCCGGATCTCCTGTAGCATCCTTGCCCGTTTCATCTCGCCCCCCTTTCGGAGAGCCAGTGAACCGGACAAATGACGTGCTACATAGACCGGACAAATGATGTGCTATCTACACCGCAAGCCATGGGCGTCTTTACAAATCAGCTATTTAATGCTTCCATTAACAGCAGATTTCGTGATATTCGCGAGGGCTTTGTGCTCGCGTACACCACTGCTAGTCCCGCTATTCCATAATTTGGTGAGTACCGGAGGAGTGTATGGCTACGAAGACGATCGAATCGGTATTGCAGGAAACGCGCGTATTCCCGCCCAGCGATGAGTTCGTCAGGCAGGCGAATGTTTCCGGCATGGCAGCCTACCGCGCTCTGTGCGCGGAAGCGGAAAAGGACTTTTCCGGATTCTGGGCGCGCCTCGCCCGCGAACATGTCATCTGGCACAAAGACTTCACCAAAGTACTCGACGAAAGCAACGCGCCGTTCTTCAAGTGGTTCTACGACGGCGAGCTGAACGCATCGTACAACTGCCTCGACCGGCATCTGCAGTCGCAGCCCGACAAAGTCGCCATCATCTTCGAGGCAGACGACGGCAAAGTCACGAAGATCAGCTACAAGGAGCTTCATCGCCGCGTGTGCATCATGGCGAACGGGCTGAAGTCGCTGGGGATCGGCAAGGGTGACCGCGTCATCGTCTACATGCCGATGTCCATCGAAGTGGTAGTCGCAATGCAGGCCTGCGCGCGGATCGGCGCCGTCCACTCCGTCGTGTTCGGCGGTTTTTCCGCGAAGAGTCTGCAGGAGCGCATCATCGACGCGGGTGCCGTGGCGGTCATCACCGCGGACGAGCAGTTCCGCGGCGGGCGCGTGATTCCGCTCAAGACCGCGGTGGACGAAGCGATCGCGATGGGCGGCTGCGATACGCTGAAGTCGGTGGTGGTCTACCGGCGGAGCGGCGGCAACGTACAGTGGGATGCCAAGCGCGACGTGTGGCTGCACGATCTGGTCAAGGGCCAGTCCGATACCTGCGAACCGACGTGGGTCAACGCCGAGCACCCGCTGTTCATCCTTTACACGTCCGGCTCCACCGGAAAGCCCAAGGGCATCCAGCATTCCACCGGCGGCTACCTGCTGTGGACGATCCTCACCATGAAATGGGTGTTCGACTACAAGCCGGCCGACGTCTTCTGGTGCACGGCGGACGTCGGCTGGGTGACCGGACACAGCTATACCTGTTACGGCCCGCTCGCAGTCGGGGCGACGGAAGTCATGTTCGAAGGCGTCCCCACCTATCCCGACGCAGGACGGTTCTGGAAGGTGTGCCAGGATCATAAGGTCACGGTCTTCTATACCGCGCCGACGGCAATCCGCTCGCTGATCAAGGCGGGCGGCGATCTGCCCGGCCAGTACGATCTGTCCTCGCTGCGAATTCTCGGCACGGTGGGCGAGCCGATCAATCCCGAGGCCTGGATGTGGTATCACCGGACGGTGGGCCGCGAACGCTGCCCGATCGTCGATACCTGGTGGCAGACCGAAACCGGCGGCCACATGATTACACCGCTCCCCGGCGCCATCCCGACCAAGCCGGGATCGGCGACGCTGCCCCTGCCCGGCATTTTCGCCGACATCGTCGATGAAGCGGGACATTCGGTGGGCAAAGGCAAGGGCGGGCTGCTGGTCGTCAAGCGCCCGTGGCCTGCGATGCTGCGCACGATATGGGGCGATCCCGAGCGCTACAGGAAGACCTACTGGCCGGAAGAGTTCAACGGCAAGTACTATCTCGCCGGCGACGGCGCCAGCACCGATGAAGAGGGCTATTTCCGCATCGTGGGGCGCATCGACGATGTGCTGAACGTCGCCGGACACCGGCTGGGTACGATGGAAATCGAATCTGCGCTGGTCGCAAACCCGCTGGTCGCCGAAGCGGCGGTGGTGGGCAAGCCGCACGACGTCAAGGGCGAGGCGATCGTGGCGTTCGTCGTATTGAAAGGCCAGCGCCCCAATGGCGCCGACGCCAAACAGGTGGTCGCCAAGCTGCGCGACTGGGTCGGCGAGCAGATCGGGCCGATCGCAAAACCGGACGACATCCGGTTCGGCGAAAACCTGCCCAAGACCCGTTCAGGAAAAATAATGCGGCGACTGCTGCGCTCGCTCGCCAAGGGCGAGGAAATCGCCCAGGACGTTTCAACGCTGGAAAATCCGGCGATCCTGCAGCAATTGAAGGAAACGGCAGGGTAGTTCCGCGGGGTTGCGGGACGGGGGTGCAGCGCCCCGCCCGCTCGCCATAGGAGGCGGGGATATGATCAGGCCGAGCGTCAAGGGGCAACGTCTCGTCGCGCTGTTCCTGCTCGGCTGTCTGCTGTTCAACTATCCGCTGCTCAATCTCTTTTCGCACAGCGGGGAAGTCTTCGGCATCCCCCTCCTCTACGTGTACGTCTTCAGTGTCTGGGCCGTGCTGATCGGGCTGATGGCGCTGGTCGTGGAAATGCGGGGAGACTGAACTCGCCGGCGCTCGCGCACGCGCGCGGTACATCCCATGCTGACCGGCGGCCTCATCATCCTCGCCTCGTTCGCCTACGTCGGGCTGCTGTTCGGCATCGCCTACTACGGGGACAAGCGCGCGGACGCCGGTCGCAGCATCATCGCGAACCCGTACATCTACGCGTTGTCGCTCGCCGTCTACTGCACCTCGTGGACGTTCTATGGCAGCGTGGGACGCGCCGCCACCACCGGCATCGGCTTTCTGCCGATCTATCTCGGCCCGACGCTGATGGCCGCGCTGTGGTGGTACGTGATGCTGAAGATCATCCGCATCAGCAAGGCAAACCGCATCACTTCCATCGCGGACTTCATCGCGTCGCGCTACGGCAAGAGCCAGACGCTGGGCGGGCTGGTCACCATCATCGCGGTGATCGGCATCGTTCCCTACATCGCCCTGCAACTGAAAGCGATATCCACCAGCTTTTCCATCATCCGCCGCTATCCGGAAGTGGCGATGCCGGCGGAGCTTCATGGCGCCCCGCTCTTCTTCGGCGACAACACGTTCTACATCGCGATGTTGCTCGCGGCGTTCACCATTCTGTTCGGCACGCGCCACCTCGATGCCACCGAGCGTCACGAAGGCCTGGTGGCTGCCGTCGCCTTCGAGTCGCTGGTGAAGCTGCTCGCCTTCATCGCGGTGGGCATATTCGTGACCTTCGCGATGTATGACGGCTTTGCGGACATCTTCGATCGCGCAGCGGCGACGCCGGAAATCAGCGGCCTGCTGATCTTCAGCGGCGAAGTGGGCAATTACGCGACCTGGGCATCCCTCACCTTTCTCTCCATGGCGGCGATCATGTTCCTGCCGCGCCAGTTCCAGGTGTCGGTGGTGGAAAACGTCGATGAGCGGCATCTCAACAAGGCGATCTGGCTTTTTCCCCTCTATCTTCTGGCGATCAATATCTTCGTGCTGCCGATCGCCCTCGGCGGCCTCATGCATTTCTCGAATGCCAAGATCGACGCCGACACCTTCGTGCTGACCCTGCCGATCTCCGAGCACCAGGCGTGGCTCGCGCTGATCGCCTTCATCGGCGGGCTGTCGGCGGCCACCGGCATGGTGATCGTGGAAGCCATCGCGCTCTCGACCATGGTGTGCAATGACCTCGTGATGCCCGCGCTGCTCCGCATGAAGTGGCTGCGGCTCAACGAACGCGTCGATCTGTCCGGCCTGCTTCTCGGCATCCGCCGCGGTGCGATCGTCGTGATCCTGGTGCTGGGCTATCTCTACTTCGCGCTCGCCGGGGACGCCTATGCGCTGGTCTCCATCGGGCTCATCTCGTTCTCCGCGGTCGCGCAGTTCGCGCCGGCCATCATCGGCGGCATTTACTGGAAGGGCGGAACGCGCCTGGGCGCCATCTCCGGCCTTGCCGCGGGCTTCGTGGTGTGGACCTATACGCTGCTGCTACCCTCCTTCTCCAAGTCGGGCTGGCTCCCCATGTCCTTCCTGACGCAGGGCGTCTTCGGCATCGACCTGCTGCGCCCGCAGCAGCTTTTCGGGCTGGCCGGGTTCGACGACACCACGCACTGCCTGTTCTGGAGCATGCTCGCGAACATCGGCTGCTACATCGGCGTATCGCTGCTGTGGCGTCCGGGCGCAACGGAACACAGCCAGGCAACGCTGTTCGTGGATGCCCTCAAGTACACCGCCGCGGCAACCGGGTCGAAATTCTGGCGCGGCAGCGCCTCGGTCGACGATCTGCGCGCCCTGCTCGGCAGGTTTCTCGGGCCCGAACGCGCGCGCGAGGCGCTCAACGCCTATTCGCGCAACCACGGTGCAGCGCTCACCCAGAACGCCACGGCCGATCCGGGTCTGGTGCATTACGCCGAATCGCTGCTCGCCGGGACCATCGGCAGCGCCTCGGCGCGCATCATGATCGCCTCGGTGGTCGACGAGGAGCCGCTCGACATCGACGAAGTGATGCACATCATCGACGAAGCCTCCCAGGTGCTCGCCTACAGCCGCCAGCTCGAGCAGAAATCGCGCGAACTGGAGTCGGCCACCAACGAGCTGCGCAGCGCCAATCAGCGGCTGCAGGAACTGGATCGGCTGAAAGACGATTTCATCTCGACCGTGACGCACGAGCTGCGCACGCCGCTCACCTCGATCCGCGCGTTTTCGGAGATTCTTAACGATAATCCGGACCTCGACACGGCCCAGCGCCGCCGGTTTCTCGGCATCGTCATCAAGGAATCCGAGCGCCTCACGCGTCTCATCAACCAAGTCCTGGATCTCGCGAAGATCGAGTCGGGCAACGCCGAATGGCACACCAGCGAAATCGACATGCGCGAGGTGATCGAGGACTCGGTGACCGCGACCAGCCAGATCTTCAAGGAAAACAACGTGGAGCTGGAGCTGAAACTGCCCGCTTCCGTGCCTGTCATCGCCGCCGACCGCGACCGGCTGATGCAGGTGATGCTGAATCTTCTGTCCAACGCCGCCAAGTTCTGCAGCGCCGATGGCGGGGGCCATGTCACCATTACCCTCGCCAGCCTGGGCGATATGCTCCAGGTCGATGTCCAGGACAACGGCATCGGCATCTCGGAGGCCGACCAGAACGTGATCTTCGAAAAGTTCCGCCAGGTGGGCGACACGCTCACGGCCAAGCCCCAGGGAACGGGCCTCGGCCTGCCGATCTGCCGCCAGATCATCGGGCATTTTGGCGGCAGGCTGTGGGTGCGCAGCCGGCTCGGTGCGGGCGCAACGTTTTCGTTTACCATCCCCTTCGCGCGGTCCCGCGCCGCAGAGGCGGAAATCGCACCGGCTGCGGGGGCCGCATGACCGCATTCTGGGCAGTCTGATCCAGCATGTCCAAGCGCATTCTCATCGCCGACGACGAGCCCAACATCGTCATCTCGCTCGAGTTTTTGATGCAGCGTAACGGTTACGAAGTCGCGACCGCGGCCGACGGCGACGAGGCATTGCGGCTGCTCAAGGAATTCAGGCCCGACCTCATCCTGCTGGACATCATGCTGCCGCTGCGCAACGGTTTCGAGGTATGCCAGCGCATTCGCGAGAACGCGGAGTGGAAGCACACCAAGATCATCATGCTGACCGCGAAGGGCCGCGAGGTCGAGGTCGCAAAAGGCCTTGCGCTCGGCGCTGACGTCTACATCACCAAGCCGTTTGCGACCAAGGAGCTGCTCGCGAGCGTACGCCAGCTGCTCGGGGAATGAGCGCAAGGCTGAAGTTCGCCATTGCACTGATCGCGTGCGTGTTGATTCTCGCCGCGACGGTTGCGGCACTGGGCGCGATCGCATGGACCGCACTCCCCACGGATCAACGGGCATTGGCTGGCGTGGCTCTGATCGAGGACGCCGGCGCACTGCTGCTGGTCTCGCTGCTCCTGATCACGGTCCTGGCCATGGCGCTGCACGCGGCGGTACGACTCTACGTTACACGCCCGCTCCTGCTGGCGGAGGAAACCCGGCTCATCTCCGGCGCGAACCCGCGCCACCGGCTCGACTGCACCGCTCCGGCGGAACTGGCGCGGCTCGCCTCGGCGATCAACGCCCTCGCGGACCGCTGCGAAACCGTGCAGGCCGCAGTCGATACGCGGGTGGCCGAGGCCAATCGCGAGATCGGGAAGGAGCGCAATCTGCTCGCCGCGCTGATGGCCGACCTCACCGAAAGCGTGGTGGTCTTCAACGCGGCCGGCAGCATCCTGCTCTACAACCAGCGCGCGCCAGTTGTTCGACGGCGCCGGCAGCGGCAACGGGGCATCCGGCGTGACGGACTGGATCGGGCTCGGCCGCTCCATCTTCGGCAGCATCGACCGCGAGGTGATCAAACACGCTGTCGATCAGCTCGACCACAGCGCACGCAAGGGCGACCGGTTTCCGGTTGCCGAGTTCGTCACCGCCACGCGGGGCGGCCGGCTGCTTCGCGCGCGCATGACCGGTGTGGCCGACGATGCGCCGACGAAGTCGGAGGCGCACGATTTTTCCGCATTCGTCGTCGTGCTGGACGACATACAACGCGAGGTGCAGCTCGGCGCGATCCGTGAACGGGTGCTGAAATCGCTGACCGAAGGCAGCCGCGCTTCGCTCGCCAGCATCCGCGCCGCCGCCGAGTCGATTCTGCACTACCCCGCCATGGAGCCGCTTCAACGGCAGCGATTTCTGGCCGTAATCCACGACGAGTCCGAAAAACTCGGCCATCGCCTGCACGAGACCCTCGCCGTCGAAGCGAGCGGTCTTGCCGCGGAATGGCCGCTGGCGACGATGCTCGACCGGGATCTTCTGGGCGCGCTGCAGCATGCATTCGAGGCGCGCTACGGCTGCACGCTGCCCGTGGAGACGGACAGCGTTGCGCATTGGCTCGCCGCCGACAGTTTTCTGCTGACCGAAGGACTGGGCCACATCGTCGGGCGCATCGTGCAGGCGTGCTCGCCGGCAGGCCTGAAACTGCGGCTCCTGCCGGACGGAAGCCGCGTGAAGCTGGAGCTGAACTGGCGCGGCACCCCTCTTGCCGTGGATCAGGCGATCGCGCTGGAGAACGAGCCGATTGCGATTCCAGGACATCCCGAGCCGCTCTCGTTCCGCGAAATCGTGGCGCGTCATGGCGGTGAAGCGTGGTACCAGCGCAACGACCTCAACGGCGAGAGCGCATTCTGCCTGCTGCTCCCCGCCTCGGATCCCCGTCTGCCTGCCCCGGTCTCCCCGGAAAAAACGCCGAGCGGGTCCAGCCGCCCGGTGTTTTACGATTTCGACCTGTTTCACCAGGCCGGGCAGCATCCGGAAGTCGATCAGCGTCCGCTGACTGAACTCGCCTACACCGTTTTCGATACCGAAACGACCGGTCTGGAGCCTTCACAGGGGGACGAGATCATTTCGATCGGAGCGGTGCGCATCCTTAACGGGCGGCTGCTCACGGGAGAAACGTTCGAGCAGCTCGTGAACCCCGGGCGCAGCATCGCCAAGGAATCGGCGAAGATCCACGGGCTCACCAACGCCATGCTCGAGCACCATCTGGACATCGCCACCGTGCTGCCGCGGTTCCATCGCTTTTGCGACAACACGGTGCTGGTCGCCCACAACGCCGCCTTCGACATGCGCTTCCTGCAGCTCAAGGAGCCGGCCACGGGGGTCAAATTCAGCCACCCGGTGCTCGACACGCTGCTGCTTTCCGCGGCCGTGCATCCTCACCAGACCGACCATAGCCTCGAAGCGATTGCAGCCCGGCTGGGCGTCAACGTCATCGGCCGCCATACCGCTTTGGGCGACGCGATGGTGACCGGCGAAGTATTCCTCAAGCTGATGTCGCTGCTGAAGGAACACGGTATCGTGACGTTCCAGCAGGCGCAGCAAGCGGCGCAGAAAACGCCGTATGCGCAGGTTCGATACTAGAGCGCAGCCCGTGAGCGAGTCTTCTGTGCCCGATAGCACCACGCAGCAGACCATGGCGAGCCCGCTCTCCGCCGTCATGCGCCGGGAACCGATCACCTGCACGCCGCAAACGCGGCTGCGAACCGTCATCGCGCTCATGCGCGAGCACCGCATCGGCTCCATGGTGGTCACGGATGCCGGGGCCAGACCCATCGGCATCTTCACCCTGCGCGATCTCGCCGACCGGGTCGCGCTGAGCAGCGATGCCCTCGACCATCCAGTCTCCGAAGTCATGACCCAGGAGCTATTCACCGTCACCCCCGGCTCGACCGTGTACGAAGCCGCGCTCGCCATGCTGAGACGCGGCATACGGCACCTGCTGGTGGTCGAGAACGGCAGGCTCGTCGGCGTCGTGTCGGAAAAGGACATCTTCAGCCTGCAGCGCGTCAGCATGCGCCAGCTCGCGGGCGCCATTCGCGAGGCGAGCGATATCGACCGGCTGGTGGAGTTCGCCCACGAAATACGCGAGCATGCCCGCAAGATGCTGGGCCAGGGGGTTGCGCCCGAACCGCTCACGCAGTTCATCGCCTCCCTGAACGATCTCCTGACCCAGCGCGTCATCGACATCGAGTTCCGCGCGATGCACAGCGACGGCGAACGATCCTGCTGGATCGCGCTGGGGAGCGAAGGACGGTACGAACAGACCTTCTACACCGACCAGGACAACGCGATCATCTTTTCCGGATCCGATTCCGATGACGCCATCCGCGCGCGCCTGTTACCGTGCGCCGACCGGGTCAACCGGGCGCTCGACCGCTGCGGCTTTCCCCTGTGCAAGGGCAACATCATGGCGGGCAACCCGCGCTGGTGCCTGAGCCTGCAGGAATGGCAGCATCGTTTCGCCAACTGGATCGACAGCGGTGAACCGCAGGCGCTCCTTCACGGCGCCATCTTCTTCGATTTTCGGGCGCTCCACGGCGACGTGGCGCTCGCGGACACGTTGCGGCAGTGGCTGATGAGCCACGCCGCCGGGACACCGCGATTCCTTCACCAGATGGCACAGAACGCGCTGCGCAACCGGCCGCCGCTGGGGCTGTTCCGCGACTTTGTCACCAGCGACGCGGACGGTCATCCCGACACCATCGACTTGAAGCTCAACGGGGCGACGCTGTTTACCGATGCGGCACGCATCTACAGCCTCGCCGCCGGCATCCACCACACCAATACCTGCGAGCGGTTGCGGCGCTATGGGGCGGCGCAGCAGCTGCCGCGCGAGGAAGTGCACGCCTGGGTCGATGCGTTCCTCTTCATCCAGACGCTGCGCCTGAGGCAGCAGCACCACGAGTACCTGCGCGGCCGCCCTCTCAGCAACCGGGTCGATCCGCGGGAACTCAATCTGATGGAGCGCAGCACGCTGAAGGAGGCGATGAGGCAGGCGCGCGCGCTGCAAGCGCGCCTGTCGCTCGACTATGGCGCCTGATGCCAGCCCGATAAGCGCTCAAGTCGGGCCGGCATAATCGAGCAGGTACCCCCGCCCGTAGAGCGTTTTCAGGGTGAGCCGGGAGTCCACGATTTTCTTTCGCACCCGGTGCACGTAGACCTCGATGGCGTTCTGGCTCACTTCCTTGTCGTAGCTGTAGAGCTGTTCCACCAGCTGCTCCTTGCTCACCACCCTGCCAAAGCGGTTGAGCAGCACCTCCAGCACGCCGGCCTCGTGCAGCGAGAGCGCCAGCGGCTGGCCCTGGACGCGCGCGATGCGGCTCACGGTATCGAAGTTGAGTTCGCCATAACACAGCACGGGGGCGACGCCGCCCTGCCGGCGGCGCACCAGCGCCCGCACGCGCGCCTGGAGTTCATTGAGGCTGAAGGGTTTGACGAGGTAGTCGTCGGCGCCACAGTCCAGGCCTTCTACCTTCTCGTCGGGGTTCTCCCGCCCGGACAGAATCAGCACGGGCAGCGCGGTGTTGCGCCGCCGCAAGCGGCGCAAGACTTCCAGGCCGTCCAGCCGGGGCAACCCGAGGTCGAGGATCAGCACGTCGAAGACGTCATCCTTGAGGGCCTCGTCAGCCGCAGCTCCATCGCTCACCCAGTCCACGGCGTACCCGGCGCGGGTCAATGCGAAGCGCAATGCTTCGGCCAGCGCTCCGTCGTCTTCGCTGATCAATATCCTCACGCCTTCGCCCCTGCCGCCTCGGCGCTCTTACGCCATGTGCATTTTAATGCGCCGATTCAGGATTTTGTAAGGATTTTGCCCTACCATGAGGCGCGTCTAAGCAGGGACCGGCGTCAGACCGGCTTCTCGCGGCTGTCTGTAGTCGGGATTACGACGCAGCATAAACAGCAAAGGGGGAGTACATGGCTCAGTTATCGCCCGAGCGTCAAGCAGAGTACTGGCGCAGGACCTCGCGCCTGATGTGGATCATCATGGCACTCTGGTTTTTCTTCAGCTTCGTCGTCCACCTCTTCGCAGTCCAACTGAACGAGATCAAGTTCATCGGTTTCCCACTCGGCTTCTACATGGCCGCGCAGGGTTCGCTGATCGCGTTTGTCGTGCTGTGCTTCTGGAACGCCCGCGCACAGAACAAGATCGACGAAGAATTCGGCGTCGCTGAAGACTGATCGGGGATAAATCATGGCAACCAAGACCAGCAACGTCTTCATCAACAACCTCAGCAAGATCTACGGCGGTTATGCCGGAGGCTTCATCGGTTTCGTGATCGTCCTCGGCATCCTGGAACAGATGGGCGTGCCGAACAAGATCATCGGCTACTGCTTCGTGTTCCTGACGATCGCCGTCTATGCGTACATCGGCATCCTGTCGCGCACGATGGAGATTTCGGAATACTACGTCGCCGGGCGCGTGGTGCCGCCGTTCTTCAACGGCATGGCGACCGGCGCCGACTGGATGAGCGCCGCATCGTTCATCTCCATGGCCGGCGGCCTGTACCTGGCCGGTTACGGCGGCCTGGGCTACGTGCTCGGCTGGACCGGCGGTTACGTGCTGGTGGGCGTGCTGCTTGCCCCGTATCTGCGCAAGTTCGGGCAGTTCACGGTTCCGGATTTTCTCGGCGTCCGCTATGAAGGCAATACCGCGCGGGTGTGCGGAGTGATCGTGCTGTTCAGCGCTTCCTTCACCTATATCGTCGCGCAAACCTTCGGCATCGGCATCATCACCTCCCGGTTTCTCGGCATTCCGTTCGAGGTGGCGATCTTCGTTGGGCTGCTGGGCATACTCGTGTGCTCGATGCTGGGCGGGATGCGGGCGGTCACGTGGACGCAGGTCGCGCAGTACATCATTCTCATCATCGCCTATCTGATCCCGGTGGTCTGGCTCTCAGTCACGGCGTTCGGCAATCCGATACCCGAGCTCGCCTACGGGCAGGTTCTGGACCAGATCACCGAGCTCGAGAAGAAACTTGGCGTGACCAAACCGCACGTCGCGGCCTTCGTGGATGCCAAGGGGCAGTTCAGTTGGGTGGAATTCCATAACTTCTGGGCCCTGGTGCTGTGCCTGATGGTCGGGACGGCGTCGCTGCCGCACATCCTGATGCGGTATTTCACGACGCCCAACGTGCGCGACGCGCGCACCTCGGTGGGCTGGAGCATTTTCTTCATCTTCCTGCTCTACTTCACGGCGCCCGCTTATGCCGCGTTTGCCAAGTACGAGGTCTACACCAGCGTAATCGGCCAGCAGATCTCTTCGCTGCCGGCGTGGGTGCAGAACTGGTCGCAGGTCGGGGGGCTGCTCACCATCAAGGACGCCAACAGCGACGGCATACTGCAACTGAGCGAGTTCATCATCAATCAGGACATCATCGTCCTGTCGATGCCTGAAATCGCCGGTTTGCCCTATGTGATTTCGGGGCTGGTCGCAGCAGGCGGCCTCGCCGCGGCGTTATCGACCGCCGATGGCCTGCTGCTCGCCATCGCCAACGCGCTCAGCCACGACATCTACTACAAGATGATCAACCCCCAAGCCTCCACCGCCAAGCGTCTCATCGTCGCGCGTGTGCTGCTGGTCGGCGTGGCCATCATCGGGGCGGCAGTCGCAGGCACGCGGCCATCAGGCATCATCCAGATGGTCGCGTGGGCGTTCTCGCTCGCTGCAGCCGGCCTGTTCGCACCCCTGGTGCTCGGGATCTGGTGGAAGCGCACCACGGCGACCGGCGCCATTCTTGGCATGATGAGCGGCTTCGGTGTCTGCCTGTTCTATCTCGTCGGGACACGCTATTTCGACATGCCATTATGGTTCGGCATTCGCAATATATCGAGCGCACTGTTCGGCCTCCCGGTCGCCTTCGTCGTGACCTGGGTGGTCAGCCTGATGACCGAGGCGCCATCGAAGGAGATGCAGGAGTTCGTCGATTCGATCCGCGTGCCGAAAGGCGAGATCGCCTGGGCGAAGGGCGCAACGCACGAGTAAGGCGTCGCAGCATGCAGCACGAAAAGCCCGCGTCAAGCGGGCTTTTCGTTTTGTCAATCTTCTAGGAGGTGATCAGCGAGCGTGCCAGCGCGGTGCAGTCCATGCGCCGCCGCATTTCCTGGCTTACCGCAATCATGCGAAAACGCACCGCGCCATAGATCACCTCTTCATCCAGTTCGCGATAGCTGAGGTGTATGGGCAGAGTGTCAAACAGGCGCTTCGCCGAGTGGTCGGCAACATCGAGCGCCTGCTGGGGTTGACCGGCACAGGCGGCCTGCATCTGTAAGGTGAACGCAGCAATGGAATCATCCCAGCCATGCGGGCGGTGAACGGGACGCGGCACGCCGGCCATCACCGACCGATAGAGCGCGGTCAGCGCTTCGCCCAGCCGGTGTCGCGATTCCGGTGCGACGTGAGATCTCAGATGCCCTTCCGCGACGATGAGCAGATCGCCGAGCAGCGTTGCAAAGGCTTCCCAACGGCAGATATCGAAGGCCTTGAGGAACGGCTCCTCGGTGAAAAGCGCATAGCTGGCGAGGCCGGTCTTGCCGCGGCAATAATCGACCGCGCATTTTTGCGCGATGAATGACGCGCGCTCCTCGATGAAGACCTTGAACGCGTCGGCGGATAGGATGGGCGCGGGACGCCAGCGCTCTTTAAGCCTCTGCCAGAAGGCGGCGAGCCCGCCCTCCCCGATCATGGCCTCCGGCGCGGTCGGATTGGTCATGGCATTATGCGAGTATTGTTGCGCCGGCCGCAGTTCATGGACATGGGTGTTATGTTAGCGTACACGACGGCTTCCGCATGATTGCGATTTGACATTCGAGATGCAGGGCGAAAACCTCTGGTGGTCATACTGGTACTTCCATTTCCCGAACTACGCGCTCGCGTTGTTGTTCTGGACGCTGATCGGGCGCTTCATGTTCGCGATATTTCTGCCGCCTGACTCCCCTAACTATATCTATCGCTGGTTTCGGCGCCTCACCGACTGGTTGATGCGCCCGGTGGCCTACATCACGCCCTCGATCATGCCGGCACTCACCCTCGCCCCAGTCGCCGCTTTCTGGGTCGCCATGGCCCGCGTGGCGTTCTTCATGGTCATGTACAACCTGGGCCTTACGCCGCGCCTCCCGCAGTAGCCGCCATGTTCGATCGCCAAAACCTGTTCCTTTTCGTGCTCGGCGTCTGTGTCGTGAACGGCATCTTTTCGCCGTTCCTCAAAGTGGCAATCCCGGTGACGGCGGTGCTGATGCCGGAGCTTTTCCCCCGCACGTTGGAATGGGTCCTGTTCTGGTCTTCGGTCATGCTCTCCAGCGGGACGTTGCTCTTAAGCGGCATACCGGCTGCGCTTTACGAGCGGCTGGTCGAGCGCGACACGGAGAGCACGACCTCGATGTGGATCTGGTTTTCGGGCTGCGTATTGCTCAGTCTGCCGGCCGTCCAGCAGTTCGCCTGACGCACCGTTCCATCTCCGTTCCCCGCGGCAGCCGCCCAACCGTGGCGTGATAAAATTCGCCGCTCCGGAGAGGTGGATGAGTGGTTTAAGTCGCACGCCTGGAAAGCGTGTGTACGGTGAAAGCCGTACCGCGGGTTCGAATCCCGCCCTCTCCGCCAAATCAAAACGGTCTATTCCGCTCAATGAGTCACAGTCCACAATCCCTGTAGCCGTAGCATGAAGTCCCGAAATCTACGAGGCGACAAAAATGGATAAAGAGGCGAAGGCCGCTCTTGGCTTGGTTGTCCTAAGCAATCTTGCGATGCTGGATGCTTTCGTGGCGATCCAGCCCGCGCTGTCCGATGCACGGAGCAAGGAATTGCTTGCTGCTTTGGACAGGATAAAGACCACCAACCAGGAGCTGATGAAGGTGGCCGGCTACAAAACCAGTTGAGCTGGTTCGCCTGCGCTCCATTCGGACCGTTAATCGGCAGCCGCGACTGCATATTCCTTAAGACAGGCGAACTACGCTTGCCCGGATTCATCACTTTTGAGGATCCGGACCGTGGAAGCAGTCTTGACAACGTGCTTGGTCTTGGGGGTGTCGGCCGGCTGGTATTTCTACCGCAGGCGCAAGCAGGACATCCGGTTGCTCACTGACGGGCCGTCCTTGAGGCTTAACGGCGGCGGCACCTATCAATACCAGGTCATTGGCGTCTCGCGGTATCAGTCCGCACTGGCGCGTATCCATGGCCAGGATGTCAACCAGGAGAAGGACGTAGCGGCAGTCTTGGTTCAGGAAAAAGGCCAAAAGAAGCACAAGGACGCCGTTATCGTCCGGATTGAAATCGACGGCGTCGTCGTCGGCTTTCTGCCCGGTGACGTGGCTACGGAATACCGGCGTCGTCTTGTCGATGCCGGTTATCCAGACGCCGTGGCGGCCTGCAAAGCGAGAATTACCGCCCAGAGATCCGCCGGCTCCGGTGCAGAGTTCTATTATTCCGTGAGGCTCGATCTCCCGCCAAGGCGGGACCATTGATTGCGGGCGACTGATGAATGCCATCATCGCCATTCACCCTTACAAGTACCAAGGGACATGGGTGTTTGATGATCCCGGCGTGGGGTTGAGACAGGAACCATTCGTCTCCGGAGCCGATGCCATTATCGAGCGCATGGTGGCCAACATACCTAACGCCGAGTCCGGCTTTACATTGCTCTTTTCGGCAAGTCCGTTTCCCGGGCACCAAACACACTTCGAATGGAGACGCAAAGAGCTGGGAGGCAATTGGTACTACAGTCCACAGCTCCGGATGGAAGGCTGGCTCTGCCCCGCACTGTTCAAGTACTTCGATTCCGTCCCGAAGAGGATCTACGCACAGTTTCGCGCAGCCGTCAGCGTCTAGGCATTATTGCGGCTCGGTCCGTTCATGTTTCCCTGCGACTGTCTCAGGACAGGCTCGGGCTCAACACGAACGGACTTTTTCAGAGCCTCCCTGGGTTAGTGATGCAGTCGCGATGGAGGCCATGTTTTTATCCTCGGCCGACTCTCAGCTTCTGCGGTTTGTCGTCGCTGGCTATGACGCGTGCCGAAACCTGATTCAGCACCGACTCCAGCACATCGGCGTCCACGGGCTTGGTAAGGTGCAGATCGAATCCCGCTTCCTTGGCGCGCTGGCGGTCCTGGAACTGCCCATAGCCGGTTAGCGCGATAAGTATGAGCTGCCCGCCGCGCTCGGTCAGCCGCAGTCTCCGGGCGACTTCGTACCCGTCTATATCCGGCAGACCGATGTCGACAAAAGCCACATCCGGTCCGCTCTGCGCCACCGCTTCGAGCGTTGCCAGACCGTCTCCTGCCTGCGTAACGCTGTGTCCCATGAGCGTGAGCAAAGTAGCGAGCATCTCGCGTGCGTCGCTGTTGTCGTCCACGACGAGCATGTTCAGCCTTGACTTGGCGGCCGCAGCACTCTTCTGCGAGACCATCGAAGGCGCCGACACAGTGGGCAGCCTGACCGTGAACTGTGCCCCGCAGTCAGGGCCCGGACTCGCTGCCGACACCGAACCGCCGTGCAGTTCCACAAGTCGCCTCACCAGTGCAAGTCCGATGCCCATGCCACTCTTCGTGCGGGCGACTCCCGGTTCGAACTGGAAGAACATCTCGAACAATTGCTCTGCAATCTCCGGCACGAAGCCGCGCCCGTCGTCTCCAACCGTGAGGAGAGCCATCCCGTTCTCCTCGCTGACATGAATGTCAATGCGCCCCCCGGCCGGCGTGAACTTCACGGCATTGTCGACGAAATTCGTAACGATCTGTTCCATCCGGGCACGATCGGCATTGACCCATACTGGGTCAGCTTGAACCGTCAGGCGGCGGTTTTCCAAACGCCCCGATGTTCGCCATGGTTCTATCGAGCGGTTTACGAGCTCGGCCAGATTCACGTCCTCTCGTTCGAGAACGACCTTGCCCATGGTGATGCTGCTCAGGTCCAGCAAATCCCCCACCAGTCGCGACATCTGCTTGGTCTGTCGCTCTACGGCGGCGCGGGCCAGTTCCGTGCTGACATCGTCCCTTGATACTTTCAACAGGTGCGCTGCCGCGGTAAGAGCGGCTAAGGGATTGCGCAACTCGTGCGAAAGCATCGCGAGAAACTCGTCCTTGGCGCGGTCGGCCCTGCTCAGGGTTTCCTTTTCCCGTGCGAGCGCCTCGCGTTCCCGCTTCGCTGATTCCTCGCGCTGGCGCACCGCCGCGCTGGCGTCACGAAGTGACCGATGCAGTATGATCACCTCGTCTATGGGCGCAGGGGGGTCTGCCATTACCGTCTCGCCGCGTGCAACGGCCTCGGTTGCCGCCGCTAACGCGCCCACAGGACGCGTTATCGTGCGCGCTATCGACCACGCAAGTCCGAATCCGAGGATGAGGGCGACGGCGACCCCGGCTGCCAGAGTCCCTATTGCACGCCACATGCCCGCTTCGACCACGTGCACCGGTATCGCAACACCGAGCACCCAGCCGCTTAACGAAGAAGTGAGATACGGCGTGTAAGTCTCAAAGCCTTCCACCGTCCGACCTCGAAGAAAACCATTGGGTGCGCTTTCGATGGCTTTGCGAAAGTCGTCCGAGACCGAGGCGCCGATCGGCTGCGCAGGCAGGCGCGCGACGAAGCGCTTGTTGCGATCTGCAATGACGATGACCCAACCCTCAGGCAGTTCCTGCGCGCGCAGGATCGCGTCGAACAGCGAAGTGCTGTGGGGCACGGACAGCACGTAACGCACCTCGCCTTTTTGAATGATCGGATACCTGATGCGAACTGCAGGCGTGACGGCTGCTGTGCCGGTATGCACATTGCCGATGGCAGGTTTTCCCGTCCGCACCACCGTTTCAAAGCTTTCTCCCGCTCCTTGGAACGGCGCGTGTTCGCCAAGTGGACGGATTGCGTCGAACAGTTGAATTTTGTCGGGCGTGGCAAGCCCGATGTTGAGCCAGCCGGGTTGAGTGGCCAGGACGCGCTGAGCTTCTTTGTGAAACTCGCGGATGTCGCCCCGCGCCAGGGCTTGGGATGTCGCCAAGGCTTCGATGGTGGAGATCGAGCCGCGCAACTGGGCGTCCACCGCGGACATGGCGGCTCGGGTGATCCCGATCGCGTAGCGCTCGATGCTTTCGCGCTCATTGCGAATGAGGAATACCCCCGCAACGATAGCAAGCACTACCAGCGGCAATACCGCTGCGAGGACCAGTTTGAAAAGGCGAGTCTGGAGCTTCATTCCGCGAGGATCGCCATGATGAGGCGACTGGCAGCTTAACACCTTCTATGGCAACGGGAATGTTTCTAGAGCGCCCCGAAGCCTGTAGGACAATGCCCTACAAGAACCGCGGCCGGGCGCGTAGGTCTCTCGAGATACAGTCTTGGAGTATCCTGCGCCTCATTCACTTTCCGCGGCTCGAACACCGTACGAATAGGAGCATCACGCCATGTACAACGCCAAAGCTTACTCGGCTGCCAGTGCGACATCAGCTCTGGCCTCCACCACGATTCCGCGTCGCGATCCAACCGAACGCGACGTGCAGATCGAAATTCTGTTCTGCGGCATCTGCCACTCCGACCTCCACCAGGCCCGCGACGAGTGGCACAGTGTCATGCCCACCGTCTATCCCTGCGTACCCGGTCACGAGATTGTCGGCCGGGTCGCGAAGGTAGGCTCCGCGGTCAGGGAGTTCAAACCCGGCGACCTTGCCGCGGTCGGCTGCCTTGTGGACTCGGATCGCACGTGCCCCGAGTGCCAGGCGGGGCTCGAGCAATTCTGCCCAAACATGACGCTGACCTACAACTCGCCGGACAAGCACACCGGAGGCGTCACCTATGGCGGCTACTCCGACAGCATCGTCGTGGACGAGCGCTTCGTCCTGCGCATGCCCTCCAACCTCGATCTCGCGGGCGCAGCGCCCCTGCTCTGTGCGGGAATCACCACCTACTCGCCAATGCGGCACTGGGGCGTCGGGAAGGGCAAGAAAGTGGGTGTGGTCGGTATCGGCGGCCTCGGCCACTTGGCCGTGAAGATCGCTCATGCGCTCGGCGCCCACGTCACAGCCTTCACGACTTCACCGCGCAAGATGGAAGACGCGCTGCGTCTCGGTGCCGACGAGGTCGTCGTATCCCGCGATGCCGGCGAGATGCAGAAACACGCCGGCAGCTTCGACTTCATCCTGGATGCCGTCGCCGCCGAGCACGACATCAACGCCTACATCAACCTGCTCCGCCGCGACGGCAACATCACCCTCGTCGGCGCCCCGGAGCAGCCGCTCCCCGTCGCCGCATTCAGCCTCATCTTCGGACGCCGCAGCTTGTCCGGCTCCCCCATCGGCGGAATCGCCGAAACCCAGGAGATGCTCGACTTTTGCGGCAAGCACAACATCACCGCTGATATCGAGGTTATCCCCATCCAAAAGGTCAACGAAGCCTACGAGAAACTCCTCAAGTCGGATGTGAAATACCGGTTTTCCATCGATATGGCTTCCCTCAGGTCGCATTCATTAAACGGTCATTGATCTCGTTATAAACAAAGTATTACGGATCGCGACCATGACTCCCCGATAGAGCACTTCGATGTATGAGTTCTCAACAGGGAAACCCGGCAAAACCACGCCTTGTCGGACAAACATGGACAGAAAGAATTGGCGGAACGCGCAGCGAAAGCCAGTCGTGTGGAGGTGGCTCGCCAGGATCGGCCCCGATCGGAAGTGGCGTGAGCTATCGCGGAGCATGACCGAGCAGGAAGCGGCGGCCTGGGTGAAGGCAGCGCCGAGTATGGCGGGTAAGAAAATGGTGGCTGCTCTGGCATGACTGAATTCACTGCGATGCTGCCTGTGGTTGCGGCTTTATCGGTCGCCGTTGTAGTCCTTACCGCCTGCTGGTTCAAGTAAGAACCAAGCAGTCCAACGGATATGTTGGTTCCGTCAGATTTCCTCTGAGCAAAAGAAAACCCCACCGAAGCGGGGTCGCCAAGTCTGCGGTTCGGCGGCATGTAGGTTCAGCGACTTTTGTGTCGTCTCTTCTGCTGCACCGTGCAGCCCCTCTCTCCCATTTTCCGGAATTCTACTGGAGAATCCCACCGGGCCGATGATTTGGATCAGCGCAGAATCACCCGCGGCGAGAATTCCTGTTGACGCGATGTGGCAATGTAGCGATCCAGCGACTTGTAGATGCCATGTTATTCCAGCATGATGGTCGTTTGAACGCAGAGAAAGATAACAGTGGCGACAGTCCAAACGAGGCTGGCAAAACTCAGCGGGCGCACCAGTCGTGAAGCGTGGCTGCAACTCAAACAAATGCGCCACCACCCGAACTTTACTGTCCTGCTGGAGCACCTTGAAACGAAGAAAGGCAGCGTGCTTGACGCGGACGTCGAGCAAGCGGCGCGGCGTTTCTTGAATATTCCGGCAAAATCCGTACCCACGGCCACGGAGCACGCAAATCAGGATCGGCGCTCTGCCGGAACGCTGGGTGACGTGCTTTATGCGGATAAGGTCAAGCCTCTCGTACCGGAAGAGGATTGGCTGGCGCTTCTCATGGCCATCGCCGCCGGCGATCAGCCCGCCTTGCGTGCGCTATACGAACGGACGCAGCGCATGGTTCATACACTGGCCGTGCGAATTACCAACAACCGGGAAGCCGCCGAAGAGGTGACGCTGGATGTCTTTCACGACGTGTGGCAGCACGCTTCGACGTACGATCCTGCCACTGGATCGGTTGTCGGATGGATCATGAATCAGGCCCGCGCCCGGGCGCTTGACCGGTTGCAGATGAGGCCGGAACCGGTGCTGCCGAAGCCACAACCGTGGGCAGAGCCCCACTGGGCGGAAGTGGCAACCGGCATCTCCTGCAAACTGCTTGCAACGGACGCGGAACTTCATCGCGTCAGCATGCTGGTGCGCCTCGCGCCAGGGGCTGAATATCCGCCTCACCGCCACGCCGGGGTCGAAGAACTCCATCTCCTCGAAGGCGAGTTGTGGATCGACAGCCGCAAACTCTATGCCGGAGATTACAACCGAGCGGAGCCCGGTACGGCGGACAGCCGCGTCTGGAGCGAAACCGGCTGCACCTGCGTTCTCATCACCTCCACGCTCGACGAACTCCACTGACGAGAGCGGTGGCACGTCTCGCCGCCGCGCTGCGCGTCCGCCAGGTCGCCTGTGCCACTGGAGCCATGGCCGACCGGGGTAATTTCATGACCTAGCCACGCCCGTACGGGAACATTCGCCATGTCCCCCGATGACGATCCTGGCCCGGTGATAGCCACCTTGTTCATGTACACCATCGCGGGCGTGTTCATCATCGTCATCATGCTGCTTCTGGTGTCCCTGCTGTGAGACTTCCAGATCCCGGCAGCTTGCTTTCCGGCGCTTTTTCGCTGGCGCTCCTCATCCTTACCGCGCTGC
>JBQTJV010000397.1:0-2045 GCA_052386775.1 Betaproteobacteria bacterium
GGACGTTGCAGATGGTCAGCGCGTGCTGCTGCCCCAGTGAACGGGCGTGATGCAGCGCGGCGATGGTGTCCGCCGTCTCGCCCGACTGGGATATCGTAACCACCAGTGCGCTGGGATCCGGAACGGACTCCCGATAGCGATACTCGCTCGCGATTTCCACGGTGCAAGGAATGCCTGCCATCGCTTCCAGCCAGTAGCGGGCCACCATGCCCGCGTGATAGCTGGTGCCGCAGGCGAGGATGAGAACGCTACGGGCATCCCGGAATACCGGCGCCGCATCGACGCCAAAAATCTGGGGGAGGACCGACGCGCCGCTCGCTACCATTTCCAGCGTCGCCGCAACCGCACCCGGCTGTTCGAAGATTTCCTTCTGCATGTAGTGCCCATAGGGCCCCAGTTCGACCGCGGCGGCGGAAAGCTCGCTGACATGAACGCGCCGTTCAACCGCCGCACCGGCGGCGTCGACAATCCGGCAGCCTCCGGTGGTCAACTCCGCGACGTCCCCGTCCTCCAAATAGATCACCGTCTGCGTGACCGGGAGCAGGGCGGACACGTCGGAAGCCGCGTAGTGTCCCTGCTGGCCCAGGCCGAGCAGCAGCGGCGCTCCCTGACGCGCCACGACCAATCGCCCGGGACAGCTGTCCGCGATAACCGCGATCGCATAAGCGCCGCGCAATTCGCTGCAGGCGCGTCGCGTCGCGGAAAAGATATCCGCACCGCTCTTTAAATTCGCATGTATCAGATGCGCGATGACTTCGGTGTCGGTGTCCGATTCGAACCGGTAACCGCCGCCCTGCAGCCGTTTCCGGATCGCTTCGTGGTTCTCGATGATGCCGTTGTGTACGACGGCGATGCCGCCCGAGATGTGGGGATGGGCGTTGCGTTCGGAGGGCGCGCCGTGGGTGGCCCAGCGGGTGTGCGCGATGCCGAGAGTGGCAGCGAGCTTCTGCTGCTCGACCAGGCCGCAAAGCTCCGCTACGCGCCCGGCACTGCGGAGCCGGCGCAGCGCAGGCGCTCCATTGGCGGCCTCCTCGCTCAGCACGGCTATGCCCGCGGAGTCGTAGCCCCGGTATTCGAGACGCTTCAGGCCTTCCAGCAGAACGGAAACGACGTCCCGCTGGGCGACCGCTCCGACTATGCCGCACATAGCGATCGGGAGGACAAGGCCACCCTGTCAGTTGATCCGGGAAGAGCGGTCACGGCTTGCGCTGGGCGCGCTTGGTGGGACGCTTCCAACCCGCTCGCTGTTCCTGGCTTTTTGGATTGATGACGAGGCCGCCGGGGGCAGTATCCTTCCACACCGTCGTGCCCGCGCCGATGGTCGCTCCCTTCGCCACCGTTACCGGTGCGACGAGCTGAACGTCCGACCCGATGTGGACGTCATCTTCGATGACGGTGCGGTGCTTGTTGGCGCCGTCGTAATTGCAGGTGATGGTGCCCGCGCCGATATTGACGTCGCGTCCGACACGGGTATCGCCGACGTAGGACAAGTGGTTGGCCTTGGACCCTGCCGCGATTTCGCTCGCCTTCACTTCGACGAAGTTGCCGATGTGCACGTCCTCCGCGAGCTGCGTTCCGGGGCGGATCCGCGCGAAAGGCCCGATGCGGCAGCGGGCGCCGATCGTTGCCTCGTCGATATGGGTGAAGGGTTCGATGCGGGTCGCCTCCCCGATCTCGACGTTGCGCAGAACACAGTTGGGTCCGATTTCGACGCCTGCGGCGAGCGCTACTTTGCCTTCGAACACGCAGTTGACGTCGATCACCACATCGCTGCCGCACGACATGTCGCCGCGCAAATCGAAACGGACCGGGTCCACCAGGGTGACGCCCTGTTCCAGCAGGCGCTCGGCACATCGCCGCTGGTACAGCCGCTCCAGTCGAGCGAGCTGTGCCCGGTTGTTGACGCCGAGGGTTTCCCAGGGCGCGCCCGCTTTCACGACATGCGCTGCCATCCCGTCCGTCAGCGCGATTGCCACCACGTCGGTCAGATAGTATTCGCCTTGTGCGTTTTTGTTGGTCAACCGGGAAAGCCAGTCGCCCAGTCG
>JBQTJV010000398.1:0-27157 GCA_052386775.1 Betaproteobacteria bacterium
TTGTCGTCTTCGCCGATGAGAATCTTCGTGTCGCCGGCGAACTTGTAGGGCGGCACCGGCAGGTTTTCCGGCGCCGGCTTGTTCTTGTAGACCCTGCCCGCCAGATCGAACAGCGACCCGTGACACGGGCAATAGAAACCGCCTTTCCACTCGCTGTCGAACGGCTCGGGCTGGGCCTGGAACCGGTCCACCGGCGAACACCCGAGGTGGGTACAGATGCCTACCACCACCAGATATTCGGGCTTGAGCGCGCGAAACTCGTTGGCCGCGTACTCGGGTTGCTCGCTGCGCTTGCTCGCCGGGTCGGCCACCTTGTCCGCGGCGGCCGTCACCGCCGCCAGCATTTCCTTCGAGCGGCGCACGACCCATACCGGCTTGCCGCGCCACTCGACGATCATCATCTGGCCGGGTTCGAGACCGCCGACGTCGACTTCCACCGGTGCGCCTGCCGCCCTGGCCCGGTCCGAGGGCATCATGCTCGCCACGAAAGGCACGGTCACGGCGCCGGTCGCCACGCCTCCTGCTACGCTGGTCGCCGCGACCAGGAACCGTCGCTTGCTTGGGTTTAAATCCTGATCTGCCATACCGGACGAAGTCTCCGCTCGATGTCCACAAAAAGCGCGTATTGTACACAAAGCGCCGTTGAAACTTAAGTAAATTGCCTAAAAGCCGCACTGTATCAGGAGCTTGAAGCCGGGGCGGGTTTGCGGCCCCGGACCGGCTCCGCGCCGGGCCGATATCCGGATGTCATGGCGGCCGCCTTGTTGCCCTTTCCGATCCGGCGCCTTTTGGGGAATAATTTCGCGAGCTCGCTCTTCAAACCGTCCGGCATCCGTGATCGGTGAGCTGGGTGCCGCCCTTGCCGGCCCTGACGAGTCGCTCAACACCATGCGAAAAATCTGGCTCGTATTTGCCCAGTCCGCGACCGTGTGCGTCGCCATACTGTTCGTCGTCTCCACGCTGAGGCCCGACCTGATGGCGTGGCGCCCGCGCGACCACGTCGTCACGATCAAGGAGCCGCCGCTGGAGGTTTCCGCTCCAGGCGTCGCCTCGTTCAGCGACGCCGCGCAAAGAGCGATGCCTTCGGTGGTGAACATCTCCACGACCAAAGAGGTGAAGCTGGCGCGGCATCCGCTCATGGAAGACCCGGTGTTTCGTCATTTCTTCGGGGATCAGGTCGGTGCGCAGACGCAAAAGAGCACCAACCTCGGCTCCGGCGTCATCGTCAGCGAACAGGGCTACATCCTGACCAACAGCCACGTCGTGGAGGCCGCCGATGAAATCGAAGTTGCGCTGGCCGATTCGCGCCGGGCGCGTGCCCGCGTGGTCGGCTCGGACCCGGAAACGGACATCGCCGTGCTGAAGGTCGACTTGGCGGGGCTGCCCTCCATTACCTTCGGGCATCCCGATCAGGCGCGCGTAGGCGACGTGGTGCTCGCCATCGGCAATCCTTATGGGTTCGGTTCCACCGTGACGCTCGGCATCGTGAGCGCGCTGGGGCGCTCCAATTTGCCGATCAACATTCCGTTTCAGAACTACATCCAGACCGATGCCGCGGTAAATCCGGGCAACTCCGGCGGCGCGCTCGTCGATATCAGGGGCAATCTGGTCGGCATCAATTCGTCGATCTACTCGAGCACGGGGAGCAGCGTCGGCATCGGCTTCGCCATCCCCGCGAGCGTGGCCAAAGGCGTGCTCGAGCAGATCGTAAAAAAGGGCGGTGTAACGCGCGGCTGGATAGGGGTGGCAGCGCAGGACATGACCGCCGAAATCGCCAAATCGTTCAAGCTCGCCGACGCGCACGGCGCCCTCATCTCGGAAGTCATGACCGGCGGCCCGGCCGAAAAAGCCGGCGTGAGAGCAGGCGATGTCCTCGTTGCCGTAAACGGAAAGCCGGTCGCGCGCTCGAGCGTCATGCTGGATCTCATTGCCGCCCTGACGCCGGGACAGGAAGCCCGGCTTACCGTCATGCGCGAGCGGCGCGCGACCGAACTGGTGGTGACGGTAGGCCGCCGTCCGAGCCCATCGCGGCAGAATTGACGCGGCGCTCAGCGGCTCTTCGCATCGGGTCCCACCTTATCGAGGCTTCCTTCCATGCCCGCCTCGGCGGCCGGTCGGTAGCCCTCGGATTCGTCGGTCTCCCGCGGCCGCACGAAGCGAGCGGCGATGATTCCCACCTGATAAA
This sequence comes from Betaproteobacteria bacterium, assembly GCA_052386775.1. GTDB lineage: Bacteria > Pseudomonadota > Gammaproteobacteria > Burkholderiales > SG8-41 > DSOT01. Next base: position 2,186 of record JBQTJV010000398.1, read on the forward strand.
GAACGCACATGGGTATTGCGAGCAAAAGCTGGGAGAGCACGTCGGGAGGAGTGACGATGGCGGCGATCACGAAAGCGCCGACGATCACATAACCGCGGGCATCCTTAAGTTTCTCCACGGTCACCGCGCCGCTGCGCACCAGCACAAGCTGCAGCAGCGGTATCTCGAAGGTGATGCCGAACGCGAGGAACATGGTGATGACGAAGCTCAAGTAAGCCTCGATATCCGGCGCCGGGGTGATCGCCTCGGGGGCAAACGACTGGATGGCGTGGAATACGAGTCCGAAGACCACGAAATAGCAGTACGCGACGCCGAGAAAGAACAGCACGGTGCTGCTGATCACGATCGGGAGGGCTATCCGCTTTTCATGGGCGTAAAGACCAGGCGCCACGAAGGCCCACAACTGATAGAGCACATACGGCAGGGCGACCATGAAAGCCGCGAGTACCGTCACTTTCAGCGGCACGAACACCGGCGAGACCACGCCGGTTGCAATCATGCGCGTGCCCTCGGGGAGCGCCTGCGTCATGGGCCGCGCCAGCAGGTCGTATACGCTGCCGATACCCGGCCATATCGAGAGGATCAGCGTTACCAGCCCGATCGCCACCAGGGCCCGGATGAGGCGGTCCCGCAGCTCGATCAGGTGGGAAACGAAAGTGTCTTCGCTCATGCGGCGCGGAAGACTTCAGCCGGACTTGCTTTCGGATGGACGAGGCGACGTGTCGAGCCCCAGCTCGAGCTGATTCGAGGCGCCGGATCGAGGTGACGGGTCGGGCGGGGAAGGCTCAACGGCCGATGACGCTTCGTCGGTGATTTTCTTGAACTCGCTTTCGGTTTCATCGACCTCCCGGGAAACCGAGTTCTCCAGCGACCGCGCGGCGTCCTGCATCGAGGACTGCAGTTTCCTGAGTTCGTCGAGCTCCATTTCGCGGCTGATGTCGGCCTTGACGTCGTTGACGTAGCGCTGCATGCGCCCGAAAAGGTGGCCGAGCGTGCGGGCTGCCTTGGGAAGCCGCTCCGGGCCGATCACCAGCAGCGCCACCACCGCGATGATGAGCAGCTCGGAAAAGCCGATATCGAACATTCAGGACCCGGATGCATGAACGCGGTGAAGCGCGCCGATGCGCGCCACGCGAGCGCTTACACCCGCGGCGTTTCCTTCCTGACCTCGCCTTCGATGGTCTGGCCGGTGTTCGGCGGTATTTCGGTTTTCGCCGCCGCGGCGGACTTGTCTTCCTCGGACTTCATGCCGTCCTTGAATCCCTTCACCGCAGTGCCGAGATCGCTGCCGAGATTGCGCAGTTTCTTGGTGCCGAATACCAGAACCACCACCAGCAATACGATCAGCCAATGCCAGATGCTGAATGAGCCCATGTCTTTACTCCTCGCTGCCGCCGCGCGGCGTCGCAGCCGTTATCCATCGCCTTGCACGTTCGAATAGAGACCCTGAAAGTTAGGCTCCACCGCTGCGCGCCCGTTCCCCGACATCCGCGCGGAACCGGCTTATTTGCGCGCGCGCTTCTCGTCGACGCCGGACATGCCTTCGCGGCGCCGCAGCTCGGCCAGCACGTCGTCCGGTCCGAGCCCAGGCCACGCCAGCAGGACGAGACTGTGGAACCAAAGATCGGCCGTCTCTCGAACGATATGGAGTTTATCACCGTCCTTGGAAGCGAGCAGGGTCTCTGCCGCCTCTTCCGCCACTTTCTTGAGCACCGCATCGTGCCCTTTCGCAAAAAGGCCGGCGACGTAGGAGCTGTCCGGATCCGCCTGCTTGCGGGCGCCGATCACTTCACCCAGACGCCGCAATATGTTGGCGTCGATCATGTCCTGTAGATCTCCTTGGGGTCCTTCAGCACCGGATCCACGGCGACCCAGCGCTCGCCCTGCAGTTGCTGGAAAAAACAACTGTGCCGTCCCGTGTGGCAGGCGATCCCGCCCGTTTGCTCCACTTCGAGCAGAACGACGTCCTGGTCGCAGTCCAGGCGCACCGATTTCACGCGCTGCACATGCCCCGATTCTTCCCCTTTGCGCCAGAGTTTCTTGCGCGATCGCGACCAGTAATGCGCTTCGCCGGTCTGCACCGTTTTCTTCAACGCTTCGCGGTTCATCCAGGCGACGGTGAGCACGCGCCCCTGGCCGGCTTCCTGCGCCACCACCGGCACCAGGCCGTCCTGAGCCCCCCAATTAACCTTGTTGAGCCAACCGTCCTTCATGAACGTGGTATCTCTGTGCGCGCGTTCAGGCAGTCTAACAGAGAGTCAGGTTCGCGCCATGGCGGGCGAAACGGCGCGGCCGGTCGTCACAACCGCACTTCGATTCCGCTCGCCCGCAGGTGTTCCTTGGCCTGGCGCACCGTGAATTCGCCGTAGTGAAAAATGCTCGCGGCGAGTACGGCATCGGCGCGTCCCTCGGTGATCCCGGCGACCAGGTGGTCCAGATTGCCGACGCCGCCGCTGGCGATGATCGGTATGTCGAGGGCTTCGGAGTAGGCGCGGGTCAGGTCGAGGTCGAAACCGCTGCGCGTGCCGTCCCGGTCCATGCTGGTGAGCAGGATTTCGCCCGCACCCAGTTGCTGCATCCTGCGGCCCCACTCCACGGCATCGAGCCCGGCAGGACGCCGCCCACCGTGGGTATAGACTTCCCAGCGCGGCCGGTTTGCGTCGCCCGCATGCGCAGCGGTTCGCTTTGCGTCAACGGCCACGACGATGCATTGGGACCCGTAGCGGGCCGTTGCCTCTCCGACCAGATCGGGATTCTGTACTGCGGCGGTGTTGATGCTGACTTTGTCGGCGCCAGCATTGAGCAGCCGGCGCACGTCGTCAACGGTGCGCACGCCACCGCCCACGGTGAGGGGTATGAACACCTGCGCCGCGACGCGCTCGATGATCGGCAGGATGAGCCCGCGCTCGTCGCTGCTCGCCGTTATGTCGAGAAACGTGAGCTCGTCGGCGCTTTGTTCGTCATAGCGCCGCGCGACCTCCACCGGGTCACCGGCGTCGCGCAAGCCGACGAAATTGATGCCCTTGACCACCCGACCGGCGTTCACGTCCAGGCACGGGATCACGCGCTTTGCCAGCCCCATCGTGCCGGCTCAAGCCTCGCCTTTGCCGGAGAGCTGGTCCGCGAGCTTCTGCGCTTCGGCAAAATTGAGGGTGCCCTGATACACCGCCCGGCCGGTAATGGCGCCGACGATCCCTTCGGACTGTACCTGGCACAACGCTTTGACGTCGTCGAGATTGGTAATGCCGCCGCTTGCGATGACGGGCACGGTAAGTTCGCGCGCCAGTGCGACGGTGGCGTCGATATTGACACCGGTCAGCATGCCATCGCGTCCGATATCGGTATAAATCACCGCCTCGACCCCGTAGTCCTCGAATTTCTTCGCCAGGTCGACCACGTCATGCCGCGTCATCTTGGACCAGCCGTCCACGGCAACCTTGCCGTCCTTGGCGTCGAGCGCCACCATGACATGACCGGTGAACGCACTGCATGCATCGTGCAGGAAACCGGGCGTTTTCACCGCCGCGGTGCCGATGATGACGTAGGTCACGCCGGCATCGAGGTATTTCTCGATGGTGTCGAGGTCGCGTATGCCGCCGCCGAGTTGTATCGGGATCTTGTCTCCCACCGCCGAGGCGATCGACCGTATCGCCTGCTCGTTCTTCGGCCGGCCGGCGGCCGCCCCGTTCAGGTCGATCACGTGCAGGCGCCGTGCACCCTGCGCGACCCAGCGCTCGGCCGTCGCACCGGGATCGTCCGAAAATACGGTCGCCTGGTCCATGGCGCCCTGCTTCAGGCGTACGCACTGGCCGTCCTTCAAATCAATGGCGGGGATGATCAGCATGGCGGGGAAAACGGTTACTGCGGCAGGCGGATGTCGGCGCTCGGCAGGGTTGAGAGGAACTTGTGCGGTATCGAAAGATGAGGTGCCGGAGCCGTCTGGTTGCCGTCAATCATACACAACGTTGCGCCCGGTCTCATAATACAGAAGTGCGGCCGAGTTCGGCGCGCTGCGCGATGCGTGGCTGCCACGCAACAAAGTTGTGCAGGAGCTGCAAGCCGGCGGACTGGCTTTTCTCCGGATGAAATTGCACCGCGAAAATATTATCGCGCGCAACCGCGCACGCAAAACGATCGGGGTACAGCGCGTATCCCGCCGTCAATTCCGGCGCCGCGGGCTCGACATAATAGCTGTGCACGAAGTAAAACCGGCTGCCGTTCGCTATGCCCTTCCATAACGGGTGCGCCAGGCTCTGGTGCACTTCGTTCCAGCCCATGTGGGGCACCTTGAGCTTGGCGCCCCGCAGATCGCGCAACGGCTCGGCGAATCGGCGCACCGTACCGCGCAGGAGGCCCAGCCCCGCCACGTTGCCCTCCTCGCTGTGCTCGAACAGCATCTGCAGTCCGATGCAGATGCCGAGAAACGGCTTCGCGCGAGCAGCGCTCAGCACCGCGTGGCGCAGATTGCGCGCGTCCATTTCGCGCATGCAATCCGGCATCGCGCCCTGCCCGGGAAAGACTACCCGCGAGGCGGCCGCGACTACCTGCGGGTCGCTGGTCACGCTGACCGTCTGGCCGGGCGCGACGTGTTCGATGGCCTTCGCCACCGAGCGCAGGTTTCCCATGCCATAGTCGATTACCGCGATATCGGTCATGATGGTCGGACAATAGCCAAAGATCAGAAGCGCAGCGCTCGGCTCGAACCCGCCCTTAGAGAGCGCCCTTGGTGGAGGGCAATGCACCGCTCATGCGGGCATCGAGTTCCACCGCCATCCGCAGCGCACGTCCGAAAGCCTTGAATGCGGTTTCAGCCTGATGATGCGCATTGCCGCCCTTGATGTTGTCGACGTGGAGCGTGACCTGCGCGTGGTTGACGAAGCCCTGGAAAAACTCGTGCACCAGGTCCACGTCGAACTCGCCGATGCGCGCGCGGGCAAACTTGACCTCCATGTGCAGTCCCGGCCGGCCCGACAGGTCGACCACCACGCGCGAAAGAGCCTCGTCGAGCGGCACGTAGGCGTGCCCGTAACGCCGTATCCCGGTCTTGTCGCCGATCGCCTGCGCGAAAGCCTGCCCCAGCGTGATGCCCACGTCCTCCACGGTATGGTGCGCATCGATGTGGAGATCGCCCCGCGCCTGCAGTTGCAGGTCGAAAGCGCCGTGGCGCGCCACCTGATCGAGCATGTGATCGAGAAACGGCACGCCGGTGTCGATCTGCGCCTTGCCCGTGCCATCCAGATTCAACGCCGCGCTGATCTGCGTCTCGAGGGTGTTGCGGGTTATCTTGGCATCACGCATGGGCGCATCCGATGGCGGGTGATGGCTGGGTATCGTTGGCGTTCAGCAGGCAGCCAGCGTCTCTTTCAGCGCGTCGAGAAACGCGCCGTTTTCTTCGGGAGTGCCCACGGTCACTCGCAGGCACTGCGCCAAGGCCGGGTGGCTGCCGTGGAGAATCTTGATCAGTACGCGGCGCGATTTGAGGCCCTCGAAGACCGCATCCGCAGCCGGAACGCGAAACAGGATGAAGTTCGCTTCGCTGGGATAGGGATCCACGCCCGGAATGGCTTCGAAATTCCGGTAAAGACGCTCACGCTCCGCCCGGACTGCGGCTGCCTGCTCCGCCAGCAATCCGTGGTGCTGCAGCACCTTGTCGGCGATGAGTTGAGTCAGCACGTTCACATTATACGGCAAGCGCACCTTGTCCAGATGCTGCAACCACGACCGTGCACCCGCCAGCATGCCCAAGCGCAACCCCGCCAGTCCCAGCTTGGACAGCGTGCGCATGACGAGCAGGTTCGGAAATCGCGCGAGGTCCGGCATGAAAGTCTCGCCGGCAAAGGCATGATAGGCCTCGTCCAGTATGACTATCCCCGGCGTGTGACGGATGATGCGCTCGATGGCCGCCCGATCGAACAGGTTTCCCGTCGGGTTGTTGGGAAATGCGATGATGATGAGCCCGGGCCGGTGCTCGGCGACGGCGCCCAGCACGCGGTCGACATCCAGGGTGTAGTCCACCTTGAGCGGCACACCGACGAAGCGCAGCCCGCAAACCGCGGCGATGAGACGAAACATCACGAACGACGGCTCCAGCCCCATGACGACTGCCCCCGGTCGCGCGGCGGCCAGCATCACCGCCTGAATGAGCTCGTCCGACCCGTTGCCGAGGATAAGATCCATTCCGGGCGGCACGGCCATCGCTTCGCGCAGCCGCGCCTTCAACTGAGCCGCGTCCGGATCGGGATAGCGATTGAGTGACGCGTGCTCCACCAGCCGGCCGATTTCGGAACGCATCGCGGCCGGCAGCGGATAGGGATTCTCCATGGCGTCCAGCTTGACCATGCCGGCCGCATTCGGCACGTGATAACCCGCCATCGCCCGGATCTCGTCGCGGATGATGTCTTCCGGTGTCTGAGGCATCTTCTACTTCATGCGGTATTCGGCGGAGGCGGCGTGGGCCGGCAGGCCCTCTTCGCGTGCCAGCCTGGCGGCGAGAACGCCGAGCCGCTGCGCGCCTTCGCGAGAGACATTGATCACGCTCGAACGCTTCTGGAAATCGTAGACGCCGAGCGGCGACGAGAAGCGCGCGGTGCGCGAGGTGGGCAGCACGTGATTGGGCCCCGCGCAGTAGTCGCCCAGCGCTTCGGAGGCGTAGCGCCCGAGGAATATCGCGCCGGCATGGCGAATGCTGGGGAGCAGCGCTTCCGGCTGCGCCACCGAAAGCTCCAGGTGCTCCGGGGCAATGCGGTTCACGAGCGCACAGGCCTCGTCGAGATCGCGCACGCGGACCAGCGCGCCGCGGGCCGCCAGCGACGCCGAAATGACCTCGCGCCGCGGCATGGCTTTCAGTTGTCGTTCAATGCTGGCCGCCACCGCTTCGATGAACGCGGCATCCGGCGTCAGCAGGATGGCCTGCGCCATTTCGTCGTGCTCGGCCTGGGAAAAAAGGTCCATCGCGATCCAGTCCGGATCCGTGGCCCCGTCGCATACCACCAGGATTTCGGAGGGTCCGGCCACCATGTCGATGCCGACCACGCCGAACACCTGTCGTTTTGCGGCCGCGACATATGCATTGCCGGGACCGACGATTTTGTCGACGCACGCGATGGTCTCGGTGCCATAGGCGAGCGCCGCAACCGCCTGCGCGCCGCCTACCGTGTAGACGCGGTCGACGCCGCACAACCATGCCGCGGCGAGCACGAGTTCGTTGCGCTCTCCCCCCGGCGTGGGAACGGTCATGACGATCTCCCGCACGCCCGCCACTTGCGCCGGGATTGCGTTCATGATCACCGATGAGGGATACGCCGCTTTGCCCCCGGGCACGTAAATGCCGACGCGGTCGAGCGCAGTGACCTGCTGTCCCAGCTCGGTGCCGTCCGGCTCGGCATATTTCCAGGACCGGGCAATCTGCTTCTCGTGGTAGACGCGCACGCGCTGGGCGGCCGCGGTCAGCGCATCGCGTCGCGCCGAGCTCAGCGTGTTTATCGCGCGCTCCAGTTCCGAACGGGGAATTTCAAACTGCGCCGCCGACGCGACGTCCAACCGGTCGAAACGCCGGGTGTACTCGATTAGCGCGGCATCCCCTCGCTTCCTGACGTCAGCCAGGATGGCGGCCACCGCGGCTTGAATCTCCGGGTTCTGTGCTGTTTCAAACGCCAGCAGCTCCGCGAGCCGCGCATCGAAGTCTGCCTGGCTGGTGTCAAGTCGCCGCATGCTAGGCGCGCCGGATCACGCAATGGCCCGCGCGAACGCATCCAGCAGGGGCTGGATGTCCGAACGCCGGAGTTTGAGAGCGGCCTGGTTGATCACCAGCCGCGCGCTGACCGGGGCGATCTCCTCCACCGCCTTCAAGTGATTCGCCTTGAGCGTCTTCCCGGTGCTCACCAGATCGACGATGGCATCGGCGAGCCCGGTGAGCGGCGCCAGTTCCATCGACCCGTAGAGCTTGATCAGATCGACATGCATGCCCTTTGCCGCGAAATGCTCGCGCGCCGTCTGGACGTACTTGGTCGCCACCCTGAGCCGTGCGCCGTGGCGCGCCGCCCGCTGATAGTCAAAGTCCGCGGGCACCGCCACCATCATGCGACAGCGGGCGATCTTGAGGTCGAGCGGTTGATAAAGCCCGTCCCCGCCATGCTCGTCGAGGACGTCCTTGCCCGCCACGCCGAGTTCCGCGGCGCCGTATTGCACGTAGGTCGGCACGTCAGCGGCACGCACGATGATGACGCGCACGTCGCTGCGGTTGGTGGCCAGCACGAGCTTGCGCGTGTTCTCGACATCGTCGGTGAGCCGAATTCCGGCGCTGCGCAACAGCGGCAGCGTTTCGTCGAAGATCCGGCCGCGCGACAGGGCGATCGTGATCACAAGTGAATTATTTACAAAAACAATATTTTACCGCGAAGGACACCGGTAAAGAGAAGAATAGGAATGGAAGCAGCTGCCGGGCTGCCTGCGGGCGGTGGGGAGCGGGGAGGGCCGCCCGACCGGTACGTTTTCGCGTCCTGGCGGTCGATCCATCAGCGGGCACGACGGATGCGCGCCCCGAGCCGCGAAAGCTTCTCCTCGATGCGCTCATAACCGCGATCCAGGTGATAAACCCGGTCCACCGTGGTCGTGCCGCGCGCCACCAGGCCGGCAAGCACGAGACCCGCCGAGGCGCGCAGATCCGTCGCCATCACCGTAGCGCCGTCGAGGTGCGATACCCCCTTGACGACGGCCGCATTGCCCTCGACTTCGATATCGGCACCGAGGCGCTTCAATTCCTGCACATGCATGAAGCGATTCTCGAAGATGGTTTCCGTCACCACCGCCGTGCCGCGCGCAATGCTGTTGAGCGCCACGAACTGCGCCTGCATGTCAGTGGGAAAGGCCGGATAGGGCGCGGTCCGCACGTTGACGGCCTGCAGTGCTCCGTTGGCCTCGGCGCTGACCCAATCCGTGCCGCTCGCCACGCCGGCGCCCGCTTCGCGCAGCTTGTCCAGCACCGCATCGAGCGTGCCGGCCCGCGCCCCATAAAGCTTCACCGCCCCGCCGGTCGCGACGGCGGCCACCAGGAACGTACCGGTCTCGATGCGGTCCGGCATGACACGATGCGTTGCGCCGTGCAGCGCCTTGACGCCCTCGACGGTGATCACGTCGGAACCGGCACCGCGAACGCTCGCGCCCATAGCATTGAGGCACTCGGCAAGATCGACGATTTCCGGTTCGCGGGCCGCGTTCTCGATAACGGTCACGCCCTCGGCAAGCGTCGCGGCCATCATGAGGTTCTCGGTCCCGGTCACCGTCACAAGGTCCATGCAGATTCGCGTACCGCGCAAACGCCCGGCGCGGGCCAGCATGTAGCCGTGCTCGATGCTGATCGTCGCCCCCATCGCCTGCAGGCCCTTGATGTGCTGATCCACCGGTCTCAGGCCGATGGCGCAGCCGCCGGGGAGCGAAACGCGCGCCTCGCCCAGGCGCGCCACCAGCGGCCCCAGCACGAGCACCGATGCGCGCATGGTCTTGACCAGCTCGTAGGGCGCAACCGGCTTGTTGAGGCGAGCGGCGCACAACTGCACGCCGAGTTTTTCGTCGAGGGACACGTCGACGCCCATCTGCCCGAGCAACGTGAGCATCGTCGTCACGTCGCGCAGGTGCGGCACATTCTCGACGGCGAGCGTGTCCGCCGTGAGCAGCGCGGCGGTAATTATGGGCAGCGCCGCGTTCTTCGCGCCGGAAATATCGACCTCGCCGGCAAGGCGCGCCCCTCCCTCGATGACCAGCCTGTCCATCACGGCCGCCGCTTAGCGGCTCCACTCCTCGGGGGTCAGCGTGCGCATGGAAAGCGCGTGGATTTCCTCCCGCATGCGATCCCCCAGCGCGCGATACACAAGCTGATGCTGCTGCACTTTCGATTTGCCGCGAAATTCGGCGCTGACGATCACCGCCTCGAAATGGTGGCCGTCGCCCTTGACCTCGACGTGGTCGCAGGCGAGGCCTCCCTCGATGACAGACTTGATTTGTTCGGGTTGGATCATGGTGGGTCAGTGCCTCAGTTTATAGCCGGTGCGAAGGAGCCGGAGCGTCAGCCATGATAAGGCCAGGAAACTCGAACCGACAATTGCCAGGCTGAAGACGGGGGAGACGTCGGCGTGCCCGAAAAACCCGAAGCGGAAGCCGTCGATCATGTAAAAGATCGGGTTCAGATGCGACAAACCCTGCCAGAAAGGAGGCAGCGAGTGTATCGAGTAAAACACGCCGGAAAGAAACGTCAGGGGCAGGATGATGAAGTTCTGGAACGCCGCCAGCTGATCCACCTTGTCGGAATAGATGCCGGCGATGATGCCGAGCGTTGCCATGATGCCGCTTCCGGCCGCGGCGAACGCCACGGCCCACACCGGATGCGCGAATTGCAGGTCGACGAACCATACTGTCGCGGCAAACACCCCGATTCCCACGACCAGTCCGCGGGCGACGGCAGCGAGCAGGTAAGCGAGGAAGAACTGGGGATGGGAGAGCGGCGGCAGCAGCACGAAGATGATGTTGCCCGTCATCTTGGATTGCATGAGGCTCGATGAGCTGTTGGCAAACGCGTTCTGCAGCACCGACATCATGGCGAGGCCTGGAACCAGAAACGCCGGATAGGTGACGCCGGGAAACGGTTCGACGTGGCTGCGCAGGGTGTGCGAGAAAACAAGCAGGAACAGCAGCGCCGTCAGCACCGGCGCGAGGATGGTCTGCACGCTCACTTTCCAGAAGCGCAGCCACTCCTTGTAAAAAAGCGTGTAGAACCCGACCAGCCGCGACGGGCGGCCGGGTCCCGACAGACCGCGCCCCGGTTTCGCCACACCCATCGCGATATGATCCCGCATCACGATTTCTGCATGATCTGCACGAACACTTCTTCCAGGTCCGGCTGCATCACTTCCATCTCCTGCACCCGCACGCCCGCGGTCCGCAGGTCCCGCATGAGCGTTTCCAGATCGCCATAGTCGCGCAGCGCGAGCCGATAGGCGCCGTTGGCGCGGCGCTCCACCATCTCCGGCGCAAGACGCTCCGGCAGCCGATCGGGCTCGAGACGCAGTTCGACATAGCACCCGGAATGCATCCTCAGCAGATTCTGCGTGCTATCCAGCGCGACGATCCTGCCGTCCTTGAGCATGGCGATGCGCCCGCACAGCGCTTCGGCTTCTTCGAGATAGTGCGTGGTAAGGACGATGGTATGGCCATCGCTGTTCAGGCTGCGTATGAAACGCCACAGCGCCTGGCGCAGTTCGACATCCACACCCGCCGTAGGCTCGTCGAGGACGATGACCGGCGGCTTGTGCACCAGCGCCTGGGCCACCAGCACCCGGCGTTTCATCCCTCCCGAGAGCGCCCGCATATTGGTATCGGCCTTGTCGGTGAGGTCCAGATGGTGCATCACCTCGTCCAGCCACGCGGCGCCATCGCGGATGCCGTAATAGCCGGCCTGGATGGCGAGCGTCTCCCGCACCGTGAAAAACGGATCGAAGACGAGTTCCTGCGGCACCACCCCGAGTGCGCTCCGCGCTTCCCGGTACTGTTCGCGCACCTCGTAGCCCATCACGCGCGCGCTGCCGCTCGTCGCCAGAGCCAGGCCGGCGAGTATGCTGATCAGGGTCGTCTTGCCGGCGCCGTTCGGCCCCAGCAGCCCGAAGAATTCACCGGGCGGAATCTCCAGCGACACATCGGTCAGGGCCTGCACGCGGCCGTAATGCTTGGAGATGTGCTCGACCTGGATTGCGGGTATGGCCACCCTTAACGACCGGCACCGAGCAAATCGGCCACGCCATAGAGTTGGGCGAGGCTCTGCAGGTTCGCCGGCAGATTGACGTAGTCGATGCGCCTGCTGCGCCGCTGTGCCGTCCGCCGCCATTCAAGCAGCAGGCTCACTGCTGCCGAATCGACTTCAGTCACCTGGGAGAGGTCGAGCGTCACGTCTCCGGAATCGAACAGCGTCGCCCCTTCCGCAAGCACCGAGGCGGCGTTCTTGATGGTCACGGGACCGCTCAAGGTGCAGCGGTTGCCCTCGCGCGAAATCATCCGCCCTGCACCTGCTGCGCAAGCGTTCTGTTTCTTTCCGACAGCGTGCGGATCAGTCCTTCCACGCCGCTTTTCTGGATCTCCGTGTTGAACGTGTTGCGGTAGTTCTCCACCAGGCTGACGCCCTCGACCGTGACGTTATAGACTTTCCAGCCGTCCCGGGTCTTTTCCATGCCGTAGTTGACCGCGACCGGCTGGCCGCCCGGCCGGTTGATATACGACTGGACCACGACGTCCGTATCGCCCGCTTTCATGCGCGTGGGGCGATACTCCACCGTCTCGTTTCTGTACTGCGTGAACGCAGCGGTGTAAGTCCGCACCAGCAGCATCCTGAACTCGTCCACCAGCAATCTCTGCTGTTCTGCGCTCGCCTGGCGCCAGTTTCGCCCCATCGCGAGCTGCGTCATGCGGGTGAAATTGAAGTGCGGGACGATTTTCGACTCGACCAGGTCCAGGACTTTCTTGCGGTTGCCCGACTGTATTTCCTTGTCGGCCCGCACGATGGCGAGCACCTCGTCGGTCACGCTCTTCGCCAGCGCCTCCGGCCCCGGTTCCGCCGCCCGCGCCGCGGTAACCGGAACGGCCAGGGCCGTCAGCATGGAAATTAGCAAACCGTATCTCAAACATGCGCCTTTCATGGATCACCTGCTCAAAAGCTATTTCTTGGCCTCGCCGCCTTCGGCGGCCTTGCTGTACAGGAATTGACCGATCAGTTTTTCAAGCACCACCGCGGATTGCGTGAGCTTGAACGCGCCGCCGTCCTTGATGTTCTGACTGTCCCCGCCCGCCTCGACGCCGATGTACTGTTCGCCCAGCAGACCCGAAGTCAGAATCGACAGCGAGCTGTCCTGCGGAAACTGATAACGCTTGTCGATGTTCATCGTGACGCGCGCGCGGAAGCGCTCGTTGTCGAACTGTATCTGATCCACGCGCCCGACCACCACCCCGGCGCTCTTCACCGGCGCGCGCGGCTTGAGACCGCCGATATTGTCGAAATCGGCGGTAACCCGGTAGGTGTCTCCGACGTTGAAGGTTTCGCTGGCGTTGCCGACCTTGAGCGCCAGTATCAGCAGCGCGCCGATGCCCGCGGCCACGAATATCCCTACCCACAAATCCAGCATGCTGCGGTCCATGAACTCACGCTCCTCTGAACATAAACGCGGTGAGAACGAAATCAAGCCCCAGTATGGCGAGCGACGATGTCACGACGGTGCGGGTCGTCGCCCGCGAAACGCCTTCTGCGGTCGGCGGCGCGTCGTAACCTTCGAACAACGCGATCGCGGTAACCGTCACACCAAACACCACGCTCTTGATGACGCCGTTGGCGATATCGTTGCGCAGATCGACTGATGCCTGCATCTGCGACCAGAACGCACCGGAGTCCACCCCGATCAGAACCACCGCGATCAAATACCCTCCGAATACGCCGACGGCACTGAACATCGCGGCAAGGAGCGGCATCGAAATAAGCCCGCCCCAGAATCGCGGTCCGACCACGCGTGCGATCGGATCCACCGCCATCATCTCCATCGCGGAGATCTGCTCCGTTGCTTTCATCAGCCCGATCTCCGCAGTCATCGCCGACCCGGCGCGACTCGCGAAGAGCAGCGCCGCCACCACCGGCCCCAGCTCGCGGGTGAGCGACAGCGCGACCAGCGTGCCGACCGCCTCCGCAGACCCGTATCGCTGCAGCGTCTCGTATCCCTGGAGCCCCAGCACCATGCCGACGAACAGGCCGGACACGATGATGATGATGAGCGACAGCACCCCAGCAAAATAGATTTCCTTGATCACCAGGCTGAAACGCCGGAAGCTCGTGCCCGAGCGCATCAGCACCGAGGCAAAAAAGCGGCTGGCGTAGCCCAGTCGCCATATCGCGGTGATGCACTGTCGGCCGAGCCTACGCAGCGCTCCCGCCATGCGGTCAAGCATGACGGTTCCCCACCCCGAGTTCGTGCGCAAGCCCGGCGCCCGGATAATGGAACGGGACCGGCCCGTCCATCTCGCCCCAGACGAACTGGTGCACGAAGGGGGCGTCGGACTTCCGGATGTCGTCCGGCGTGCCGTGCGTCACCACCACGCCTTCGGACATGAAGTACACGTAATCCACGATCTTCAGCGATTCCTGCACGTCGTGGGTCACCACGATCGACGTCGCGCCCAGCGCATCGTTGAGATGGCGGATGAGATCGCCGATCACGCTGAGCGAAATCGGATCGAGACCGGCGAACGGCTCGTCGTACATGATCAGCATCGGATCGAGTGCGACCGCGCGCGCCAAGGCCACCCGCCGTGCCATGCCGCCCGAGAGTTCAGAAGGCATCATGTGCTGCGCGCCGCGCAGGCCGACCGCGTCGAGCTTCATCAGCACGAGGTCGCGGATCATCGATTCCGGCAGATCGGTGTGCTCGCGCATCTGAAACGCCACGTTGTCGAACGCCGACAAGTCGGTGAACAGCGCGCCGAACTGGAACAGCATGCCCATCTTGCGCCGCATTGCGTAAAGACCTTCGCGATCGAGTTCGTGGGTCGCCTGCCCCGCAACGCGGACTTCGCCCTTCGTGGGCTTCAACGAGCCGCCGATAAGGCGCAGGAGCGTAGTCTTGCCGCATCCGCTCAGCCCCATGATGCTGACCACTTTGCCGCGCGGCACCGTCATGTTGATGCCTTTGAGCACGGGGCGGACCTCGTAGGCGAAGCTGACGTCCTTGATTTCGACCAGATTTTCCATCGACTGGCGGGTGCCGGGGCCGATCAAAAGGGCCCAATTCTAAACCAGTTCGTGCAGCCCGACCAACGAAGCCTGTGCCGACGAGCAGGTCGGTCGTGGGACAATCGGGATCCTCGCCGCCATCATCGCGTACCCATGCATTTCGATCTTTTTTTTGAGGCTGCGCTGCCGCCGGACCGCGGCCTCACGGAAGCGCAACTCTACGCAGATCTGCTGGCCACCATCGCGCGCGCCGACGGGCTCGGCTACCGCTGCGCCTGGCTCGTCGAGCACCATTTCACGCGTGCCTATTCGCACGCCTCCAAGCCCGAGATATTGCTCGCCGCTGCGGCAGCACGCACCAACCTCATCCGGCTGGGCCACGGCGTCATTCCGTTGCCCCTGCACCACCCGGTTCACGTCGCCGAGCGCGTGGCCACCCTGGATGTGGTCTCATCGGGCCGGCTCGACGTGGGCATAGGCCGCGGATTCTCGCCCCGGGAATACGCGGCGTTCGGCGTGCCCATGGAAGCGAGCCGCACGATCACGGAGGAAAGCCTCGATATACTGCGCGCGAGCTTCCTGCGCCAGCCGGTGAGCTTCCAGGGGCGGCACTTCAGTCTCGACGCGCTCGATATCGTGCCGCACGTCGTCCAGCGGCCCCATCCCCCGCTGTGGGCGGCGGCGGTAAGTCCCGAGACCTATCCATGGGCAGCGGCACGCGAGCTCGGTGTGCTGGCCGGGCCCTTCAAGCCGTGGTTCATGGTGAAGCACGACATCGCCCGCTATCGCAGCGCGTGGAAGGCGACGGCACCGCCGCGGATCGGCATGACCGTCGGCGTGTTGTGCCTCGCAGACGGCGCGCGTGCGCGAAAGCTGGCGGAAGCGGCGTTCACCTGGTACTACGAGCAGCTCTTCGCCGTGACCTTGCCCGTGCTCGAGCGGCTTTACCCGAGTTACGAGCAATTGCACGAATTGGGACGCTTCCGCCAGTTGATGAAGCTCGGAATACACCTGGGCATGCTGGATGCCTTTGGTCTCACCGTCGTCGGCACCCCGGCCGAATGCAGGCAGAAGGCGGCCAAATACGCAGCGGCCGGCGTAACGCACCTGATTTGCGCTTTTGGCGCCGGCGCGCTGGAACAGCGCATCGTCGAGGAATCGCTCGATCTGTTCGCATCGCAAGTCATGCCGGAGTTCCGGGAAACCGGACCCGGCGCGGCGCATCATCGAGCAACGGCGCACTGACGGCATGCGCGTATTCGTCACCGGCTCGAGCGCCCATCTGGCCGCAGCGCTGCTGCCTCGGCTTTGCCGCCTCCCGGAAATCGAAGAGGTGCGTGGCATGGATCTGCGGCCGCCCCGTTTTCACCACGCCAAATTTCGTGCGATCCGGTGCGACATTCGCGTTCCGGCGCTGGCACAATGGCTCGCCGGCTGCGATGCCCTGATCCACCTGGCGTTCGTCGTGCTGCGCGGAAGAATGAGCGAACGCGACATGTACGACATCAACGTGAACGGCACCCGCCACGTCTTCGATACCGCGCGCCGGTGTGGCGTGCGACGGCTGATCCACCTTTCCAGCGCCGCGGTATACGGCGGCGGCGTCAACCTCGCCGAGGACGCGCCCTACGATCCTCTACCGAATTTCCTCTACGCCCGCCACAAGGTCGCAATCGAGCAGTGGCTGGACAGCGAGTTTCCCGAGTGCGTGCGCCTGCGGCCGCACGCCGTCCTCGGGCCCCATGCGCAGCCTTTGCTAAAGCGTCTGCTGCACCAGCCTTTCTACCTCGACTTGCCCGAACCGCAGCCGTTGCTGCAATGCGTTCACGAAGACGACCTCGCGCGCGCCGTGCTGCTCGCGCTGGCGTCCGCAGTGCGCGGCCCGTTCAATCTTTCGGCTCCCGACAGCTTCAGCTTTCGCGATGCGATCGGACGCGGGCGCCGGTTCAGCGTCCCCTTGCCGCCCGGCGCAGCGCGCATCGGATTCGGTGTGGCGTGGCGCGGGTTTGGCTGGGGCGGAGAACCAGCGTGGCTGGAGGGACTGTCTCGAACACTGCTGCTGGACTGCTCGCGCGCCGCCAATGAACTGGACTGGCGCAGCAGTCACGACGCGGCGTCGGCATTTCGATCGACGCTACGCCCCGGGAAGCACGACATCCTGCGCAGAACCGGCTGAAACCTGCTTTTCGGGCTGCCGGGTGGAGAGTGCGGCCGAGGCAGGCTCGCAGTAGACCCGGTACAGCGTTTCCAGTACCGAACGCGCTTCCTTGCCGGAAAGCGTATAGAACACCGTCTGACCCGAGCGCCTGGCCGCGACGATCTTTTCGCTGCGCAGACGCGCCAGATGCTGGGACAGCGCGGACTGGCTGAGACCCACCACCCGCTCCAGTTCGCTCACCGATTTCTCGCCTTCCGCGAGCGAGCACAGCACCATCAGGCGGAAGGGATTGCTCATGGCCTTGAGCAGGTCCGCCGCGCGCGCGGCGTTGCGCCGCAGTTCAGCGCTGCGCTTCGCGGACGAATTTCCGGACGAACGCTTCATGCTGATTCGTTTTCATCTCACGTGCGACGACGGAGCATGTCAACTGCCCGCTCAGGCGCAGCCGGCGAATCCGTCTGCGGCCATCTTGGCCTCGTACTTGGCGGTGACCTGGGAGCCCGGCGTCAGAGCGGAGCGCACCGCGTCCCAGTCCTCCGGCTTCAAGATCACCAGCCATCCGGCGCCATAGGGATCTTCGTTTGCGAGGGCGGGTTTCGCGACCAACGCCTCGTTCACAGCCGCGATTTCCCCGCCGGCAAGCGACTTCGCCGGCCCGACCCACTTTCCCGATTCCACCGTCGCGCATGATTTACCGGCCTGCACGCTGCGACCGGCTTTCCTCGGCGTGAAAGCGACGAGCTGACCGGCCATGGCCGTCGCAACGGCGGTCATTCCCATCTTCACCGTCCCGTCTGCCTGCTCCTGAAACCAGATGTGGTTATCCACGTCGTAGAGCAGCTCGTCGGGCAAGCTGCATCCCCGTACTACCGCCATGTTCCATGATCTCCTTGTGTCGAGGGTTCCGTGCGGAGCGGCCGCGAAGCACAACAGAATTCGCCGAGACCGTCCACCTGCATCTTGCCGCTGACGAACAGCAGAAGATGTCTCACCAGCAGCGTCATCATACGCCTGCGGTGCGCCGCGTCTTCATGCTGCGGCTCCATGGTGAGCAGATTGTAATGGTAGGCGATCTCACGGCAGGTCTCGCGGCAGGCATTGAAGCTCGGCACGCCGCGCGCACCCTGGCGGTGCAGCGCCAGCAGGCGGAATCCTTCGCGCGTTTCGCTCGTCGGTTCCCCGTCGCGCGCGGCAATCCACTGTTCCAGCGTTTCCTCGGCGATGGCGAGCAGGGCTCGAGCGCATCCCGCCGGATCGTTCCCGGCGTCGGTGGACTGCAGATCCGCCTCGAGAATCGCAAGCGATCTCACGCGAGACCTCGGGCTGCGAGCGCGGGTCCGGCATCGGAAACGTTCTCGTGGATCCCCAGCTTGCGCGGCGAGAGGCCCAGCGCAATGCCGAGGAGCTGGGTGAAATACATCATCTTCACGCGGGTGACTTCCCCCAGCACCTTTTCGGCGCGGACCTGATGCATCTCGAGGCCCGAATGACAGGTGGGGCACTCGGTCGCGATCACTTCGGCGCCCGAGGCTTCCGCAGCCCGCAGAATGTTGAGCACCAGCTTGGTGGACGTGTCGCTGTCGGAGAGCGTGTGCGCGCCGCCGCAGCAGGCGGTCTTCAGCGGGACGTCGACGATTTCCGCGCCCGCGGCCGCCAGCAGGTCGTCCATGTAATGCGGCTGCAAGGTGGACTCGCTGCCCGGTCCGCAATCCTTCTCCGGGTAGATGTGGCGCGGCCGCGTGTACATGCAGCCGTAATAGTTGGCGACCTTGAGACCCTTCAGGCCGTTCTTGATCCGCCGTTTCAGCTCTGCCTCGCCCACGCCGTGCTTCAGCCAATCGAGCGCATGGATCGTTTCCAGCTGGCCTGCGCGATACGCAGCGTGTCCTGCCTTCTCGGATATGCGCTCGACCACCTGCCGCGACCCTCCGTCATGGGCGAGGTCGTATTCCGCCTTCTTCAGGTTGTGGTAGCAGCCGTTGCAAGGGGCCATGACCACCGCGGCGCCCATCTCATTGGCGGCAATCGACATGACGCGCGACGAGAGGTAGGTCTGTACCTTGGGGTCGATGTTCTTCACCTCCATTGCCCCGCAGCAGTTCCAGTTCTTCACCTCGTCGAGCTTGAGCCCGAGGCTCTTGCCTACGGCCTTGGTGGAAGCGTTGTACGCATGGCCCGTGCCTTCCAGCGCACAGCCCGGGTAGTACGCGACCCGCGCGTAGCGGGCTTTTCTGCCGTCGTGATCGTGATCTGACATGTCAAGCTCCGGGAACCGCGTGCTGATTTCTGTCGCGCGTTTCGGACGGCGAGTCCGGTATCGCATCATCCAGCCCGAGCGCAGCGTGATGCCGTGAGCGTTCTTCCGCGAGGTACTCGGACAGCGCCGCGCGCGCCTTGCCCCAACCGCGGGTACGCGGACGCAGCAGCGCGGCGATGCCCATCAGCAGTCCAAGCTTGACGGGAAACCTGCGGGCGACCCGCTTCGCCATCTCGATCAGCCAGTCCTGGAACAGCGGCTGGCCGCTGCGCGCGAAATACCCGCGGATAACGCGCCCCTCTTCTATTTTTCCCGTCGCTATGACCTGTTCGGAAAATTCCTCGTCGAAAAGCGTGGAATGCGACTTCGGCGTATGACCTTTCAATTCGAGCCAGTGCGCGGTCGCTTTCATGACGCCCTCGGGAAAGACATCCCGCGGGCAGGCGTAGGTGCACTTGTTGCACGAGACGCACTGCCAGATGATGTCCTTGTCGCGCAACAGCTCGGACTCCATTCCCATGCGGATGAGATAGATCCAGTAGCGCGGGTTGAAATCGGGATTGACCGCGTTGACCGTGCAGGCATTGGTGCACGAACCGCACTGCCAGCAGCGGTGGATGTACTCGCCGCCCGGCAGCGCCTCGATCTCTTCCTGGAGCTGCTCGTTGTAGTCGGCAACCACGCGCGACTCGATGAACGTGCTCCAGTGTCCCGAGACGTCGACGCCGTCGATGACGAGGTTTTCGTGCGCGCGGATATTCTCCGGGCGGATGAGCGACTGTTCGTGGATCGGCATCGCGGACGAGTCAGTTGACGTGATCTGCCGCGAGCGCCACGCCGTCGAGGCGCTTCAGACGGCTGCGGCCTTTTTCGTCCACGGCGTCGAGTCCCAGCAGCCGGCGGACATGCACCAGCGTATCTTCCGGCGCCGAAAAATCGGTGCGCAGGTAGCTGCCGCCCTGCTCCGCTATGTACCCCGCATAGACCTGCGCGCTCAGCAGATCGACATACTGCATGACATCGCGGAACACGCCGTTATGCGAAAGATACTGGGCAAGCTCCTCCAGCAGCACGACGAAGGTTTCATAGCGGTCGGGGATTTCGATGCGCAGATGGTCGACGTCGTCCGCATGCCAGATTTCGCGCAGCACACCGGTGTTGGGGCGCGCATCCCAAACCCAGCGGCACATGAGGGGATAGCGCTCCGGGTCGGCGTTGTGCAGGAGCTCCGCCGCGAGATCCCGCACCCAGCGGTGAGAACGGTCATCGGGAAAATGCGCGCAGAACGTCGCGATGCGCGCGTCCGTGGTGCCGGTGTCGGCTGCCCCCTCGAGGAGCCCGTCGACCTGATTTCGCAGTCGCGGAAACGACTCGGGCACGAGATAGGGCGCGATGCGGCGGCGCACGGTCGGCATGCAGGCGCAGAGTGCCTGGAACGTTTCCCGCGCGAGCTCCGGAATGGCGCCCCCGCTCAAGACACCGCGGAAATACTGCGATTTGAGCTTGAGCGCGTCGACATAGCGTTCCACCCCGCCGCCCTCGTCACACCCGCAGATCAGCGTCTCCAGCGCCCGCGCGAGTTTCGGGCCGCTCAAGTCGAGGCGTGGGCGATCCGCGGCGACACCGGAAGGAACCGGGTATGAGGCCACGAAATCGCTCATGCCACCGCGGCAGCCGGCGCCCGGTTCACTAAGGAATAGGCGGTCATCGCGGCCGCTTTCGCCTGGGCGATCGAATCATCGATGGTTTCGGGGCCGGTCGCCGCGCCGGCAACCCAAACCCCGGCGCGCGTCGTCTCGCCCAGCGCGCCGTACGCAGTCCCCTTGGCGATGAAGCCGTGGCGCTCCAGCGCAATGCCGAATGTCTGCGCGATAGTCTTGTTGTCGGTATTCGGGTCCATGCCGATCGCGTGCACCACCATGTCGAACGGGATGGTGATCGGGCGCTTCACCAGCGTGTCTTCCCCCTTGACGATCAGCTTCTCGCCATTGGAAGTCACTTCCGCGATTCGCGCCTTGATGTACTTCACCTTGAATTCTTCCTGGCTCTTCCAGTAATAGCTCGTCTCGTAGAGCCCGAAGGTGCGGATATCCATGTAATAAATGTAGACATGGCAATCGGGCAGTTCTTCGCGGATTTCCATCGCGATATTGCACGACACCGTGCAGCAGATCTTGGAGCACCATTCGCGCCCGATTTGCCGGTCGCGCGAGCCTACGCAGAGCAGGATGGCAACGCGCTGCGGCCTGCGCCCGTCGGAGGGGCAGCGCACGCCGCGGCCTGACGAGATCATCTGCTCGACCTGTGTGGTCGTGACCACGTCCGGGTAGGTGCCGAATCCCCACTCCGGCTTGTTGACCGAATCGAAGTGCGTGAAGCCCGTGCACACTATGGCGGCGCCGACGGCAAGCGGCTGCCCGTTCGAAAGCTCGACCTTGTAGGCGCCCGCCTCGCCGCTGAACGCGCGCACGGTGGTGCCGCGATGTACCGCCACCAGTGCGTTCTGCTCGACGCGGCTGACCATGCCGCCGATCGCATCCCGCGCCCATTCGCCGGAGGGCACGAGCTTGGCATATCCCGACAAAATGGGGGCGCCGCCCAGCCTCGATTCCTTTTCCACCAGCACCGAGCGCTGACCGATGCTCGCCAGCGCGTGCGCAGCGGCGAGACCCGCCGGACCGCCGCCCACGATCAGAATCGGCTGGCTCATGCCCGGCTCGCGATCGGGATGTGCCCGGGCCCGGAAGTGATCCTGCGCCGCGGATCGTAGAGGTTTTCGCCCTTGCCGGCCTTCACCTGCTCGAGATACCCGACGAACTCCTGCTTCGTCGCCTGCCAGTCGATCCCGAGCTTCTCCATCAGCGTCTCCACGGACGAGGCATGCCAGTGCGACTGCACGATCTTGTACGGATGCGCGCCGCACACCAGTGCCGCGAACTGGCAATCCGCGAGGATCGGAAGATCGACCGCCTTGCCCGCGGCCTTGCCGATCCACTGGTTCTTGTCCAGCGTCGTGATGCAGCCGGTGTCGTGGCCGATCATGACGTCCGCCCGCGCTTCCTCGATCGCCACCCGCACCTTGCGGTCGATTGCAAACGAGCGCGTGAACTCGCGCTCCGAGATGATGTGGCGAAAACCGAATCCGCAGCAGTCGTACCACGTCGAATAGTCGATCACCTGCGCCCCGAGCGCTTCGATGATCCCGGTGGATACGGCAACGCGGTTTCCGCCCAGGATGCTGTCGTCGTATACCGCGTCCTCCGGCACCATCTTGTAGACATGGCACGCGGGGTGAATCGTGGCGCGGACGCCGCTGCAGTCGATTTCCTGCACGGCCGCGATGCGCGCGCGCATGACATGCACCCATTCCGAGTAGTGAACCACTTCTTCGGGAATCAGCAGCTTTCCGTCCACCAGCCGATTGAGCTTGCCGAGAATCTGGCGGACGCGGTCGCGCAGCTTCGCCGAGCGGATCAGATACCCGCGCACTTCCTTGTAATTGCCGAAGGAGGTGCCGCAGTGCACCAGCGGATAGTAGTAGGCATCCGGCAGACCCTGTGCTCGCGCGGCGACATACGCCTGGTGGAAGTTGCGCAGGAACACCGCGGCGAGGCTTTCCAGGTTGCCGATGCCGGAACCGTGATAGTTCCAGGCGGTGCACGAAGTCTGGTCGGTCTCGTCGAGGTAGTCGACACCCAGCCGGTTCATGAGCCACAGCAGCGACGCAGGGTAGCCCGGAATGTTGCCGCACTGCCCGCAGGACTTGTGATGCCACAGGCGTTGCGTCGGGATCTTCTTGTCCCAGCCGTAAAGGGTCTTTACCACCACGGGCTGATGCTCGTCGCTCACGCGATGCACGACGATTTCACCGTCCTTCTCCAGCTCCCACATCGCGTCGCGCACATCCTCGACGCGCTCCTTGCCGGTCAGCATCGACCGGCGGTCGATCTTCTGCTCGACCCAGGCCGTCGCCACGCGCGCTTCATCGGGCGAGAGCTGGGCGTCCCGCCATTCCGAACCGTGGCCGGTGAACCGCTCGCCGCAATTGGTGCCGATAGGTGCAGTCATCGCTGTCTCCTCGCCGGGCCGAACGCCGGTTCGACCCATATCTTTCAGTTGTCTTCCTTCTCGTCCTGCTGGTCCGCCAGCCAGTCTTTCCAGTCCTCGCGCTTTTCGTCCATGATGTCCGTAATGACATCGAACAGGTTCTCATCGATGCCCTCGAGCTGTTTCAGCACGCCGGTCTCCTCCCAGATGGTATAGAGCTCCACCGACGTGCTGAGATTGACTTCCCAGGCCGTTGCGGTGGTATTGAGCGTGGGCATCGGGATCGCCTGGCGCAACAGCTTGAGCGGCGCGTCGATCTTGGAGATGTTCGGCCCCCAGTCCGCAAAATGATCGGGATTGATCATGTCGGGCGAGAGCTGATTGCCGGTCGAAATGAGCTTCAGCATCACGCGGCTGAAGGGCCGCAGCACCTTGCGCGCCGATTCCATCTGATGCTTGATCGCCGTCTCGCGCATCAGCATCACCAGGCCGCCCGGAGAATTGCCGAACGGGCAGCGTGCGGCACACGTGTAGCACTGGGCGCAGGCCCAGATCTTTTCCTGCATCGCGTCGTAGATGCCTTCCAGATTCTCCGTCCACAGCAGTTGCACGATCTCGCGGGGACTGAAATCGTAGTAATGCGCAGCCGGACACGTGGCGGTGCAGATACCGCAGTTGAGGCAGCCGTTCAGTTCGTGGTCGTAGCGCAGGTCGGACTGGATGTCCCGGAAAATCTCTTCCAGTTTGGCGCGCGCGAGCGGCGGTTTTCCCGACACGGGATCGCCGATCTGCTGCTGCACGCGGGTGGCGGTGGTCTGGCTCACAAACAGCTCAGTAAGTCATCACCTTGCATTCGCCCTCCATGACCTCCTCGATCAGCCGGGCGCCCCCGATGATGCCTGCGCATTCGGGGATGAGATCGGCCTGTTTCATGTCGAAAAGGTCGAGGTTCGGCGAGCAGCAGTAGAACTTGACCCCCGCTTCGTGGGCATCCTTGATGAAATCGTAGACCGACTTCGGCGAGCCTTCCTTGACGAACAGCTTTTCGGCCACGCCTTTCTTCATCAGCCTCCCGGCGGTGGCGGTGCAGATGACATCGACCTCGTAATCCATGGCCGCCGCGACCGTCGCCTGGAATATCGGCGCGCCCAGCTCTTCGCCGTTGCGCGGATCGGTATTGGCCATCACGATCACGAGCTTCTTCGCCATGCTTGGTGGGTCCCGGTAACGTGGCGCGGAACGGCGTGCCACGAACCAAGTATATTAGAAGATTCTAAAATATCAAGCCGGCGCGAAAGCCCGCATTTGCCGCGTCATACCGCCGCGCCCGGCGGATTTTCATCCATCCAGCCAGCAGCTTGCACCAGTCCGGTCATGACCGGCACCAGCGCGTCCTCCAGCGCGCGCTGCACCGCGCGCAGCCGCTCCAGCTCGCGAGCCGCCTCCGCCGGCGACTCCTCGAACTCCATAATCAGGTCTTCGACGATCGCGACCTTGAGTCCCGGGTGCCCGGAAAAGCCGAACGCCGAGCGCCCGATCTGCCACAGCGCCGGGCGCCCGTCCCGATCGCGCGCGAGTATTTGCGCATACTGCGGCGGCAGCGCCCGGTCGCGCATGTAGATCGCGAGCGGATATTCCGCCGGCAAATACCCGCTCAGCGCATCATCGCGCTCGCGCCGGGCGAGGGTAACTTTGAAGGTCAGCGGCACGCGCTCCGAGCGGCCGCCGGCGGCAAGGGCGAGGATCTGCGCGCCGACC
>JBQTJV010000399.1:0-19210 GCA_052386775.1 Betaproteobacteria bacterium
AGCACGCGGCATCGCGTCGTTCTACGAGCAGGCGTTTGCAGTGAAGGCGGCGCTTGCGCAGGACACGGCAGCGATTCCGATCGGGCGCAACCAGCAGCTGCGCTTTGCGGCGACCACCGCGCCGATCCCCGCCTACGACGGCCATCACGTCGCCGTCTATGTCGCCGACTTCGCGGGGCCGCACCGATACCTCCGGGCAAAAGGACTGGTGACCGAAGAAAGCGACCAGCACCAGTATCGTTTCCAGCGACTGATCGATCCGCAGACCGGCGCACTGCTGTTCGAGATCGAACACGAGGTGCGCAGCCTGAAGCATCCCATGTGGGGGCGCGTTTTCGTCAATCGCAATCCGGCCCAGATGCAACGGACCTATCAGCGCGGTCGCGACGCCTTTTACGGGTGACGCCGTGGATCTTCCGGCAGTCAGGCAGTTTTTGATCGGGCTGCAGGACGCCATCGTCGGCCGACTGGAAGCCATCGACGGGCGCTCTTTCCTGCGCGATGCATGGACGCGGCCGGAAGGCGGGGGCGGGGTTTCCCGCTTGCTCGAAAACGGCCGCGTGCTGGAGCGGGCCGGCGTCAACTTTTCCCACGTCCACGGTGCCGGACTGCCGCCGTCGGCTTCGGCGACGCGACCGGAGCTTGCGGGCAGGTCGTTCCAGGCGACCGGCGTTTCGCTGGTCCTGCATCCGCGCAATCCGCACGTGCCCACCGTGCACATGAACGTGCGGTTTCTCATCGCTGAAAAAGCCGGCGCCGCGCCGGTGTGGTGGTTCGGTGGCGGCATGGATCTCACGCCCTGTTACGGCTACCTCGAGGATGCGGTCCATTTTCACCGGACCTGCCGCGATGCGCTGACGCCGTTCGGCAGCGAGCATTACGCCCGCTACAAGAAATGGTGCGACGAGTATTTTTTCCTCAAGCATCGCGCGGAGCCGCGCGGCATCGGCGGCATTTTTTTCGACGATCTCAACCAGCCGGGATTCGAAGCGTGCTTCGCGTTGATGAGAAGCGTGGGCGAGCATTTCCTTCCCGCCTATCTGCCCATACTGGAACGCCGCTCCGGCACACCCTACGGCGAGCGCGAGCGCGCCTTTCAGGCGTACCGGCGCGGGCGCTACGTCGAATTCAACCTGGTGTACGACCGCGGCACGCTGTTCGGGCTCCAGTCGGGCGGGCGCAGCGAGTCGATTCTGATGTCGCTGCCGCCGCTGGCGGCGTGGCGCTACGACTGGCACCCGGAACCGGGCAGCGCGGAGGAAACGCTTTACCGCGATTTCCTGAGAGCGAAAGACTGGATTTGAGCGCGGCCGGTCATTCGCCGAGATAGGCCTGTCGCACCTGGGGGTTCCTGAGCAGGGCGGAGGCGGAGTCGGCGAGCGTGATCGAGCCGCTTTCCATGACGTAACCGCGATCGCAGAGCTCGAGCGCGAGCTTGGCGTTCTGTTCCACCAGCAGCAGCGTGACGCCTTCGGCCGCCACCGCGCGGATCGTCTCGAAGATGCGCTGCACCAGCAACGGCGCGAGCCCCATGCTGGGCTCGTCGAGCAACAGCAGCTTCGGCCGGCTCATGAGCGCGCGCGCGATGGCGAGCATCTGCTGTTCGCCCCCGGAAAGCGTGCCCGCAAGCTGCCGCCGCCTTTCCGCGAGACGCGGAAAGAGCGTGTATGCGCGATCGCGGTCGGCGGAGATGGCGTGGCGATCGAGCCTGCCATAGGCGCCCATGTCGAGGTTCTCCGCCACCGTGAGGCGCCCGAACACGCCGCGCCCTTCGGGGACGAGCGCCATTCCCGCCCGGACCAATCGATGCGCCGGCTCGCCGGTGACCTCGCGGCCGTCGTAGCGGATCTCGCCCGCGGCCGGCCTGACCAGCCCGCAGAGCGCTTTCAGCGTCGTCGTCTTGCCCGCGCCGTTCGATCCGACGAGCGTCACCAGCTCGCGCTCGTGCACCTCGAAGTCGATGCCCTTGACCGCGGTGATGCCGCCGTAGGCGACCCGCAAACCGCGCACTTCAAGCAAGCGTGCCTCCCAGGTACGCTTCGATGACCGCCGGATCGCGTTGCACTGCCGCGGGCAAGCCCTCGGCGATCTTCCGGCCGTAATCGAGCACCGCGACCCGGTCGCACAAGCCCATCACCAGCTTGACGTCGTGCTCGATGAGCAACAGCGTGACGCCGTCGCTGCGCACCCTCTCCAGCAGGCCGCGGAGGGCTGCGGTCTCGGTCGCATTCATGCCGGCCGCCGGTTCGTCGAGCGCCACCATGAGGGGGTCGGTGGCGAGCGCGCGCGCGATTTCCACCCGGCGCTGATCGCCATAGGACAGGTGCCGGGCGAGGACATCGGCGTGCCGTGCGATGCCGACGTAGTCCAGCAGTTCCCGCGCCCGGCGCACGATCGCCGCTTCCTCGCGCCGCGCAGCGGCGGTTCGAAGCACCGCGCCGAGCACGCCGGCGTGCGTGCGGACATGGCGCCCCACCATCACGTTTTCGAGCGCCGACATGTTGGCGAAAAGGCGAATGTTTTGAAAGGTGCGCGCGATGCCGCTGGCCGCCACCTGATGCGGCTAGGCGCCCGACAACGGAATGGCGTTGAAGGTGAACGATCCGGCGTCGGCGCGGTAAAGGCCCGTCACCACGTTGAAGAGCGTCGTCTTGCCCGCACCGTTCGGCCCGATCAGGCCGAAAATCTCGCCGCGCCGCACGGTAAGCGAAATGTCGGCCAGCGCCGTAAGGCCGCCGAAGCGTTTGCTGATGCCGGTAACGGCAAGCAGCGGCGCCTCAACGTATGCCACTCGGCATCTCCTCGACCACCGCCGGCTCCGCGACCAGCTCGCGCCGTCTGGTGGTCGAAGGCCACAGCCCGGCGGGACGAAACAACATCATCAGGACGAGTGCCAGACCGAAGAGCAGCATGCGCAGGTCCGACGGATCGACATATACCGCGCCGAGCCATTGCTGCTGCAGCGGCCCGGTATAGCGCAGCGCTTCGGGCAGCGCCGTCAGGAGGATCGCGCCGAGCACGACGCCGCCCACGTTTCCCATCCCACCCAGCACCACCATGCACAGGACCATGATCGAATCGAGCAGGGTGAAACTTTCCGGGCTGACGAAACCCTGAAACGACGCGAACAGTCCGCCCGAGAGGCCCCCGAACGTTGCGCCCATCGCAAAAGCGAGCAGTTTCACGTCACGCGTGTTGATGCCCATCGCGCTCGCGGCCAGTTCATCTTCCCGTATCGCGATCCAGGCCCGGCCGATGCGCGAATCTTCCAGCCGCAGCGAAAGGAATATCGAGAGCACGGCGCACAACAGGAACACGAAGTAATAGCTGTGGACCGGCGCAAAGGTGATCCCCGCCACGGTGTAGGTCTTGCTGAGGGCGATGCCGCCCATTTGCAGGGGGTCGATGAGCGTGATGCCCTGCGGGCCGTTGGTGATGTTGAAGGGCCGGTTGAGGTTGTTCAGGAAGATGCGGATGATTTCGCCGAACCCGAGCGTCACGATGGCGAGGTAGTCGCCGCGCAGGCGCAACGTCGGGGCGCCCAGAAGGATGCCGAAGAGGGCGGCGACCAGAGCCCCGAGCGGCAGCAGCGCCAGAAACGACCAGTGAATGTCGAATTGCGGCGAGGCGAGCAGCGCATAGCAATATGCGCCGACCGCAAAGAACGCGATGTAGCCGAGATCGAGCAGTCCGGCAAAGCCCACCACCACGTTGAGCCCCAGCGCCAGCATGACGAACAGCAGCGCCACGTCGATGATGCGCACCCAGGCGCGGCCGAGCAGCGCATCCACCGCGAACGGCAGCGCGACGAGCGCGATCGTGATGAGCGCGTATCCGGCCCAGCGCGCTGCCGGGCGTGATGCCATGGCCTTCAGCGTTGTGGAATCGAGGACCACCGTGAACTCAGGCGCGCTCGCCGGTGTGCTGGCCGAGCAGGCCGGAAGGCCGCAGCACCAGCACCGCGACCAGCACGAGAAACGCGAAGATGTCGCGGTAATTGCTGCCGAGCACGCCACCGGTGATATCGCCGATGTAGCCGGATGCGAGGCTTTCGATTATCCCGAGCAGCAAGCCGCCCAGCATCGCCCCGACGACGTTGCCGATGCCGCCCAGCACCGCTGCCGTAAAGGCCTTCAGCCCCAGCATGAAGCCCATGAAGTAATGACCAAGACCGTAGTACAGCACGACCATGACGCCCGCGATGGCGCCGATGGCCGAGCCCAGCAAGAAAGTGAAGGCGATGATGCGGTTGGTATCCACGCCCATCAGTCCGGCAACTTCGGCGTTCTGCTCGGTAGCGCGCATGGCGCGCCCGATGCGGCTCGATTTTATGAACCACAACAGCGCCGCCATCACCGCGCAGGCAAGGAGGAAAATGACCGCCTGCAGATCGCTGAACTGTGCGCCGCCGAGTGAATAGAGATCGTGCTTGAAAAGATCGGGCATCGAGATGTATTGCTTGCTCCAGATCAGTGCGGCCGAGTACTGCAGCAGGATCGATATGCCGATGGCGGTGATCAGCGGAGCAAGACGCGGCGCACGGCGCAGCGGCCGGTATGCGACGCGCTCTATGGTGACGCCCAGCGAGACGCACACCAGGATGGCCGCGACCGTGGCGAGCGTGAGCACGATGGGGGCTGGCAAGCCGCTCCCCGCCAGCACCGTAGCGATGGTCAGTGCCACCAGCGCCCCCACCATGACGACGTCGCCGTGAGCAAAATTGATCAGGCCGAGGATGCCGTAGACCATGGTATAGCCCAGCGCCACGAGCGCATAGATGCTGCCGAGCACGAGGCCGTTTATGAGCTGTTGCAGAAAAACGTCCATGGCGGATACACAAACGGCACCGTTGAGGTGCCGTTCGTAAGGGGATCAGGTCCGGCCCGCGCCGGAAATCGGACGTCGCCCGCTACTTCTTGGCGGCATCGGGCTTCGCCTCACCGGCCGGGCCGCCCGGCGTTACCGTCTCGAGGGGCTCCCACTTGCCGCCCTTTACGACGTAGATCGTGATGGGCCCGTTGCGCAGATCGCCCTTTTCATCGAACGCGATAGGACCGATCACGCCTTGATAGTTGGTCTTGCCCATTTCCGCCAGGAATTTTGACGGGTCGGTCGAATTGGCGCGCTTCATCGCATCGGCGAATACCATGACGGCGTCGTAGCCCATGGGGGCGAACAGCTCCACCTCGGCATTGAACTTCGCCTTGTAGCGCTCGACGAATGCCTTTCCGCCCGGCATCTGCTCCTTGGGCAGCCCCGGCATGGACGCCATCACGCCTTCGCCGGCCTCGCCGGCGATCTTGATGAAATTGGGCGTCTGCATGCCGTCGCCACCGATGTACTTGGCCTTGATGCCGAGGGCGGCCATCTGCCGCACCATGGGGCCGGCCTGCGGGTCGATGCCGCCGAACATGATCAGGTCCGGTTTGCGGCCCCGGATCGAGGTCAGGATCGCGCGGAAGTCGGTGTCCTTGTCGGTGGTGTGCTCGCGCGCCACGATATTGGCGCCCGCCGCCTTGGCGGTGGCGGCAAACGCGTCCGCCAGCCCCTGGCCGTATGCGGTGCTGTCGTCGATCACCGCGATGTTCTTGGCGTTCAGTTTGGCGGTGGCGAACTTCGCCAGCGTGGGTCCCTGCTGATCATCGTGGGCGACGACGCGGAAGGTGGTTTTGAAACCCTGCTGGGTGTACTTGGGATTGGTCGACGACGGGGAAATCTGCGGGATACCGGCGTCCGAGTAGATCTTGGACGCGGGAATCGATGCCCCGGAATTGAAGTGCCCGACCACGCCGGCCACTTTGGCGTCCACCAGCTTCTGCGCCACGGTCGTCGCCTTGGTGGGATTGGCCTCGTCGTCTTCCGGAACCATCTCGAACTTCACTTTCCGGCCACCGATCTCCATGCCTTTGGCGTTGAGATCTTCGATGGCAAGCTGCACGCCGTTGCGGATGTCGATGCCGATATGCGCCTGCGGGCCGGTCAGGGGCGAGGCCGAGCCGATACGGACGATCGCGGTTTCGGCGACCGGCTTGGGGGCTTCAGCCTTGGGCTTGGGCGCCGGCGGCTTTTCCTGCCCGCAACCGTAAGTAAGCGCCAGCGTCGATGCCGCCAGCATGGCGATAAGGTGTCTGCGGTTCATGGCGCCTCCAGTCTTCAATTGTTGTTCATGGAAAATTTATCGGTCCGCGGATCCGTCTGTCAACGTTCCGGGACATGCTATTTCAACGTCAGGATCCACTGCACCATCGTCTTGATGTTGGCATCCTTGACGTGCGCATTGGGCGGCATCGGCACATCACCCCACGCCCCCTTGCCGCCTTCCTTGACCTTCTTGATGAGCTTGCCTTCCGCCGCCTTGTCGTTGCGGTACTTCGTCTGGATCTCCTTGTAACCCGGCCCCACCAACTTCTTGTCCACGGCATGGCACGCGAAGCAACCATTGTTTTTTGCGAGGGTCTCTCCGGCTTCGGCGGCGAACGCGCCGTGAGCTAGCGCCAGTCCGGCGGCGGCGAGTGCCGCAGCGACGATTTTCATGTTGACTCCTTGACGATGAAAAACCCGCGCATTGTAGCGCGGATCAGCCTCTGGCTAGCGCGCTTTGCACGGCGTCCAGGGTGTCGATTGGCGCCAGACAGTGCGCGCCGCGGCAGATCCAGGCCGCGGGGGTGGAGCCCACGGGTTTGTCGAGCGCCTGGGGCAGGCCGCGCATCGCGCCGGACAGCGCCAGGACCAGCGTGTCGGGCCGGAAGACGGCGGACAGCGCCTGCTGCCAGCGGGCGATCTCGGCGCTCGCGCCGCGCAATACCACGACGCACGGCGGCCTCAAGTGCTCGTCCAGCGCGGTGGCGAGACTCGGAAAGCTGCTCGGCTGGCGCTCCAGCGCCGGATAAAACGCCTTGAGCGTCCGTTCCGCAGCGCCGAGGTAACGCGGCTCGGCCAGCAGATGCCCCAGGCGCTGAAGCGCGTAGGCGGCAACGCCGTTGCCAGAGGGCGTGGCGCTGTCCTGACCCGACTTGGGTCGTACGATCAGCCGCTCGTGGTCGTGGCTCACGAAATAGAAGCCGCCGGCAGCGCGGTCCTCGAACTGATCGAGCAGCAGATCGGCAAGCGTGCGGGCAAATTCGAGATCTTCCGTACGAAACTCCGCCTGCATCAGTTCGAGCAGCGCGTCCAGCATGAACGCGTGGTCGTCGAGATAGGCGTTGAGATGCGCCTTG
The DNA here is from genome assembly GCA_052386775.1 of Betaproteobacteria bacterium. Classification (GTDB taxonomy): domain Bacteria; phylum Pseudomonadota; class Gammaproteobacteria; order Burkholderiales; family SG8-41; genus DSOT01. The sequence goes on from JBQTJV010000399.1 coordinate 7,218, forward strand.
CCGTCTTTGTACGTGGCGAGCAGGCGACCATCGCGCCATAGCGCATTCCGTACGAAATCGGCAGCCCGCCGCGCCGACTCGAGCCAGGCTCGCTCGCCGCACGTCCGCGCCGCGCGGGCCATGCCGCGTATCATGAGCGCGTTCCAGCTGGTCAGGATTTTTTCGTCGCGCCCCGGATGCACGCGTCGCTCCCGGGCAGCATGAAGCCTGGTGCGCGCCGAAGCCAGCCGCGCAGCGTATTCGCCGGCGGACATTCCCAATTCCCGCTCCACGTGCGCGCGCGGCTTCGTGACGCGCAAATGCCACGCGCGGTCCTCGAAGTTGGGCGCGCCATCCAGCCCGTAATGCGCCGCGACCAGGGCGTATTCCCCGGGCGTCAGCAGCGCTTTGACCTCGTCCGGCGTCCAGACGTAGAACCTGCCCTCCTCATGTTCTGAATCGGCATCCAGCGAAGAATAGTATCCGCCCTCGGGCGATTGCATTTCGCGCATGACCCATGCCGCCGTCTGATCGGCGACTTCGCGGAACAGCGACTCCTGCGTCACCCGCCAGGCGTCGCTGTAGAGGGCGAGCAAAGGCCCGTTGTCGTAGAGCATTTTCTCGAAGTGCGGGATGCTCCAGTGCCCGTCAACGCTGTAGCGGCAAAAACCGCCACCGATGTGGTCGTAGATCCCGCCCTCGGCCATTTTGGTGAGAGTGAGCCGCACCATGGTCAAGGCGAACGCGCTGCCGTCGAGCGCGTAGCGGCGCAGGCAGAACGCGAACTCGTGGGGATGGGGAAACTTCGGCGCCTGTCCGATGCCGCCCTGCACATCGTCGAAGACCTGGGCGTACTCGCGCACCGCCGCCTTGAGCGGCGTGTCCGTGAGCTCGGTCTCGCCCGCCGCCTGGGGAACGCTTCGCGTCAGCGCATCGAGCAGCGCTTCATTTTGCTTGCCGATTTCGTCCCGCTTCTCGTGATAGGCGCTCGCTACCTTCGGCAGGAGATCCCTGAAGCCGGGCATGCCGTAGCGCGGCGTTCCGGGAAAGTAGGTTCCGCCGAAAAACGGCGTGCCGTCCGGCATCAGGAACATGGTCAGCGGCCAGCCGCCGCTGCGCTGTGTCAGGAGGTGATGCGCGCTCTGATAGATCTGGTCGAGGTCCGGCCGCTCTTCGCGGTCCACCTTGATATTGACGAACAGCCGGTTCATCTCCGCGGCGGTTTCGGCGTCCTCGAAGGACTCGTGCGCCATCACGTGGCACCAGTGGCACGCCGAGTATCCGACCGAGAGCAGGATGGGCTTGTCCTGCGCGCGGGCGCGTGCCAGCGCCTCTTCTCCCCACGGATACCAATCGACCGGGTTATCGGCGTGCTGCCGCAGGTAGGGGCTCGTCTCTCGCGCGAGTCGATTCGCCATGGTCAAGGATTCGGGCGCGGGCTACCGCGTTTCAGCGATGGTTCTGAGCGTCCGTTCATACTGCGGCAGCCGCGCGCCGCCGAGCGCGATTGCCCGCCGGGCGGCGTCCAGCGCCTCGCTTTTTCTCCCGGTTTCGTGGAGCACGGTGGCGAGGTTGTTCCAGGCATCCGCGGCGTCCGGATGGTCGAGCGCCGCCTTGCGGAACTCGCGCTCCGCTGTCGCCAGATCTTTTGCCGCATAAGCAGTGTTCCCCAGGCCCATGCGCGCCAGCAGATTGCGCGGCCAGTGCGCCAGGGCCGTGGCATACGCGCGCCGCGCATCGTTCGGGGACACGCGTTCCAGCGCCACCGCCGCGGCGACGTACGGCTCCTCGCGCGCCGTCGCAGGCAATCGGTCCGGCGGCACGGCAACCATTGCCCAGTGTTCGGAGCGCGCCCACGTGCGTTCGAAGTTGCTGAGCGTCATCACCAGCCGCTCGGTGGTGCCGGAGCGCAGGATGATGTCCTCGCGGGTACGGTCGTAGCCGACGACCACCGCGTAATGCCACCGCGGGGCAAACGAGAACGCGAGGTTCTGCAGCACCACGACGGGCGTGCCGGTTGCCACCTCCCGCAGCAATTCGTCCAGACGCGGCGCCAGCTGATAGGCGACGCGGCCATGACGGCGCGCGGTCGCCAGCATTTCGGCCTGGAGGGAGCCCTGGCGTTCGGAGAGATAGACGGAATCGACCAGCGCCTCGGGCGTTGTTGCGACGCCGCTCTGGACCAGCACGGTGGCCAGCGCCGCCGGCCCGCACTGGTAACGCTCCTGCGGGAAGAAAGGCGTCTTCGCCAGCTCCGACCGCTCCGGCAGCGCGGGCGGCGGGGCGGCGATGAGCGCGGCCACCTGCGGCGTGGCGCAACCGCCCAGCAAAAGGCTCAGCAGGGCGCCCGCGACGGCGGGCACCCCGACAGCACGGCTCACTGCGTCAACGCATCGACCGCGTGAACGGGAAGATCTTGGTCAGTCCCAGAATATCGGTGATCAGCAGGATGACGAAGATGGCGAGCAGCACGCCCCAGAAGCTGTCGGCTCCCGCCGGCAGCTGGTCGATGTGGCCGGCGAGCTGCTTTGCTTCCTCATCCGTGAGCGCGTCCACGCGTGCCCGGGCAACGGCCGCGTCGACTCCCATACTCTGCATCCGGGCCTGCACGTCGGCGCGGTCGAGGAACCCGCGCACGCGCTCGCGCTCGGCGCTGGCGTAAATCTGGTCGGTGGTCACGATCTCGGCCGATGCCGGCAAGGGCGCCCCGAAGGCGAGCAGGCAAAGGATCAGGACGCGGGCCATGCCACGGTTGAAGGCGTTCATGTTGTTTCCTTTCTTTTCAAAGGGTTGACAAAGGTCGCCAACGAAACAAGGCGATCCCGGAGGCGACCTCTCCGGCACAGCCCGAACCGCGCCGACACCTCCCCAGCTGCAGGCCGACGCGACAGTTTTATTCAGTTGACCTGCGTCGTTCGACCTCAGGGAGCGAGGCGAGTTTCCGCTGCAGCGCCTGCAGCGCGTCCCGGGTCCGCGCCAGTTCTTCCAGCACATCGTCATGGGTCACCGGCTGCGCCAAGGCCTCGAGTTCCGCCGCCTTGCTCGCTTCGAGGTTGTTGACCACCACGGCGATGAAGAGATTCAGCACCACGAACGTGCCGATCAACACGAAACTCACGAAATAAATCCACGACCACGGGCGGAATTCAAGCGCCTGTTCCATGACCTCGACCCAGCCTTCCAGGGTGACGATCTGGAACAGCGTAAGCAGCGCCGCGCCCAGCGAGCCCCAATGCTCCGCGTCGTGCTCGTGGAAGAGATGAAAGCCGGTGATCGCATAGATGTAGAAGAGGATCCCGAGCAGCATCAGCACGTGGCCCATGCTCGGGATGGAGCGCACCAGCGTCGCGACGATCAGCCGCAACTGCGGCATCGCGGACACCAGGCGCAGCACCCGCAGCACGCGGATCAGGCGCGCAACCAGCGCAAACTCACCGGTGGACGGGATGAACGAAAGGACCACCACCGTAAAATCGAAAAGGTTCCAGCCGTCGCCGAAGTAACGCCGGAACTGCGGGGCGACGGCGGTGATCTTGAGCGCCGCCTCCACAACGAACACGCCCAGCACGAGATCGTTGCCCAGCTCGAGCCACCGTCCGTATTCGCGCATCACCTCGTGTGAGGTTTCGAGACCGATGATCACGCCGTTGAAGAGGATCAACGCGATCATCCACGGCTCGAACCAGCGCGCCTGCACGATGCGCCGGGAAAACTCTCTCATGGCTATCCTCCGGGTCCCGGGGATATGGTGCGCGCTAGTCGGTAACGGCGCCGCGGCTCGCGCTGGAGACCTGAGCGGCGTACTTGGCGAGGATACCGCGCGTGTAGCGCGGCTCGGGCGCGCGCCATGCGGCGCGCCGGCGGGCGAGTTCGTCGTCGGCGACGTCGAGATGCAGCAACCGGCGATCGGCGTCGATGGTGATGGTGTCGCCTTCCTTCACGAGCGCACTGGTGCCGCCGGCCGCCGCTTCGGGCGCCACGTGACCGACCACCATTCCGTAGGTCCCGCCCGAGAAACGGCCATCGGTGATGAGGCCCACGTCTTCGGCGTGGCCCTCGCCGACCAGCGCGGAGGTGGGTGACAGCATCTCGCGCATGCCCGGCCCGCCCTTGGGACCTTCGTAGCGAATCACAATCACGTCGCCGGAGCGGATCTTCTTGGCGAGTATCGCCTTCATCGCCTCTTCCTCGGAATCGAACACGCGCGCCGGTCCGGTGATGCGCGGCTGCTTGAGCCCCGTGATCTTGGCGACCGCACCCTCGGTTGCGAGATTGCCCTTCAGAATCGCGAGGTGGCCGTGCGGGTACATCGGATTCTCCCACTGCCGGATGACCTCCTGATCCCGGGGCGGGCGCTTCGGCACGCTCTTCAGCAGCTGGCCGAGGCGTTTTCCCGTGATGGTAAGGCAGTCGTCATGGAGCAGATCATGGTCGAGCAGCATGCGCATCACCTGCGGGATGCCGCCGACCCGGTGCAGGTCGGTGGCGACATAGCGGCCGGAAGGCTTGAGATCGCACAGCACGGGCACGCGGCCGCGGATGGTCTCGAAGTCATCGATGGTCAAAGGTACGTCCGCGGCGTGCGCGATGGCGAGCAGATGCAGCACCGCGTTGGTCGAGCCGCCCACCGCCATGATCACGGAAATCGCATTCTCCAGGGACTTGCGCGTGATGAGATCGCGCGGAAGAATGTTTTTCTTGATGGCGTTTACCAGCGCGTAAGCCGATTCGGCGACGCTGTCGGACTTCTCGCGATCCTCTGCGGCCATGGTCGAGGAGTACGGGAGACTCATGCCCATCGCTTCGATGGCGGAGGACATGGTATTGGCGGTGTACATGCCGCCGCACGAGCCCGCGCCGGGACACGCGCGGCGTTCCACGCCGAGCATGTGTGCCTGGGTGATTTTCCCGGCGGTGTATTCGCCCACCGCTTCGAAAGCGCTGACGACCGTCAGGTCCTTGTTCTTGTAGTGCCCGGGCTTGATCGTGCCGCCGTAGCAAAAGATCGACGGGATGTTCATGCGCCCGATCGCGATCATCGCGCCCGGCATGTTCTTGTCGCAGCCGCCGAGCACCAGCACCCCGTCCATGCTCTGGCCCTGCGCCACGGTTTCGATCGAGTCGGCAATGACCTCGCGCGACACCAGCGAGAATTTCATGCCCTCGGTGCCCATCGAAATGCCGTCGGAGATGGTAATCGTGCCGAAAAGCTGCGGCATGGCGCCTGCTTTACGCGCCGCACTTTCAGCACGCTTCGCCAGCGTGTCGAGGCCGAGATTGCACGGCGTAATGGTCGAGTAGCCGTTGGCGATGCCGATGATCGGCTTGTTGAAGTCGGCGTCCTTGAAACCCACCGCCCGCAGCATCGCGCGGTTGGGAGAACGCTGCACACCCTGGGTCGTGATGCGGGATCGATTGTTGAGCGGCATGACAAGCTCCGAAGCAGGGGTTTGTATAATGGGGCCGCCATTTTAGCGCATCGACCCGGCGAGCATGCTCATCCATCCGCAGTTCGACCCTATCGCATTCCAGATCGGCCCGCTCGCCGTGCGCTGGTACGGGCTCATGTACCTCGTCGGATTCGGCGCGGTCTGGTTCCTCGCCCGCCATCGCATAGACCGCAATCCGCATGGCATATGGACGCGCAAGGATCTGGACGATGCGCTGTTCTACGGCATCCTCGGCACCATCCTCGGCGGCCGGCTGGGGTATGTGCTGTTCTATAAATTGGGCGACTATCTCTACGAGCCGTGGAAGGTCTTCTATGTCTGGGAAGGCGGCATGTCGTTCCACGGCGGATTTCTGGGCGTGGTGCTCGCCATGTGGTGGTTTGCGCGCGGCCGGAAACAGGACTGGCTGCGCATCACCGACTTCATTGCCCCGCTCGCGCCGCTGGCACTCGGTGCGGGGCGCGTGGGCAATTTCATCAACGCGGAGCTGTGGGGCCGGCCGGCGGAGGTGCCGTGGGCGATGGTCTTCCCGAACGTCGACAAGATCGCGCGGCACCCGTCGCAGCTCTACGAATTTGCGCTGGAAGGGGTGGTGCTGTTCGTGCTGCTGTGGTGGTTTTCAGCCCGTCCGCGGCCGCGGGGGGCGGTTTCCGCGCTGTTTCTGATCGGCTACGGCGTATTCAGGTTCGGCGTGGAATATACGCGGGAACCGGACAGCTACCTGGGACTGCTCGCGCTCGGGCTTTCGATGGGGCAATGGCTGTCGCTGCCGATGATCGTCGTCGGGCTCGCGATGCTCGCATGGGCATACCGGGCGCAGGCCCGGCCGGTGTAGCCCGATGGGGCGTCAGTGCGTGGAACGAACCGGCGGCGGCGCGGCCGCGAGTGCTCGCGCGGCGCGCCGCTCCAGCAATCGCGCAAAATTGTGCAGCGAGACGAGATGGGCGTAGAGCCGCGCGAGCCGGCCGCTTTGCGCCAGCTCTTTCAGTTTTTCCGCCGGCAAGTCGTGCAGCTTCTGCTCTGACACGCGGTGCAGTCCCGTCAAGGCGAGCGGCATGCCCTGCTTCGGCACGGCCTGCATGGTGAAGGGTTCGAACAAGTCGAGTGCCGCGAGGGCGCGCGACATCTCGTCAGTGCGCGCCAGATCCGCCTCGTACTCGAAGAGAAATTTCCTGCGCTCCTCCCACGTCGGGAGCGGCTCGCCCTTGGCATCGAACAGCGCCTCGCCGCTCTCGGAAATCGCGTTTTTTTCGACGCATGCGATGCGTTCGGCCTGTTCCGCGCCGTTCACGCTCACGCGGCTCATGCAAAACGGGTAACGCCGCACGTAGGCGGGGACATATACCGAGGTCTCCCAGGTCGAATCGGGGCGCGCGAACAGGTTCTGCTGGTTTTCGATGCCCAGCACCGCCATGGCGACGAACGTCTTGCCGCCGTCCCCGGTGATGAACGCGATGGGATAGTCGCACGCCGCGGGCGCGAACTCCGTGAATGAAAGCGGCACCGCAGATACCTTTTGAAACGCCTCGGGCAGCGCGCGGTCATGCGTCAATCGCACGCGATGCGACTTGGTGAGCGGCACGATCGCCTGGTAGCCGTAAGGGGGCTTGATGTCCATGTCAGTCGCCCTGGGAAAGCGATGAGCCATTATAGGCGTTTCCCTCTGGCGGCGGCCGTGCCGCAATTTGTCGCCCTAGCGCGGAGACGGTAGAATGGCGCCCTTGCCGTGGGGTGGTAGCTCAGCTGGGAGAGCGTCGCGTTCGCAATGCGAAGGTCGGGAGTTCGATCCTCCTCCACTCCACCAGAATTTCTACTAGCTTGATGCAGCAAGGATAAACAAACGCAGACACCGAAAACGACGCGGGTGACCCAAAAAGGTGACCCAAATCGTGGGGTGAATGCGTGGCAATACGACTCAGTTCGTATCTCAAGCAAAACCGCTTTGGCATCTTCTATTTCCGGCGCGTTATTCCACCGGAGCTGCAAACTCATTTCGCGTTTCGCCAGATCGCCCGCAGCCTGCGCACCGCAAATCGCCAGGTGGCACGAAGTCTCGCGCTACGCTTCAGCGCAGCGATCGACCTCCTCTTTGCGGAGCTTCGCGTGCGTGCGTTACAACGAGAGCCTGGTTCAATGAAACAAGAACTCATCGTCTATCTCGATTTCGAAAAGGACGGCCTTCTAAAGTCGGTGCGCACCGAAGCAACCCCGGAAGAGGCAGACGCTGCAAACCGCATCGTGCCGGCCCTCATCAAGGCGGCGCGGGATCCCGTGCCGGCCGACCCGGTAAAGGCGAACGGGAACGGCCCGCGGCTTTTCGAGCAGATCGACAAGTATCTCGCCGAAGGGAGCGCCACGTGGACCGCGCAATCGGCTCTGGACATCAAGGGCGATTTCGCGCAATTCAAATCAATACTGGGCGACATGCCGGTTGCCGAACTGGGCCACGAGCCGTTCAACCGCCTTCGCGACACACTGCTTCAGCTTCCCGCCAACATCAACAAGCTCGCCCAGACGAAGGGAAAGCCGATTGAAGAGATCCTCACGCTCGGCCTGCCCCCGCAAAGCGCCAACACGGTCAAGAAGAAGTGGGGCCGGCTGATCACCTTCTGCACCTGGCTCGAAGGAAGAGGGCTTATAGACCGCAATTACGCGCAGGGAAAGAAGCCCAAAGCCAAGGCGCAACGCTACGAGAAGTTCACCAAGGCGGACCTTTGCGCATTGTTCGAGAGCGCGGAATACCGCTCTGGGACTTTTGCGGAGGCGTTCAAGTATTGGCTTCCCCTTCTTGGCCTATATACCGGCGCCCGGCTTGAGGAACTGGCGCAACTCCACCTCGCCGATATCAAGCACAATCCCGAGACCGGCATCCTCGTATTTGATATCACCACTGACCTGGACGGCGAGTCGGGTGCCGCAACGGTCAAGAACCTCAAGACCGAAGGCAGCGACCGGGTGTGCCCGGTTCATCCGGCCCTCGTTGAAGCCGGCCTCCTCCGCTATGTCGATGAGCTCAAGGCCGGTGGATACGACCGCTTGTTTCCCGAGTTGACGCTCGATAGCGTGGGCAAGGTCGGTCCTCGGGCCTCGGAGTGGTTCACCGAATACCGCCGCAGCAAGTCGGTGGGTGACCTCACCGGCCGCTCACGCAAGGTGTTTCACAGCTTCCGGCATACCATGAACGCAACCCTGCAGAAGGCAGGCATTACCCAAGAGATACGGGAGGCCCTGAGCGGGCACGTGTCCAAGTCGATCAACACCAGGATTTACGGTGACAGGTTGCTGCTGCAGGTGCTGAGAGAGTCGCTCGAGAAGCTGGACTACGGTCTTGCACTCCATCCGTTTGTCTCGCGGGCCGAGCACGAGGCTGCACGCAAAAGGGCCGTAAGGCGGACAGCAACCTGACCCGTTGACGGATGGCTTATTACCAGGGTTATCGCTTCAATGACCTGCCGAGATCGAGAGTGGGGCGAGTCAGGGATTTGCCCGCCACGCGGGTCGCCGGCGCGACGCCGCTACCAAGTGCTGCACCGAAGTGCGATTCCCCGAAACGGCCATTTTACCGGGCAGGGGCATCACAAACAACTTTAGTCCCCGGCACCGGCGGACCCGCAACAATCTTCACTTTCTGGTCCGACTCGGTATGCAGCACTGCTTCTATAAAAGCCCCTTTAGGTAAGCGCGGAAGGCGTCCGTATCAGCCTGGCGGTTCATGATTTTGAGTAAGGGCTGGAGATTCGCCGTGGCGAGCAACGTCCTGCCCCTCGTCACCGCGTCAGAAGCTCGGTCACGCGTCGGCTCCACGCTATCTACCCATTTCACCCAACGCCGAAGCTCCTCATAACTCATCGTATCGATATTGAGCGTCTGGAAGTCCTTAATTTTCTCCGCAAGATCCAAAACGAGCAGCTTGCGAAGATCATTTTCTGGATATAGCGCCTCAAGCCCGGAAATGTCTGCGACCTGCTCCTCGGTGTAAAAGGGTCTCGGCAATCTACGGTTTTCGGCCGTTTCGCGCTGCACGATCTCTGCTTCGGTAGCTTCGCGCTGAACGGAAAGCTTGGTCGATCTCATCTTTACCATCGACGAAACCTGCCTGACGACCGCCTCTGGACACCCAGCGTTCGGCGTTATCAATGAACGCAGCTTGGTATGGAGCCAGTCCGCGCCCTTGTCCGCACTGCGAAGGGCTGCGACACGGCGCTCAACATCGTCGAGCCGGAAGCTAAAGTTCCAGAGTCGATCGCGGTTTTCAGCTTCCGTAATATCTCGGTCCAGTAACCGCGACATGGTCTCGAAATCGACACCGAAATATGTTTTGCCGCAGTCCTTCCCGATATTCGTTTCGAGGCCGTCCTTAGTCGAAGCGATATATCCCTTTGCGTGCAATGTATGGCAGTTTGACAAGCCGCACCGGATCTTTTCCTTGAAAATGTAGCGGCCAATTATCGAGTCCAGCTTGTGCTGAGTAGGATCAAGGTCCTTCACGAATCCGGGTCTCCCTTCGATTTCTTCCCAGAAATCGACCGAGATAAGTCCTTTTTCTGACCGGAGTATTATCATACTAAGTCCGGCACGCCACCTCGCCGCTGTTGCCTATCGCGTGCGCCTCGTTAATTTCAAATTGAGGATTAAACAAGGGCAAATCAACTCGTCACGATTCTTCACGATTCGCTCTTATTTCCACCAACTAAATCTTCAAAAACCCGGATCGGACAAATTCGCTGCCCGTCCCATTTTGGCACACCAACATAGCGTTGCGTCGCGGTCACAAAGGTCGTTTCTTGTGTGCGGCTTTGTTCTTTCCTGTAGCTCTCGAAGCAGCCAGTTGTGGTCTGCTTTGCTTCCTCGACTTGTTGACATCTTCGCTGCTGAAGCGACGTGGTGAGTGAAGGTCTCCGTCATGAACGGCGTCGAGCGGTAATGTCTTGATGAACTCCAGCAGTGCCTCTTTCTCGATTTGAATGTGCCTCCTTACAATCGCCAAGACTTGGGGCAGTAATTGTGCGAGTTCCCGTGCCTCGGTGCCAGACAATACTAGGCGGCGGTATCCCGGGTTTACCGATTCAATGGGAAGTCTTACACCGTTTCGTTCACTTGCAGATGCCGTAACAAAGGTTTCCTCAAATGGGTTGATAGAATGTGCTACGAATTTGTCGCGGAGAGCCTTGAAGTAGTCGTGTGCCGATAAGGCTGATGACTGCAACTCTGCGAGGTCGATTCGTGCCAAGCCGAGCCGAGTTCCAGTAGCAAAACACCGTGCGTAACGGACGATAGTGGCCGAAACGAGAGCTTCAATCACCAGGTAATCACGCGAATCGGACTCCCACATCTCCAGGGCCTTTGCACATAGGTAGGATGCCGTGGCCAGGTCATACTCGATCCCATACAGGTCAGCCAGAGCTTCAGCTTCGGGCAATGTAACTTCTACGGCTCTCTGGATTGTCGGCACGCTGCCGCTGCTATGGTGGTTTAATATAGGGTAACCACAGCTCGCCGTGTCGTTCCAACCATGGCAGTATATTCGAGCACGAAATACTTTCTGAGTCGAAACGCTCGGCGATACCATGGCGCCTTATAGGAGTAGAACGCTTGGGGAAGGCGTGCGGTGGTTGCGATCGTCGTTCTGGCGGTATGGTTTGTCTGCAAAGTTACCTCTCGATCCACAAAACCGCCGTTCGGTTGTAAGAACTTTAGGTGATACGAATCCTCGGCGATGTCCCGGGCCGCATCGCTGGGGACTGGGAACAACGACGAACATCGCTTGATTCTGGCACCTCTTATATAAACGACCGAGCCCGTATGGTTGATAATATCGATCCCGATGGCGCTATGCGGCGTTTCACCAATCGTTATGTTGCCCGGCGTGAATACCACTTCAAGGTGCGGAATATTGTTGACCGTTCGTCGATTCCACACCAAAAGCGCCACGGGCCATACGATGGCCGTAAAGAGCAGCACTATCCAATTTGGTATATCGTTTGCGCCAAGCCAATTCCACGTCTTAACTAGCCAATGATCTTCGCTCGGCATGGAAGCTCCCCGTTAGTCTTTTGCTTATTCCAATGCTGCTCCCGTGCGGCGGTAGCCTACGCTTGCGGATTCCAATTTTCAAATTGACGCGGGGCTCGCCGAGATGGAAGAGAACAGTCGATGCGCCCAACTCCACGGCCGAGGCGCCAGACCTAATGGGGAATGGAAATGAGCGACGCGGCGACGGGAGGGACACCGCTTCCCGGCCATCATCGCACTCTTGAGCGACCGCAATGCACCGATGGCACGTGTCAAACGGCTGCTACCAGTTCAGAGACTAGCAGCGCCGCCCGAAGGATGAGCGATGACTGAAGGTCGTTACTTATCAGAATGATGCCGGCGGAGCAGCAACCGTCGTTTGCTTGCCGGCATATCCTTGAACGCCAAAATCCATCCAGCGAGCTCGTTGTCCCTGCAGTATAAGTAAGGGGTCGGAACACCGAGCACCTTCGCCAGACGCTCGGCAGTGCTGAATTCGGGGGTATGCTTAAACCGCTCGTATTGGGTAATGCGTGCGCTCGCGGAGAAATC
>JBQTJV010000400.1:0-3782 GCA_052386775.1 Betaproteobacteria bacterium
TGCTATAGTCGCTGCCGCCCCCTCAGCGTCGTTTCCCTGCCAGGACCTTGAACGGCCTTACCGAGACACTCGCCCGATTCATACGCGAGAAAAGCCTGAGCGACTTGCCCGCGGGCGCCGTCGACAAGGCGAAGAAGGTGATCGCCGACACCTTCGCCGTGATGCTAGCCGGCGCCGGCAGCGAAGTGGCGCAGCCGCTGCTCCGCTATGTCGAGCGCTCGGGGGAGAGCGGCAGCACGCCGATAATGGGAACCGGCCGCACGTCCAGTCCCGAATTGGCCGCGCTCGTCAACGGCGCATTCGGTCATGCGCTCGACTTCGACGACGTGCTGTCGATGATGCCCGCCCATCCCAGCGCAGTGATCCTGTCTGCACTGTGCGCAAGTCTCGACGGCAGGAAGCATTCGGGTGCGGAACTGATCGAGGCTTACGCGCTCGGCATCGAGGTCGGCGGAAAGATCGGGCTCGGCATCACGGTGGGTCACTACCATCGCGGGTTTCACGGGACCGGCACGCTGGGCATATTCTCGGCGCTGGCGGCGCTGGCCAAGCTGCATCGTTTCGATGTCGCTGCCACGCGCACCGCCTTCGGCATAGCGTGCTCGATGGCGAGCGGCCTGCAGCGCAACTTCGGCACCATGACCAAGCCGCTCCATACCGGCTGGGCTGCGCGCAGTGCGCTCGCCGCGACCCAGCTTGCGCGGTCCGGTTACACCGCGGCGCCGGACGTGCTCGAAAGCAAGGCGGGATTCTTTGCGGCTTACGGAGTCGACGCGTCGGACCCGGACGTAACGGCCGCCGGCCTGGGCAACCCGTGGGTGCTGGTCGATCCGGGTATCGCGCTGAAAAAATTTCCCTGCTGCCACGCCTGTCATCGCGGCATGGACGGCGTGCTCGAACTCAAACGGCGTCACCGCTTTGCCGCCGAAGACGTCGAGCGGCTTCAGTGCCGCATGCCACCGGGCGGCATGCGGGTGCTCACCTATCCCCGCCCGGCCACCGGTCTCGAGGCGAAGTTCAGCCTGGAGTACGCGCTCGCCGCCGGCGTGCTCGACGGCGGCTATACCCTCGCGACGTTTACCGATGAGGCCGTGCGGCGGCCGGCGATGGCGCCGCTGCTGCAGCGCATCGACGCGCGCGAAGACGCGCAATGCCGGGGGGACGACCCGGAATTCGAGCGGCGCAGCCCCGGCAGCCGCGGATTCGTCGAAGTGGAGGTCACGCTCAAGAACCGCGTGCGCGATACCGTGCGCATCGAGCGGCCGCCGGGACACCCGTCCCGCGAATTGTCGTGGGACGACATCGAGGCCAAATTTGTCGACTGCGCCACTCACGCGAGATTGCCCCACGAGCGCGCACGCGAGGTGTTCCGCCTCATCGGTGAACTGGACAAGCTCGCGGATGTGACGCACATTGTCGACCGGCTGCGTCTGCCATAAAGCCAGGCTGCAAAACCATGGAGCAAATGTTCACGCTCAGCCCCGACCAGGCGGCCATCCTGGAAACGGTCAAGCGATTCGTCGACGCGGAGGTGAGGCCGCGCGCCACGCAGCTCGATGCCGACCCCGATCCGGCGGCCGGTTTCTCCTGGGAGATCGTCGAGAAGGCCCACGAGCTTGGCATTCGCACCATGACGCTCTCCGAGCAATGGGGCGGGCTGAACGCCGACTCGCTGACCACGGCGATGGTGATCGAGGAACTGGCAAAGGGCGATATCGGCGTCTCGGTCATCTTCGCGCAGACGCTCAAGATCGCGCAGATCATGGAGAAGGCGCTCAGCGCCGGGCAGCAGGCGCGGGTGCTGCCCCAATTCTCGGCGGACCCGCGCGGCATGCTGGCGATCGGAATCACCGAGCCCGACAACGCTTCCAATTACTTCCTGCCGCACCCCACGCCGTTCCGCACGACGGCAAAAAAAGTCGAGGGCGGCTGGGTGGTGAACGGCATGAAGCACTTCATCTCCAACGGCAACCGCGCGAGCTTTTATCTGCTGTTCGCGCAGACCGCGCCCGGCAAGCCGCTCGCCGAAGGCTCGACCTGTTTCCTGCTCGAGCGGGGGCGCCCCGGCTTCACCATTGGCCGGGTGCACGACAAGATGGGCGAGCGGCTCGCCAACAACGCCGAGCTGATTTTCCAGGACTGCTTCATCCCGGACGAAAACGTCGTGGGCGAGCCCGACCGCGGTTTCGGCGTGCTCGGCGAATTCTTCCCGCAGAGCAATGCCTACGCCGCGGCCACGATCCTGGGCGTCGCCGTGGCGCTGCATCACAAAGCCGTCGAGTGGGCCCGGGTGCGGGTTCAGGGAGGCAGGCCGTTGATCGGGCACGACGGCATCCGCGCGCAGCTCGCCGAGATGCGCATGCTCATCGATGCGTCACGGGCCTACGTGCATCGCGCGGCGTGGCTTGCGGATCACCCGTCCCACGGCTGGGACAAGACGCTCGGCGCGCTGCCCAAGGCGATGGCTTCGCAATGCGCGTGGCAGATCGCAACCTGGACCATGGAGATCCACGGCGGGCACGGCTACATGAAGGAGTTCGGCGTCGAGAAGCTGGTGCGCGACGCGGCCGCATTCCTGCATTCGGACGGCGTCAATCGCACGCTGTTCCTCAAGGCCGCCAATTTCATGTTCGGCGATTGAACCCGCTTCGAACCTACTTTCTGTTGTCGCGGAACAGCGCGTCGAGCTTCTGCTCGTAGGCGTGATAGTCCAGGTAGTCGTAAAGTTCGTCGCGCGTTTGCATGATTTCCACCACGTCCTGTTGCGAGCCTTTGCGGCGGATGGTTTCATAGACCCGCAGCGCCGCGGTATTCATGGCGCGGAACGCCGACAGCGGATAAAGCGCAAGCGCCACGTTCGCCGAGCGCAGTTCCTCGACCGTAAAGAGCGGCGTCTTGCCGAACTCGGTGATATTGGCGAGGATCGGCACCTTCACCGCGTCCGCGAACTTGCGGTACATCGGTAGCTCGGTGATCGCCTCGGGAAAGATCATGTCCGCGCCCGCCTCCACGCACGCGCACGCCCGGTCGATCGCCGCCTGCAGTCCGTCCACCGCCAGCGCATCGGTGCGGGCCATCACGACGAACTGCGGATCGGTCTTCGCATCCACCGCGGCCTTGATGCGGTCCACCATCTCGCGCTGCGTGACCAGTTCCTTGTTGGGCCGATGACCGCAGCGCTTGGCGCCGACCTGGTCCTCGATGTGCGTCCCGGCCGCGCCGAACTTGATCAGCGACTTGACGGTGCGCGCGATGTTGAAGGCGCTCGCCCCGAAGCCGGTGTCGGCGTCCACCAGCAACGGCAGCGGGCAGGCGTCGGTGATGCGACGCACGTCGGTCAGCACGTCGTCCAGTCCGCTGATGCCCAGATCCGGCAGGCCCAGCGAACCGGCGGCCACCCCGCCCCCGGAAAGATAGATCGCCCGGTAGCCGACGCGGGCAGCGAGCCGCGCATGGTAGGCGTTGATCGTGCCGATCACCTGCAGCGGTTTTTCCGCGGCCACCGCGGCGCGCAGCCGGGCGCCGGCCGAAGCCGGTTGCGGTCCTCCAGTGTCGTTCATGGTGCAGTCTCCTCTGTGGAGCGGTCCCGATGGCAGGCCTTGCGAATCCTGACCGTATGATGGACTATGCGGAAACAAGCTTGCCCGAAAACCATAGCACGGGACAAGATATTCCGCCAGCGGCGGCGCGGTGGCATAATCCCGTGCTAAATCTCACGATTCGGACTCGACCATGCCCAGACGATCCACTATGGCACCCGGCAAGCTCACCGGGACGCAGAG
>JBQTJV010000401.1:0-16929 GCA_052386775.1 Betaproteobacteria bacterium
TCGAATTCATGGTGCTCCCGGTGTTGCGGCTGGCTGCGCGGCTGCCGCTCGGATGGCTGCATCGCGCAGGCGCGGTACTGGGCTGGCTTGCCTATTGGCTGTCGCCCGTCTATGCCCGGCATCTCCGCGACAATCTGCAGGCGAGCGGGGTGTGCGCCGATGCCCCAACCTGCCGCGCTTTGGTGCGGCAGGTGGTTGGCGAGACGGGGAAGGGCGTCACGGAACTGATCGCCATCTGGTTCGGCGAACAGCACAAGATGTCCGCGCTAATTGCCTGCGATACCTGGTCCGTGGCGGAACAAGCGCTGCGCGAGGGCTCCGGTGTGATTTTCCTGACGCCCCATCTGGGCTGCTTCGAGGCCGCAGGACTTTACCTTGCGCAGCGCATGCCGCTTACCGTGTTGTATCGGCCACCCAAGCTCAAGTGGCTCGAACCGCTGATGATCGCCGGGCGCGCGCGCTGGCAGGCGAAGCTCGCCCCGGCCCAGCTGCGCGGCGTGCGCATGCTCTACAAGGCGCTGAAGGACGGGGAGGCCGTGGGGCTGCTGCCTGATCAGACGCCGGGCGTCGGCGAGGGGGTCTGGAGTGCTTTTTTCGGCCGCCCGGCTTACACCATGACGCTGGTGAGCCGCCTGCAGCGAGCGACAGGCGCGGCGATGGTGCTGACATACGCCGAACGCCTCCCGGCCGGGCGCGGCTTCCAGCTACACTTCCAACGCATGCCAACCGCGAATCTGGATGAGGCTGCAGTGAATCGGGCCGTGGAAGGGCTGGTACGGCGCTGCCCCGCGCAATATCTGTGGGGCTACAACCGGTTCAAAGTGCCCGCAGGCGTGGCGGCGCCGGAAATGAGAACCGATGAACCCTGATTTGCGCAGCCGGATGCCGCACGGTCCGTTGCCGGGGCGCTGATGGGAGGCCCGCTGCGAGCCGCGGTGATCGGCGTGGGGTATCTCGGCAAGTTTCACGCCCAGAAATATGCGGCACTCCCCGACGTCGAACTGGTTGCCGTGGCCGACGAAAACATCGGGCGGGCGGAGGAGGTCGCCCGTGCTCTCGGCTGCCGCGCGGTCGCGGACGTGCACGCGCTGCTGGGCGAGGTGGATCTGGTCTCGATCGTCGTCCCCACCGAACGGCACCATGGCGTGGCGCGCGCGTGTCTGGACGCGGGTGTGCATATCCTGGTCGAGAAACCGGTGACGCGCACGCTGGAGGAAGCCGATGAACTCATCGGCCTCGCAGCGTCCAGGCAGCGCGTATTCCAGGTCGGGCACGTCGAGCGTTTCAATCCCGCGGTCCTGGCGATGCAGCGGGTGCTGGAAAAGCCGCTTTTCATCGAGTCGTACCGGCTCGCCTCGTTCAAGGCGCGCGGCACGGATGTCGACGTGGTGCTCGACCTCATGATCCACGACATCGATATCATCCTCAACCTCGTTCAAAGCGAGATCATCGATGTGCGGCCGATCGGCTTTCCCGTGCTGACGGACGAGGTCGACATCGGCCATGCCCGCATCGAGTTCGCCAATGGCTGCGTGGCGAACGTCACGGCAAGCCGTGTCAGCGACAAGGCGATGCGCAAGGTTCGGGTTTTTCAGCAGGACGCTTACCTCTCCATCGATTTGCACAACCCGAAGTTTGTCTGCTGGCGCCGCTTGCGGAACGACGACGGCTCGGCTCGGCTCGCCTCGGAGGAGCAGACTTTCCCGCAGGCCGATCTGCTGCTCGAGGAGGTGCGGGCGTTCGTCGACGCGGTTCGCACCGGCACGCCACCGCTGGTAAGCGGCATGGATGGAAAGCGGGCGCTCGAAGTGGCGCTGCGTATCAGTGCCGGCATGGGCCAGGCCTGGCCGCCGGACGCACGCGCCCGGTAGCGGGGTGACCATTATCCCTGGCGCATCGACTCCCCGCGCGCTCCGGAAATCGCCTGTCGCGGGACGCTGCGAACTGCACCGGGGCGTGGTGGTAACGGCGCTGCGCTGCGCGCGGGCATGACGCGTCTTGCGATCTTCCTTCTGTGGCTGCTTCATTTCCTGCCTTTGCCGCTGCTTGCGGCACTGGGGCGTGGCATCGGTGTTCTGATCTACGCGTTGGTGCGCGAGCGGCGCAACGTGGCGCTGATCAATCTCGGGCTCTGCTTTCCGGAATGGGACGAACCCACTCGCAGGCGGGTCGCGCGCCGCCACTTTCAGGCTTTCGGCCGCGCCTTTGTCGAGCACGGACTCCTTTGGTGGTCGAGCAAGGAGCGCCTGCAGCGGTTGATCCGCGTCGAAGGTCTCGAGCACTGGCAGGCGGTAGCAGGTAAGCCGGTAATCTGGCTCGCGCCCCACTTCGTGGGACTCGACATGGGGGGCACGCGTATCATCACCGAATGGCGGGGCGCGTCCGTATACAGCCATCAGAAGGATCCGCTGGTCGATCGTCTTCTGCTGCGCGGGCGCACGCGATTCGTAAAGCCGGTGCTGTTCTCGCGGCAGGATGGCATCCGGCCCGTGGTGCGCGCGTTACGGGACGGGCTGCCGCTGTACTATCTTCCGGATATGGATCTCGGAGGCCGCGATTCGATTTTCGTGCCTTTTTTCGGTGTGCCAACGGCCACCGTCACGGCGCTCTCGCGCGTTGCCAGGCTCGCGCGCGCAGTGGTAGTCCCTGCGGTCACCCGACAGCTACCCGGCGGCGCCGGCTACGTGCTCAAATTCTACCCCGCGTGGACCGGCTTTCCGACCGACGATGTCGCGGCGGACGTCCGGCGCATGAACGCCTTCATCGAGGAACGGGTGCGCGAGATGCCGGAGCAGTACTTCTGGCTGCACAAGCGCTTCAAGACGCGCCCCACGGGCGAGGCCAAGGTCTATTGACTCCATGGCGCCGGCCCAGACGCATGACGCCGCGCAGGATTGCATCGCGATATCGCGCGTGGAACCAGGCGATATAGAGACCATCCAGCGGCTCGCCGGCGAAATCTGGCGACGGCATTATCCGGGCATCATCACCAGCGCCCAGATAGAATACATGCTGAACCAGCGGTACGCCCCGGCGTTGATCGCCGCCGAATTGACGCGGGCAGACTTGTGGTGGGACAAATTGACGAACGGTGAGGCAGTCTTGGGGTTCGCCTCTTCGTTCCTGACCGGCGAGGGCGGCGAAATGAAGCTGGACAAGCTCTACATCCGTCACGATAGTCAGCGCAAGGGATACGGCGGCCGCTTGATCGCGCACATCTGCGAACGCGCACGGGTGTTCGGTTGTACGCGGCTCGTGCTGGCCGTCAACCGGAAAAACCTCTCCGCCATCGACGCCTATCGCAAGCACGGCTTTACGGTGCGTGCCACACAGGTAAAGGAGATCGGCGGTGGTTTTGTCATGGACGATTTCATCATGGCGCGTGAGTTGCCGTGACGTCACAACCCGTAACTAGGGACGAAGTGGTGAACGAGTGCCTCGCGCTGGGGCGTAAAGCCCTGTGGATACAGGAGGGCATCGGCAATGTGGCGGCCGCGAAGCGGGCCTGTGCCAGCGTATCGCCGGGGGGGTGATGGACTGCCGTATTTACCGTGATTGCCGGTCGTACAGTCTCTAAATGCGCCTAAAATTCACTAAAATGCACGGTTTAGGCAATGACTTCGTGGTATTCGATGCGACGCGGGGGTTCCCGCAGCTCTCCGCTGCGCAGTTGCGCGCGATCGCAGACCGTCATTTTGGCGTGGGGTGCGACCAGATCCTGCAGGTCGAGGCGTCGCGATCAGACGGAACGGATTTCTACTACCGCATCTTCAACGCGGACGGCGGGGAGGTCGAGCAGTGCGGCAATGGTGCGCGCTGCTTCGTCCGCTATGTGCGCGAAAAGCGGCTCACCACCAAAAACGAGATCCGGGTCGGCACCCGCGGTGGCGTCATCGTGCCGCGCCTCGAAGAGGACGGACAGGTGACGGTCGATATGGGCATACCGGAATTCGAGCCCGCGCGCATACCGTTCCTCGCCGATAAGCGGGCACTTACATACAGCCTGGATGTAGCGGGAACCCTCCGAACAATCAGCAGCTTGTCGATGGGCAATCCGCATGCGGTACAAGTGGTGCCGGACGTGGACACCGCGCCGGTGGCAACGGAGGGGCCGCTCATCGAGCATCATTCGCGCTTTCCGCAGCGGGTTAATGCGGGTTATATGCAAGTGCTTACTCGCCAGCATATCCGCTTGCGGGTTTACGAACGGGGCGTTGGGGAAACGCTCTCCTGCGGTACGGGCGCGTGTGCCGCCGCCGTAGCCGGGGTCGTGCGCGGCCTGCTCGATGAACGCGTCCGGGTGAGCACCCGGGGAGGCGATCTCCGCGTGCACTGGCCGGGTGCGGGAAAGCCGGTCTTCATGACTGGGCCGGCGGTGACCGTGTTCGAGGGTGAAATAGACCTGTAACCAGGGAGCAAAATGAAATCCGATGACGTGGCGGGATACCTGAAGCAGCATCCGGAGTTCTTCGAGCAGCATGCCGACATGCTGGCCGAGATCTACATACCGCATCCGCATGGCGGCCGGACCATCTCGATCAGCGAGCGGCAGATCGTCACGCTGCGTGAAAAGAACCGGGCGCTCGAAGCCAAGCTGCGCGAAATCATCGAGTTCGGCGAGGAGAATGACGCGATCGGGGAAAAGATCCACCGCCTCGCACTTGCGCTGCTGCGGGCGCCCGCTGTTCCCGGTGCGTTGAGCGCCATTTATCTCAGCCTGCGGGAGGATTTCGCGGTTCCGCATGTGGTGCTGCGGGCGTGGCACCCCGGCCAGGCGCTGGATCTGCCGGAGTTCGCGCCGGTGAGTCCCGCGATACGCGATTTTGCAGCGAGCCTGACTCAACCGTACTGCAGCAGCCACGCCATGGTGGACACCGGGATGCTGTTCGGCGAGTCGGCGCCGCACCTGCGCTCGTTTTCGTATGTGCCGCTGCGTGATGAGGCGGTCTTCGGACTCCTCGCCCTGGCAAGCGAAGATGCCCAGCGCTTCTATCCCGATATGGGAACCCTGTACTTGAAGCGCATCGGCGAGTTGATCTCCGCGGCGCTGTTCGTCCATCTCGGTGCCTGATGGCGGCTGCGGCCACGAGTGCGGCCCCGCTGTTAGAGGCATATCTTGCGCACCTCACCGACGAGCGGAGGCTGAGCGCCCATACGGCGCGCAATTACGCGCGCGACGTCGCTGCGTTGCTCGAGCTGGCGGGTGCGATGCCGCTGAAGCGGCTGCAAGTACACGACATGCGGCGCTTCGTGGCGCAACTTCATGCGCGCGGCCTCGGCGGCAAGTCCCTGGCGCGTGTCCTTTCCGCATGGCGCGGTTTCTTCCGTTATCTCGCGCGCGACCACGGCTTCGAGCACAACCCGTGTGCGGGCATCCGGGCGCCCCGGGCAGCGAAGAAGCTGCCGAGCGCACTGTCTCCCGACGAAGCGGGCCGGCTGCTGGAGGGCGACCCCACCGGTCCGCTGGCAAAGCGCGACAAGGCGATGTTCGAGCTTTTCTACTCCTCGGGACTGCGACTCTCCGAGCTGACCGGCCTCAATCTCGGCGATATCAATCCGGACGATGCCACGGTACGCGTGACCGGCAAGGGCGCCAAAACGCGCATCGTGCCGGTGGGTCGTTATGCGCTGGCGGCGCTCGAGGTGTGGCTCGCTGCACGCCGGCCGCTGGTTGTCGAGGGAGAGACCGCTTACTTCGTCAACGGCACGGGTAAGCGGCTGAGCGCGCGCTCGGTCCAGTCGCGGCTCGAGCTGTGGGCGATGAAGCAAGGCCTGGGTCGTCGGGTGCATCCCCATGCCCTGCGGCATTCCTTTGCCTCGCACGTGCTGCAGTCGAGCGGCGATCTGCGCGCGGTGCAGGAGATGCTCGGCCACGCCAGTATCTCGACCACGCAAATCTACACGCAGCTCGATTTCCAGCATCTTGCAAAGGTCTATGACGCCGCCCATCCCCGCGCCAGAAAGCGCGGCTGAGCCGATGGGCAGGCTGGTGCTGCGGCCGGGGCGGGAAAAAGCGCTCAAGCGGCGGCACCCGTGGATATTTTCGGGTGCGGTGGCCCAGCTCGATGGGGCCCCCGAGATCGGTGAAACCGTGGAAGTGTACGCAAGCAGCGGCGAGCTGCTTGCGGTCGCCGCATACAGCCCGCGGTCGCAGATTCGGGCGCGGGTGTGGGACTGGCGCAGCCGGCGTATCGACCGTGATTTCTTCGCCGAGCGCATACAACATGCGGTAAGTCGGCGCGCATTACTGTTGGGGACCGACGCCATGCGTCTGGTGAACGCGGAAGCGGACGGATTGCCCGGCGTGGTCGCCGACCGCTATGGCGATACGGTGGTGCTGCAGCTCACGAGCGCGGGGGCCGAGCGTTGGCGGGAGGAAATCGTCGATGCGCTGGTGGCGACAACCGGGGCCGCACGCGTGTGGGAACGCTCGGACGCGGACGTGCGCCAGCTCGAAGGTCTGGCGCCGCGTTGTGCGGCGCTACGCGGCGCGCCGCCCCCGCCGTCAACGCTGATCCAGGAGCATGGACTGAAGTATCAGGTCGAACTGGAGAGCGGTCACAAGACCGGTTTCTATCTCGATCAGCGCGACAATCGGCTGCGGTTGCGGAACCTCGCCGCCGAGTGCGATGTACTGGACTGCTTTACCTACTCCGGCGGGTTCGCGCTGAACGCACTCACGGGGGGCGCGAAATCGGTAACCGCAGTCGAGAGTTCGAGCAGCGCGTTGGGGCTGGCGCGGGCCAACGCGGAGCAGAACGCGCTTCCATCGGCGCAGTGGGTGGAGGGCGATGTCTTTCAGCGGTTGCGCCAGTTCCGCGATGAGGCACGCCAATTCGATCTCATCGTCCTCGATCCGCCGAAATTTGCGCCGACCGCTGCGCACGCCGACCGTGCCTCGCGCGCCTACAAAGACATCAATCTGCTCGCCTTCAAACTGCTGCGGCCGGGTGGCGCGCTGATGACGTTTTCGTGTTCGGGCGGAATTTCCACCGAACTGTTCCAGAAGATCGTCGCTGGCGCCGCGCTCGATGCCGCGGTGGATGCGCGCATCGAAGCCTGGCTGCATGCCGCACCCGATCATCCGGTCGCGCTCAACTTCCCGGAAGGCGAGTATCTGAAAGGCTTGTTGTGCCGCGTCGCCCCGTGATCCAGGACAATGGCGGGAGAACGTCGCGGGGCCGGGATCAACGCTTGGCGCGCGGCGGCACGGGGTCGAGGCCGCCCGCATGCCAGGGATGGCAGCGCAGCAGGCGTCTTACCGCGAGCCACGTCCCACGCGCGGTTCCATGTATCTCGATCGCCTCGCGCGCGTATGCCGAGCAGGTCGGGTAGAAGCGGCATTGGGTGCCGAAGAACGGGCTGAGCAGCAGGCGATAGCCGTCGATCAGAGCGAGCAGGACCGTTTTCATGCTGTGATCGAGTATAGCCCAGCACTGGAGCGCGACGGCGGGCGGATGGTCGAGGCCTGAAGTAGAATGCGGTTCCCGATCTCCGGTGCGCGCGGACAGATCGCCGTGGCGAGCGCATTGCCTCCGTTCTTTTTACCGAGCAGTATTCGACCCGTGCAGCGGCGCGCACGGCGCTTGCTGGCGCTGATGATCGCCGTCAGCGCCGGGCTGCATGTCATGCTGCTCGCCGCCGTGCCGGGTTTGGTGAGCGAGACGCGCGCCATCGAGCCTCACGTGCTCGAAGTGGTGCTGGTGCAGCCTGAAGTGCTGCCGATCGAGACGGCTCAGGCGCCGGCACTGCCCGAGCCCGTCAAGCCGAAAAGCGCACCACGCCCGAAGCAGCCGGCGCCGAAGCGAACCGAGAGCGTCAACCAACCGGAACAAAATGCCCTTCCTCGAGCCGAGCCGCCTTCCTCGAAGGAGGCCGGTTCACCGGAAGCGGTTACCGTGCCGCCTCGGGCGTCAGCCCCGGAATCGAAAGCGGTGCCCGCCCCGTCGTCTGCTCCCCCGGCCGAGGCGCCTGCCCAGCCCGCGCTCACGCCGCCGGTGTTTAGCGCCTCGTATCTCCGCAATCCGGCTCCGCGCTATCCCCCCGTCGCACGCCGTAGCGGCGCACAGGGCACGGTGACGTTACGAGTGCTCGTTACGAAAGACGGCGTGCCGGCGCGCGTGACCGTCGAGCAGACGAGCGGCTCGCCGCATCTGGATGCGGCCGCGCTGGAAGCGGTGAAGACCTGGCGCTTCGTGCCGGCACGCCGCGGCGCGGACGCGGTCGAGGCCTGGGTGCTGGTGCCGATCGTGTTCCGACTGGAAAGCGCGTCCTGACGGCGAGAGCTATAATTCATGCGCCGCGTACCAAACTTGAAGCGCGCATCGCTGTCCATCGACAGCGGTGCCGGCGCGCAGATGCCCGATACCCTGAGCAGCATAGCCTTCTCGTGAACAGCACCGTATTCCATGGCACGACCATCCTGTCGGTACGGCGCGGCCGTCGCGTTGCGCTGGGCGGTGATGGTCAGGTCACGCTCGGTAACGTGGTGGTCAAATCGAGCGCCCGTAAGGTCCGCCGCCTCTATCACGACCGGATCCTTGCCGGTTTTGCGGGCGGCACGGCGGATGCCTTCACGCTGTTCGAGCGTTTCGACGCCAAGCTGGAAAAGCACCAGGGCAACCTGATGCGTTCGGCGGTCGAACTGGCCAAGGACTGGCGCACCGACCGCATCCTGCGCCGCCTCGAAGCGATGCTGGCGGTTTCAGACCGCGAGAATTCGCTCATCATCACCGGCAACGGCGACGTCCTGGAGCCCGAGCTCGGTCTGGTCGCGATCGGCAGCGGCGGGGCCTACGCGCATGCGGCGGCGCGCGCGCTGCTCGAGAACTCCGACCTCGCGCCGGAAGACATCGTCAGCAAGGCGCTTTCCATCGCCGCCGATCTCTGCATCTACACCAATCATCAGCACGTGATCGAAGTGCTGGAGTAGCGCGTTGCCCCCGAATTCTCGACGCGCCGGACAGCAACGCGGGTCACGGAGTCCCTCCGCTACCGGGTCAGCCTCATGTCGCAGATGACGCCCCAGGAAATCGTGCACGAGCTCGACAAGCACATCATCGGGCAGCAGGACGCCAAGCGCGCGGTCGCCATTGCGCTGCGCAATCGCTGGCGCAGGCAGCAGGTGGCGGAGCCGTTGCGCCACGAGATCACGCCGAAGAACATCTTGATGATCGGGCCGACCGGGGTCGGCAAGACCGAGATCGCGCGGCGGCTCGCCCGGCTGGCGAATGCGCCGTTCATCAAGGTCGAGGCGACCAAGTTCACCGAGGTGGGCTACGTCGGGCGCGACGTGGATACCATCGTCCGAGATCTTGTGGAGACTGCGATCAAGGACATGCGCGAGCAGGAAACGCGCAAGGTGCGGGCCCAGGCTGAGGATCTTGCCGAAGAGCGCATCCTCGACGCGCTGCTGCCCCCGGCGCGCGACGGCCTGCCCGAGGGCGCGGACCGCGATAGTGCGACGCGGCAGCGCTTTCGCAAGAAGCTGCGCGAACGCGAACTGGACGACAAGGAGATCGAGATCGAGGTCGCCGCGGTGCAGGCGCAGATGGAGATCTTCGCGCCGCCCGGGATGGAAGATCTCACCTCGCAGATTCAGGGCATGTTTCAAAACCTGGGAGCGGGACGCAAGCGGGTGCGCAAGCTCAAGATCAGGGACGCGATGAAGCTCCTCACCGAAGAGGAGGCGGCCAAGCTGATCAACGACGACGATCTGAAACTGCGCGCGGTGAGCAACGTCGAGCAGAACGGCATCGTCTTTCTCGACGAGATTGACAAGATCGCCAGCCGTTCGGAGATGTCAGGCGCTGACGTCTCGCGCCAGGGGGTGCAGCGCGACCTGCTGCCGCTCGTGGAAGGGACCACCGTGTCCACCAAGTACGGCATGATCAATACCGACCACGTACTGTTCATCGCGAGCGGGGCCTTCCACCTCGCCAAGCCGTCGGACCTGATCCCGGAATTGCAGGGCCGTTTTCCGATCCGGGTGGAACTCGCCAGTCTTACCGTCGCGGATTTCGAGCAGATCCTGACCAATACCGACGCCTGCCTGACGCGCCAGTACCAGGCGCGGCTCGCGACCGAGAACGTGGCGCTCGAATTCCGGCCGGACGGGATCAAGCGGCTCGCCGAAATCGCCTGGCAGGTGAACGAGCGCACCGAGAATATCGGCGCACGCCGGCTCTACACGGTGATGGAAAGACTGCTGGAGGATGTTTCTTTCAAGGCCGGTACCGCGGCGGCGCAGACCGTCATCGTCGACGCGTCCTACGTCGATGGCAGGCTGAAAGATCTCGCCCAGAGCGAGGATCTCGCCCGCTACGTCCTGTAGTTTCTTGGGGCGAGTCCGGGCCCGCCTTTTCAGGGGGCTTTCACTCCCGTTTTTCCTACCACTTCAGAACCACGGGCCGCGGGCTCAACGTATCGCCCAGGCGGCTTGCAATCTGGCGCGCTTCGGCGGGATTCGAATAGGGACCCGCATGCACCCGGTACAGTCCGTCCCGCGGGTGGATCTGCAGCCGGCCGGCGAGCCACTCCAATTGCTGTTTGAGCCGGGCGAGCAGCGTCTCGGCGTTCTCGCGCGAGCGAAAAGCACCGAACTGCACGTATATGCCATTCGCGGTCGGATTGATCTCCGTCGCCGGCGTCGCCCGCGCGGCGGGTTTGGCAACCGGCGTCGCTGTCAGGGAAGCCGCATCGGCGACAACCGGCGTGGTGTCCCCCGCGGGCAGCGGCACGGCGGCCGGTGCCGGGTCGCGGGGCGCAGCACGCGGGCTGCCCTCTCGCGGCGGTGCCGCGGCTGGCGCCGGGCTCGCGGTCGCGGTTTTCGCCTCCGTCGTTTGCGACGCGGTTACGGGGCTCGCGTCGCCCGGAAGTATGGTTTCAACCTCCACCAGCCCGCTGCCTTCGGCGATCAGACCCAGCTTGTGCGCCGCGGTGTACGAGAGGTCGATCAGGCGATCGCCGATAAACGGGCCGCGGTCGTTGATTCGCACCACGACGGATTTTCCGTTGGCGAGATTGGTCACTCGCGCATAGCTGGGAATCGGCAGTGTCGTATGCGCAGCCGTCATGGCGTACATGTCGTATATCTCGCCCGAGGACGTCGGCTTGCCGTGATAGCGGCGGCCGTACCAGGTCGCAGTGCCGCGCATCTTGTAACGCGCCAGATTGCTCATCGGCACGAAGCCGCGTCCCATTACGGTGTAGGGCCGGCTTGCGCCGCGGTGGAGCGGCTCGACTTTCGGCACCGCATCCGGAATGCTGTCGATGTCGGCCGGGGGATTCGGACCGGGACCGTCGTCGAGGTAATATTTTCCTGACGCATCTTTTTCCATCGTCGGCGGGATCGGCGCCTCGCGTCTCGAGGCCGTGCCGCACGCGGTGAGCCCGACGATGACGCTGCACACCAGAATGCGAAACAGCATGGTCAAGGCAGTGTTCACTCCGGCTCCTAGGTTTGCACAAGCTTCCGGTGCGTCTGGATGCTCATCAGAATACCAAAACCGAGGCAGATGGTGACGAGCGACGTGCCGCCGTAACTCACCAGCGGCAGCGGGACGCCGACCACCGGCAGGATGCCGCTCACCATGCCCATGTTGACGAACGCGTAGGTAAAAAAGGTGAGCGTGATCGCGCCGGCCAGCAGGCGCGCATAGGAGGTGGGCGCGTTGGCGGTGATCACCATACCCCGTCCGATGATGACCAGGAACAGCAGGATGAGCAGCACGTTTCCGATCAAGCCGAATTCCTCCGAGTACACCGCGAAGATGAAGTCCGTCGTGCGTTCCGGGATGAAGTCGAGGTGCGTCTGGGTGCCGTTCATCCAGCCCTTGCCGGTCATTCCGCCCGAGCCGACCGCTATGGTGGACTGGATGGTGTGATAACCGGTGCCCAGCGGATCCTGCATGGGGTCGAGCAGAGTCAGTACGCGCTGGCGCTGATAGTCGTGCAGCACCGACCATACAAACGGCAGGCTGGCCACAGCGGCGAACGCGAGTCCGCCGATGATGCGCCACGAGAGACCGGCCAGGAACAGGACGTAACATCCGCTCGCGAAAATGAGAACCGCAGTGCCAAGATCGGGTTGTCGCGCGATCAGCACGACCGGAACGACAAGGAGCACCGCCGCGGCGATGTAGCTTCCGATCCTGAGCGTGGCCTCATAGCGGTGAAAGTACCAGGCGAGCATCAGCGGCACCCCGATCTTCATCAATTCCGAAGGCTGGATGCGCGTAATGCCGATATCCAGCCAGCGCCGCGCCCCATTGACCACTTCGCCGTACAAGGCGACGCCCAGCAGCAGCGCGAGTCCGAGGAGGTAGACCGGCAGCGAGAGGCGCATGAGATAGTGCGGCGGAATGTTGGCGAACGCCCAGAGCACCGCCAGCGCAACGAGCATGTTCACCAGCTGACTGCCGACCCTCGGGAAACTGCCGTTCGACGCGCTGAACAGCACCAGCAAACCGGTTGCCATGAGCAGGAGCACGGCGCCCAGCAGCAACCCGTCGACATGGGCCGTGGACAGTTGCCAGGCTCGCCTAATTAACCTGAGCATCGTCGTCGTCCTTCACCGGCTTCACTTCCTTGCCGAGCAGGTAGTAGTCGAAGACCTGGCGCGCTATGGGCGCCGCGGCGCGGGCGCCGAAGCCGGAGTTTTCCACGATGACGGCAAGCGCGATCTTCGGCTTGTCGGCCGGCGCATAGGCGATGAACAGGGCATGGTCGCGAAAACGCTCCGCCACCTTGCTCTCGATGTATTTCTCGCCCGGTTTGATGCCGATGACCTGGGCGGTACCGGTCTTGCCGGCCGCAACGTACGGCGCGCCGGCGAAGGCGCGCTGGCCCGTGCCTTCCCTGTTGACGCCGACCAGCGCCTGCTTGATGACCGCGATGTGCTCCGGTTTGACCTCGAGCCTGCGCAGCGGCTTGGGTTCGATGAAGACGCGCTCGCCGTTGCGCAGGTCCTCCACGTAATTCACGATGTGCGGCCTGAACATGACGCCGTCGTTGGCGAGCGTCGCCGTCGCCGCGGCGAGCTGCAGCGGGGTATACGAGTTGTAGCCCTGACCGATGCCGATGCTGATCGTTTCGCCGGCGTACCACTTCTGCTGCTCCGGCTTGCGAAAGCGCTTCTTCGTCCATTCCTGCGAGGGCAGCACGCCTTCCGCCTCGCCCGGGATATCGATGCCGGTCCTGCTGCCGAATCCGAGGCTGCCCATGAAGCGCGCAATGGCGTCGATGCCCATGTCGTTCGCCAGCACGTAGTAATAGGTGTCGCACGACACCACGATCGACTTGTACATGTCCACCACGCCGTGGCCGCCGACCTTGTCATCGCGGAACTGATGACCGCCGAACATGAAGTAGCCGGGATCGGAGATCGTTTGTTGGGGCGTGCGTTTCCCGTAAGTCAGGGCCGCCAGCGCCATGAATGGCTTGAAGGTGGAGCCGGGTGAATAGGTGCCGGCGAGCGCCCGGTTCACCATCGGCTTGTCGGGCGAATGGTTGAGTTCGCCCCAGCTCTGCGGGTCGATGCCGTCGACGAACAGATTGGGATCGAAGCCCGGCTTGCTGACGAACGCCAGCACGCCGCCCGTTTCCGGCTCTATCGCGACCAGCGCGCCGCGGCGCTCGCCGAAAGCGCGAAACACGACCTCCTGCAGGCCGGCGTCGAGCTTGAGCACCAGATTGTTGCCCGAGACCGGCGGGTTGCGTGCCAGCGTGCGCACCGCCCGCCCACCGGAGTCGACTTCGACCTGCTCGAATCCGGTCGTGCCGTGAAGATGGCTTTCATAGCTGTGCTCGAGGCCGGTCTTGCCGATGTAGTCGGTGCCCTTGTAATTCGGGATCGCGCCCTTTTCCTCGAGCTGATCCAGCTCGCGCTGGTTGATGCGCCCGATGTGCCCTACCACGTGCGAGAACAGATCGCCGTGCGGGTATTGCCGGAACAGCCGTGCCTTCACGTCCACGCCCGGAAAGCGATAGCGATTCACCGCAAAACGCGCGATCTCTTCGTCCGAGAGGCGCGTGCGGATGGGCAGACTGTCGAAGCGTTTGCTTTCCTCCATGAGTTTGCGAAAGCGCCGTCTGTCCCGGGGCGTGATGTCGACGATTTGTGCAAGCTCGTCGATCACCGCCTCGAGATTGCCCACTCTGCTGGGCGTGATCTCCAGGGTATAGGCCGAATAATTGTGGGCCAGCACCGCGCCGTTGCGATCGACGATGACGCCGCGGTTGGGCGCGACCGGCACGATCGAAATGCGGTTCGCTTCCGCCAGGGTCGCATAGTGCGCGTGCATCACGGACTGCAGATAAACGAACCGCAGGACCAGCAGCCCGAAGAGCAGCAGAACGAGTCCGGCCATGATCGCGAGGCGCCGGCGAAACTGCTGCATCTCCGCTTGCGCGTTGCGAAATTCGACGCCGGAGTTGATGGACAGCTCAGACATGGTCAGGGTCACGGCGCGGTCGCTGCGGCAGCTTGAGCATGACCGAGAGCACCGGCCACAGCGCGCTTCCGACGAAGCTGCCGATGAAGTACTGATACCCGGGGAAGTCGGCGCCCGCCAGCATGCGTATCACCAGCACGATCAGATCGTTCATGAGCAGCAGCGGGATGACGTGCAGCACCTGCGGCGTAATGGCGAAGCGCTGCACCCGTCGATGCAGCACGATGCCGGCATAGGCGAGGATGCTGTAGGCGAGCGCGTGCTGGCCGAAAAAGGTGCCGTCCGACACATCCATCAGCAGGCCGAGCAGCCAGGCGGAAGTGAAACCGATTTTCCGGGGCTGATCGATGCACCAGTAGAGCACCACCAGCGCCACGAAGTCCGGCCGCAGCCACAACCACCAGCCCGACCAGGGCAGCAGATTGAGCAGCAACGCGATTACGAGCGTGAATGCGATGAACGCCGGGCGGATCGGCAGCAGAATCTCCTGCGGGGAGATGGTGCGCGTGTTCACGACCCGGCCCTTCTCGCGCGCTTGCCGCGGGCCGGTCTTTCTTCCTGTTCCGCGGGCCGGTCCGGGACGTTGCGCTCGACGTTGACGATCAGCACCTGGGTGCTCCGGTTCACTCCCGCGAGCGGCTTGCAGGCGATGCGGGCGAACGGATAGCTTGCATCGCGCTCGACGTTGGAAATTTCCGCTACCGGCAGGCCGGGCGGGTAGACGCCGTCGATGCCCGAGGTCACGAGCCGGTCGCCATTCTGAAAATCCGCATTCAAGGGCACGAACCGCAATTCCAGCGTCGTGGCGGTGCCGACGCCCGCCAGAACGGCACGCAGGCCGTTGCGCACGTTCAGCACCGGGACGAGCTGATCCTTGTCGGTGATGAGCGTCACCTCCGAGAGCCACTGATAGGCGCGCGTCACCTGCCCCACGACGCCGATCTGGTCGATCACCGGCTGACCGCCGCGCACTTCGTGGTGCAGACCGCGGTCGACGATGATCTTCTGCGCGAACGGGTCGCGAGCCGAATACAACACTTCCGCAAGCGTGGCCCTGGTGCCGATGCGCTCGCGTGCGCCGAGGAGTGCGCGCATCTGCTCGTTTTCCGCCTGCAGAGCCTTGAACTGCTGCAGGACCAGCGTATTCGCAAGCTGCTCCTGGTGCAGGCGCGCGTTGTCCTCCCGGAGCGCGGAATGCGTCACGAAAAAATCTCCGGCGCGCCGGGCGATTTCGCCGGGCGCGGCAGCAAGGCGCTGCGCGGGATACACGATCACCGCGGCGATCTGGCGCAGGAATTCGAGGTACTTGAAGCGCACGTCCGCCACCAGCAGCGCGAGGGAAAGCGTGGTGAAGATCAGCAGGCGGGCAAGCGGAGTGGGGCCGGTCTTGAAAAAAGGAGGCGGCGAATGTTCCATCTAGGCGTAACGGCTGCCGCGCCAAGCATGTTTCGCCGGATTCCCCATCCTGCCCTTTGTTCCGAGGTCAGTCGTAGGTGAAGATGCCGACCAGCCGCTCCATTTTTTCGAGAGCCTTGCCGGAACCGCGTACGACACAGCTCAGCGGATCGTCCGCGATGATGACCGGCAGACCGGTTTCCTCCATCAGCAAGCGATCGATATCGCGCAGCAGCGCGCCACCGCCCGTCAATACCATGCCTTTTTCGGCGATATCCGCGGCGAGCTCGGGCGGCGTTTGCTCCAGTGCCGACTTCACCGACGACACGATGCTGTTCAGGGGGTCGGTGAGCGCCTCGAGTATCTCGTTGCTCGATATGGTGAAGCTGCGCGGAATGCCCTCTGAGAGGTTGCGGCCCTTCACCTCCTTTTCCCGCACCTCCGAGCCTGGGAACGCCGAGCCGATTTCCTTCTTGATCTGCTCCGCGGTCGTCTCGCCGATCAGCATGCCGTAGTTGCGGCGGATGTAATTGATGATCGCTTCGTCGAATTTGTCGCCCCCGACGCGCACCGATCCCTTGTAGACCAGCCCGCCGAGCGCGATCACACCGACTTCGGTGGTGCCGCCGCCGATGTCGACCACCATCGAGCCCGTGGCTTCGCCGACCGGAAGGTCGGCACCGATCGCCGCGGCCATCGGCTCTTCGATGAGATACACGCGGCTCGCGCCGGCGCCGATCGCCGATTCACGTATGGCGCGACGCTCCACCTGCGTCGATCCGCACGGCACGCAGATGATGATGCGCGGGCTGGGCTTGAACAGGCGCGAGTCGTGCACTTTCTTGATGAAGTGCTTGAGCATCTGCTCGGTGACGGTGAAATCGGCGATGACGCCGTCTTTCATCGGCCGGATGGCCGTGATGTTTCCCGGCGTGCGGCCGAGCATCTGCTTCGCAGCGAGGCCTACTTCCTGGATGACCTTCTTGCCGTTCGGACCGCCTTCCTGCCGGATCGCCACCACTGACGGCACGGCGAATACGCTGATCTATGTCCGGGGCAAGGGCATCGTGCTCGACGAGCC
>JBQTJV010000402.1:0-8098 GCA_052386775.1 Betaproteobacteria bacterium
CCCCGCCTCGCGCGCGCGCTCGCGCGGGCCGAGGAACCCCACGCGACGCGAGAGCGACGGCAGCACCAGGATGAAGGCAAGGGCGTAGTAGCTGGTGTTGGCCATGACGCGTTTAACGTACTCCCGCGTTTCATTGAAAGGTATGGTTTCGGCGTAGACCGCGCCCTCCATCGCAGTATCCGGTCGCCATGCGCGCGCCCGACCCGGGCCCGCATTATAGGCTGCCGAGGCGAGCACCGGATGGCCGTCCAGCACGTCGTAGACGTGGCGCAGATAGTACGTGCCGAGGCTTACATTGGTGTCGATCTCCGTGACCTGGGTCCAGCGCCAGTCCTTGAGTCCCAGTTTCGTCGCGACCCAGCGCGCGGTGTTGGGCATGAGCTGCATCAAGCCGCTGGCACCCGCGCTCGAGCGGGCGTTGGTGATGAAGCGGCTTTCCTGGCGGATCAATCCGTATACCCACGCCTCCTCCAGACCCAGTTCGCTCACGCGGGGCTTCAGTATGTCGCGATAGGGCGCCAGATAACGCAGATCAAAATCGTGCAGGATAACGGTGCGTTCGGCGGTGTTGATCGCGCGGTCGTAGAGCTCTGCGCGACGCGCGACCTCTGCGGCGGCCAGGAGTTGCCTGTCATCGAAGCTGCGGATCGTCCACAGCCACTCGCGCACCCCGTCGATCCGCAAGCCCAATCGGTACAGCTCGAGTGCGCGCCGGATGCCGGGCTGACCCGCCATGACTTCGATATCGGCCGCGCCAGGCTTGAAAGACGCCGCCGGATTGGCGATTTTCTGCCCCAGCTCTTCGGTGGCGAGCTGGCCGTAAAAACTGAACTCTGCAGACAGCGCGCGGAATATCGCTTCCGCTTCTTCCGGCTGACCGAGCACGGACAGCGCACGCGCGCGCCAGTAACGCCAGCCGGAATCGCTCTTTTCCTTCTCGGTCATCGCATCGATCGCTGCTAGCACCGCGGCCCAATCGCGCGCGCGCAGTGCCGCCCGCGTTTTCCAGGCGAGCTGCAGGTCGGAAAGATCGCCGGCGCGCTCAAACCAGGAAAGCGCGCTCGGGTCGTGCCGCATGGCGGCATACTGCGCGAGCAGACCCCAGACGTAGGCGCGGTCCTCGCCCCCGAACCGCTCTTCCAGCCGCGTCCAGTGAACGGCCGCCTGCGGTGGCGAACTGCGGGCCAGGCGATGCACGGCAAACAGGGTTGTTTCACGGCCGGCCCGGCTCTTGAAATCGAAACTCTTCCGGTCGAGGTAACCCCGTGGATTGGCCGCCACCGAAGCCAGGAGCTTGTGGTCGGGCTCCAGTTTCGCGGGCAGGAAATCCGCGGCCCGGCGCGCTGCCGTGACCTGCCCCGCCTCGAGCGCGAGGCGGATGCGCATCCAAATGTCGTCCTCCCTGAGCTGCTTCCGGGCCACCAGCGCCGTAAACAGCGGCGTACAGCTTTCCGGCGACTCCCGACCGACAAACCACAATGCGCGTGCCGCTGCCAACGCCTCCGCCTCGGCGGTGCGCATTCTCGATCGCAGCGAGTAGCAGGTGATCTCGATATCGTCCCGGGCCAGCCTCGGAAATTCGGCGTCAAAGAGATCCCACTGCTGCTTCGCGCCCAAGGCCCTCAGCCAGTCGATGCGCAGGCGCTCCGCAACCGAGCTGTCCTGGTTCGCGTTCATGAATGCGCGCAATTCCGCAGGATCGGCGCTGTCCAGCCGCATCCTGAGCTGCCAGTACGTGACGAAGGGCTCCAGGACGTAGCCTTTGAGCCGCTGCGCGTACCGGTCCAGTCTGGCGGAATCGCCCGTGCGGAACGCCTCGCGCGCCGCGAGAAAATCCTCGTCCTGCCCCGCGGCGGACGCCGAGGCACCAGCCAGCGCCAGCAGGATGCCGGTCGCGACACGGCAGAATTTCCGCAGCCTTGCGCTCATCGCCCCCATTTTAGCGGTTCAACCGAGGAACAATTCGTAGGCCGGATTGCGCGATTCATCGCGATAGGGATAGCCGACTTCGGACAGGAACGTCTGGAATTTCCTCTTGTCGCGCGCCGGAACCTGCATGCCGACGAGCACCCGCCCGTAATCGGCGCCGTGGTTGCGGTAATGAAACAGGCTGATGTTCCAGCCCCGACTCATCGCGGTCAGAAAATGCATGAGCGCTCCGGGGCGTTCAGGAAACTCGAAACGATAGAGGATCTCGTCCTTCACGGTGGCGGCGTGTCCGCCCACGAGGTGCCGGATATGCAGCTTGGCCAGTTCGTTGTCGCTGAAATCGAAGGTTTTCAACCCGTGACGGCGCAGATCGTGAACCAGCCGCGCGGTCTCCTGGCGGTCGTGCACCTGCACGCCGACGAAAACGTGCGCTTCCGCGGGATTCGCATAGCGATAGTTGAATTCGGTGATATTGCGCGGCCCGATCAGGCTGCAGAACGTCTTGAAGCTGCCGGGGCGCTCCGGGATGGTCACGGCAAGGATCGCCTCGCGTGCCTCTCCCAGTTCGGCTTCCTCGGCGACGAACCGCAGGCGATCGAAGTTCATGTTGGCGCCGCATGCCACCGCGACCAGCGTCTTGTCACGGATCCCGGATCGTTCGACATGCGCTTTGGCGCCCGCGATGGCAAGCGCGCCCGCCGGCTCCAGGATGGCCCGCGTGTCCTCGAACACGTCCTTGATCGCCGCGCACATGGCATCGGTATCGACCCGGATCACCTCGTCCACGAGTTCGCGGCACAGGCGGAAGGTCTCCCTGCCGACTTCCTTGACGGCGACGCCGTCCGCGAACAGCCCCACCTGCTCGAGCTTTACGCGGCGGCCCGCTTTCAGGGAGCGGTACATGGCGTCCGCATCCTGCGGTTCGACGCCGATGATGCGAATCCGGGGCCGCAGCCGCTTGACATAGGCGGCGATGCCGGCGATGAGGC
Organism: Betaproteobacteria bacterium; assembly: GCA_052386775.1. GTDB lineage: Bacteria > Pseudomonadota > Gammaproteobacteria > Burkholderiales > SG8-41 > DSOT01. The sequence goes on from JBQTJV010000402.1 coordinate 2,919, forward strand.
CACCGCCGCCGATCGCCGCGAAAATGGCGTGGATCGGCTGCGCGTGCTGGCGCAGGATCTCCATGCCGATAGTGCCCTGGCCTGCGATGACATCCGGATCGTCGTAGGGATGCACGAAGGTGAGGCGATGCCGGCGCTGCAGCCGGCGAGCTTGCGCACACGCCTCGTCGTAGGTATCGCCGTGGAGGACGACCCGGGCGCCCCGGGCGCGCACCGCCTCGATCTTGATCGGCGGCGTGGTCACCGGCATGACGATCGTCGCTGCACAGTGGAGCCGCTGGGCGGCAAGCGCGACGCCCTGGGCATGGTTCCCGGCAGAAGCAGCGATGACACCGCGCTTCAACGCCGCAGGAGGGAGCCGCGACATCTTGTTGTAGGCCCCGCGCAGCTTGAACGAGAAAATAGGCTGCATATCCTCGCGTTTCAGCAGCAGTCGGTTCTGCAGGCGACGCGACAGGTTGGGCGCAAGTTCGAGCGGCGTCTCTACGGCGACGTCGTAAACGCTCGCGTTGAGGATACGCTCAAGGTAATCGTTCTTCTTCATGAAGCAGCAACAGCAGTGAGCGGTAAGAGTATCAGGAATGAGGGCGTGAAGTAAGCCGGCCGGCGGATACGGCAGCGTTTACCGCGTCGTGTTTACCGTTTACCATCCGCGCATGACACAGGACGAGATGAAGCAGGCAGCGGCACGGGCAGCGCTCGAGCATGTGGCCGATGGCATCATCGGAGTCGGGACCGGATCGACGGCGAATTTTTTCATCGCCGAGCTCGCGCGTATCAGGTCGCGCATTTCCGGGGCGGTGGCGAGTTCCGCGGCGACGGCACAGCGCCTCGAACTGCTCGGCATCCCGCTCGTCGAGCTGAACCGCCTGGAGGAGATCCCGGTATACGTGGACGGCGCCGACGAAGTGAACCGCCAGCTCGCCATGATCAAAGGCGGCGGCGGCGCCCTCACGCGGGAGAAGATCGTGGCCGCGGTGGCGCGCAAGTTCGTGTGCATCGCCGATGAATCCAAGCTGGTCGATACGCTGGGCAAGTTTCCGCTGCCCCTCGAAGTGATCCCGATGGCGCGCGCCCACGTCGCCCGTGAAATCGCGCGGCTGGGCGGCCAGCCGCTGTGGCGCGAGGGATTTGTCACGGATAACGGCAATGAGATCCTCGACGTGCGAGGTCTACGCATTTCCAATCCCCGGGAACTGGAGGCGACGCTCGACGGGATCGTGGGCGTGGTCACCAACGGATTGTTCGCACGGCGCGGCGCTGACGTTCTGGTGGTCGCCGGTGCGCAGGGCGTGCAGACCCTCAAGGCCCGGTGAACGGATAAACCTTAAGCGGTTTCCTGATGACGCAATACGCCACCATCGCAGCGGTCGATCTCGGTTCAAACTCGTTTCACTGCCAGATCGCGCGGGTGGTCGATGATCAGCTCTATCCGCTCGATGCGTTGCGCGAGCCGGTCCGGCTCGGCGCAGGGCTCACCGCCGACAAGCTGCTCGATGAGGAGGCGCAGACGCGGGCGCTGGTCTGTCTGGAGCGCTTCGGCGAGCGGTTGCGGGGTTTCGACCGGCATGCGGTGCGCGCGGTCGGCACCAACGCGCTGCGCGTCGCCAAGAACAGCGCTGCCTTCCTGAAGAAAGCCGAGGCTGCACTCGGTTTTCCGATCGAGGTCGTCGCCGGCAGGGAGGAAGCGCGGCTCATTTATCTTGGCGTGGCCCATCATCTGCCGGCGACCCGCGACAAGCGGCTGGTGGTCGATATCGGCGGCGGCTCCACCGAATTCATCATCGGCAGCGGCTACAAGGCGCTCAAGCTCGACAGCCTGTTCATGGGCTGCGTGTCCTACAGCGTGCTCTATTTTTCGGACGGAAAAGTGACGAAGGGCGCCATGAAGCGCGCCGAGATCGCCGCCCGCGCGGAACTGCAGCCCATGGTGAACCGCTTTTCGAAGGGAAACTGGCAGCATGCGGTGGGTTCGTCGGGAACGGCCCGCGCGCTGGCGGAGATCATCAAGCTGAACGGGCTCGGCGAGGAGGCGATCATCCCCGCCGGCATGGAGCGTCTGCGCGCCCATCTCATCAAGGCCGGGGACATGGGAAAAGTCGAACTCGCCGGGCTGCGCCCGGACCGCGTGCCGGTGCTTCCGGGCGGCGTGGCGATAATGAATGCGGTCTTGTCCGAACTGCGCATCGACTCCATGGTGCCGGCAGCTGGCGCGATGCGGGAGGGCGTGCTCTATGACATGCTGGGGCGCTTTCACCACAAGGACATGCGCGATATCACCGTGGCGCAGTTCATGCAGCGCTACCATGTCGATGCCCCGCAGGCGCGCCGTGTCGGCGCCCTCGCCTTGAAGCTTTACGACAAGTTCGCCGGCGCCGATGCCGACGAAACGGCGCCCCGCTACCTCGCCTGGGCGGCGAAACTCCACGAGATCGGCATTTCGGTGGCATACAGCGGCTATCATCGGCATTCCGCGTACATCATCAACCACGCCGAGATGCCGGGATTTTCGCGGGACGAGCAGACGCGCCTCGCTGCCCTGGTGCTCGCACACCGGCGATCGCTGAAGAAAGTCGCCGACCAGATCGACGGCCAGGTGGATTGGGCCGCGGTGCTGGCGCTGCGCCTGGCTGCACTGTTCTGCAAAGGACGCCAGGATACGACGCTGCCTCCCTTCCAGGGCAAGGTGCAGGGCCGGCGCTTCCGTCTGGAAATGGACACCGAGTGGCTGCAGCGTTTTCCGCTCACCGCGAGCGCGCTCAATGACGAAGCGCGCGAATGGGACAGGATCGGACGCGAACTGAAGGTTCCGGGCATCGAAGAGACGGAGCGGGCGGTCGACATGGCGACCGCCGACTGATACTGCAACAGGCTACAACAGGTCGGGTGCGATCACGGCGCGCAAGTAGGCTTTGCGCTCGCCGTTGTGCCGTGCCAGCCACCACACGGCCGCTTTTTTTACGCCCCAGTCGGACACGTTCCCGGTAAGCGCGACGGCGGCTGCCTGTCCCAGCGTCGGCTGGTGGCCGACCACAATCACCGTTTCCTCGCAACGGAGCCATCCGGCCGCCTCGAGAATCGCCTGCGGCGTAGCGAGTGTCCCCACTTCCACCCGCGTTTCGAAGTCCTTGGTCAGCGCCCGCGCCGTTTCCTGCGCGCGGCGGGCCGGACTCGACAATACGACATAGTTCTCCGGCAGGCGTTGTGCAAGCCATGCCGCCATGCGTTCGGCCTGCTTGCGGCCTTTTGCGGTAAGGCGCCGCCCCTCGTCGGGAATACCGCTCTCAGCATCGGCATGCCGCCATAATATGAGGTCCATCAGTGGCCTCCCTGCCGGGCCGCCAGCATGCCGATGAGCGCGTTTTGCACGCCGACGGCCTTGCCGCGACGCGGCGTTCGCAGCTGGTAATTGCCGTCCTGGTCCATTTCCCAGGCCTGGCATTCGTCGTCGAGATAGGCCTTCAACCCCTCTGTCACCACGCGTTTCCTCAGCGCCGGTTCGATCACGGGGAAACATACTTCGACGCGGCGGAAGAAATTACGATACATCCAGTCCGCGCTGGAAAGATAGACGTCTTCCGCCCCGTTGTTGTGGAAGTAGAAAACGCGCGAGTGCTCGAGAAAACGCCCGACGATGGAGCGCACACGGATGTTCTCGGAAACCCCCGGAAGGCCAGGCCGCAAAGCGCAGACGCCGCGCACGATGAGATCGATGGAAACGCCGGCCTTGGACGCCTCGTACAGCGCCGCGATGACGTCCGGTTCCAGCAGGGCGTTCATTTTGGCGATGATGTGTCCCTTCTGGCCCGCCGCGGCGTGGCGCGTCTCGGTCTGTATGGCGCGCAGCACCTCCCTGTGGAAGGTAAACGGCGACTGCCAGAGGCGCCTGAGCGAAGCGACCCGCCCGAGTCCGGTCAACTGAATGAAAAGATTGCTGACGTCGGCGCTGAATTCCTCGCTGCAGGTAAACAGCCCCCAGTCGGTGTAGAGCAGCGCGGTGCGCGGATGGTAGTTGCCCGTGGAAAGATGGACGTAGCGTTTGAGCCCTTCCGCCTCGCGCCTGACCACCAGCACCATCTTTGCATGCGTCTTGTGGCCGACCACGCCGTAGACCACGTGGGCGCCCACCTCTTCCAGGCGTTGCGCCCAGTTGATGTTCGCTTCTTCGTCGAAGCGCGCCAGGAGCTCCACCACAACGGTGACCTCCTTGCCGCTGCGGGCCGCGGCGATGAGGATCTCCATGAGCTCAGATTCCGCTCCGGTTCGATAAACCGTCATCTTGATCGCGACCACCGCCGCATCCCGGGCCGCCTGCTCGAGAAAGTCGATCACCGGCCGGAAGGACTGAAAGGGGTGATAGAGCAGAATGTCGCGCATCCGTATCGCGGCGAAGATATCCTCTTCCGCCTGCGGCGGCCGGCCAGGCAGAAACAGCGGAAACTTGAGATCCGGCCGCGCCACCCAGTCGGGTACGTTGATGAGCCGCGCCAGGTTGACCGGGCCATCGACGCGGTAAAGATCTTCCTCGCCGAGCTTGAACTGCGCCAGCAGAAAATCGGAGATGTGCTGCGGGCAGTTGTCCGCGACCTCGAGCCGCACCTCGTCGCCAAACTGCCGGTGCGGGAGCTCGCCGCGCAGTGCGGTGCGCAGGTCCTTCACCTCCTCCTCGTCGACGAACAGCTCGCTGTTGCGGGTGACGCGGAATTGATAGCAACCCACCACCTGCATCCCGGCGAACAGCATGCCGACATGCGCGTGCAGTATCGAGGACAGGAACACGAAATCGTATTCGGCGCTCGCAATCTCCGAGGGCAGCCGCAACACGCGCGGCAGCACGCGCGGCGCCTGCACGATCGCGATTCCGGAGCTGCGTCCGAAAGCGTCCTTGCCTTCGAGTTCGACGGCGAAATTCAGGCTTTTGTTGAGCACGCGGGGAAACGGATGCGCCGGATCCAGCCCGATGGGCGTGAGGACCGGCATCACCTCGCGCACGAAATAGGATCTGATCCAATCGGCCTGAGCGGCGGTAAAGTCGGAGCGCCGCAGAAAGCGCACCGCGGCCTCGGCCAGGCCCGGCAGGACGTCACGGTTCAGCAACTGGTACTGCTCGGCTACCATCTCGTGGGCCTGCTGCGCCACCCGCCGAAAAACCTCGTCGGCACGCAGGCGGTCGGGCCCGA
>JBQTJV010000403.1:0-19472 GCA_052386775.1 Betaproteobacteria bacterium
TGTTCCTGAAGGACATCTGGCCGCTGGCGAAGATGCTCGCGCTGCTCGAATTCTTCTACGCGACGCGCGGGCTCGACTTCGATTTCGACCCGGAATTCCATAAGCCCGACCCGGCGCGGGACGCGAAGCTGCGCGCGAAGAACGCGCACCTGCTGCTCGCGCTCGCCGACATGGATTGCGGCCTGGCGCCGACCGAATTCCAGCGGAGCACGATCCCGCTCGCGTTTCGCGACCGCGTGCGCGTGATCTTCGATGGCATCGACACCAACGTCGTGCGGCCGGATGGCGCGGCATCGGTGGAGATCGGGGGGCGCACCCTGCGCCCGGGCGACGAAGTGCTGACGCTCGTCAACCGCAACCTCGAGCCGTATCGCGGCTATCACGTCTTCATGCGCGCCCTGCCGGAGATTTTGCGGCGGCGGCCCGCTGCGCTCGTGTTGATCGTCGGCGGCGACGAAGTGTCGTACGGCGCGGCGGCGCCCGCGGGGAAGACGTGGAAGCAGATCTTTCTCGACGAAGTGAAGGACCGCCTCGATATGAGCCGGGTGTTTTTTCTCGGGCGCATTCCGTATGCGAGCTATCTCAAAGTGCTGCGGGTCTCGCGCTGCCACGTCTATCTCACCTATCCCTTCGTCCTCGGCTGGAGCTGCATCGAGGCGATGAGCGCGGGCTGTCTCGTGGTCGGAAGCCGCACGCCGCCGGTCGAGGAAGTGATCGAGCACGGCAAGAACGGGCTGCTGGTGGATTTCTTCGACGGTGCGGCGCTGGCCGAGACGGTGGTCGATGCACTCGCGCGGCCGGACCACTACGCGCCTATGCGCACTGCAGCGCGTGAGACCGCGGTTGCGCGCTACGACTTGAAGTCGATCTGCCTGCCGCAGCAGATCGCGCTCCTTGAGCGGCTGGGTCGGGCCGCGTAGTGCGTGAGCGATCTTAGTGGGAAAAAACGCCGTCCCGGAGTGGCCGAGCGTTGAGCAGCGCGGCGCCTGCTGCTATACTCTGCACCCCTTTTGGTTCCGCTGCGTCACACGTCGGGGTGTAGCTCAGCCTGGTAGAGTACTGCGTTCGGGACGCAGGAGTCGGAGGTTCGAATCCTCTCACCCCGACCATTCTTCTTCGGTCCATTCCGGTCACATAGGTAACGGTTCATACCGTAGACATGGGTGCCTGAGTTGGCTTATGGGGCGGCTTCCACGCGGTCTCGTCCGTTGCGCTTTGCCTGGTAGAGAGCGGCATCGGCGCGGGCAAGCAGCCGGGCGCCGGATTCGTCGCCAGTGAATTGCGCGATTCCGAAACTGGCGCTTAGCGCCCTCACAACTCCCTCAACCTCCGTGCCTGCCAATGCAGCTCTGGCGTTCTCGGCACATGAGGCGGCACCGTTAAGTGCGGTTTGCGGCATGAGCACCGCGAACTCTTCGCCGCCGTAGCGGGCGACGAGGTCGGTCGAGCGCACGTTTTTTTGCAGCACGGCCACGAAGGCCTGCAGCACGCGATCCCCCGCGGCATGCCCGAACGAGTCGTTGACAGCCTTGAACCGGTCGAGGTCGATCATCATTACGGATACCGAACTTCCGAAGCGCCGCGACCGCTCGATTTCGGAAGACAATGCCTCCTCGAAGCGCCTGCGGTTGGCGACGCCGGTGAGCGTGTCGACGGAAGCGAGCCGCGCCAGCATGACATTGGCCTCGCGAAGTTCGGCGGTACGCTCATCAACCCGCTTTTCCAGTTGCTCGTTGAGGACTCGCAACTTCTGATTGGCAGCGGCCAACTCCGCATGCCGCGCCCGCAACTGCGTAAGCAAGGTCGAGAATCCCAGGCCTATCAACACCACCAGAAACATCAGGCGCTGCACTTCGGCCACCGCCTCGCGCGGCGGCAGCGCGCCAAACGGACCCTTACCAAAGGCCATCGCGGCCACGGTTATGAAAGTGCCCAGCGCAATCGCGAGGGATGTCCACGCCACCAGGTCCGGCTGACGTCGGCCACGGAGAGGAAGGAAACCGAGCACCAGCGGGGTAACGATCAGGAGGCCCAGCGCGTCGCCGGCCCACCAGATCCGCGCAAACTCGAGGTAGCTGGTGTGCTCAGCGCGAAAACCGACGTACACCGCTGCGCCCGCGAGCGCGGAAGCCGCTGACGCCGTGATTGGCCCGGCGAGCAGAAATTTGCCCGTGTCGGCAAGGGTCGGGAATCGAGGATCGAAGCGCCAGCGATCAAGCAGCCACCAGACCAGTGAGGCCTCGCCGAAGTTGATCAGGCCAAACAGCAAGGCTTCAGTCAGGCTGAATGTGGGCACATCGGCCGCCACCTCGGCCGCCACTACTGCGGCTCCGATCAGCAGCAAGTTTGCGCCTTGTCGCTGAATAAGAAGCGCGACAATCAACGCGTTGGGCGGCCAGAAGATCGCGATGCCCTCGGGCATCACGGTGAGCAGGCCTACTCTTGCGCCGACGAAGTAGACACAGAAGGCAATCGCGAGGACCCGCCACCGAGGCGAAATGCCGGGCGGACTGGCAAGGGCGGAAGATTGGGTGCTTGACATGTCAAACGCACCCGTCACGCTTGTGGTAACGACTTGAACGACAGCAGCAAGCCGCATTTCTTACGCTGTGAATGGCGTTCATCATTGATGCTTAGATTCGCCCTGGGGACATATTCCATGCCCCAGCTTGTTCCATCCATGATATGTTGCCCATGTCGCTTTCGTCCAATGCGGGCATCACCGTATTCACGTTCGGACGTGGACTGGAGTTCCAATCCGCCCAACGGCGTGACGCCGTGCACTCGACGGCACGCCATGCTTTGCGGCACACTAGCCTGATTTCGTAACGGGCGTCACGTTTGTCGAAGATACTTTTTCTGGTTCTGGTCGTTGCGCTGGTCTACTGGGTACTCAAGGCCTATCGCAAGCGCGTCGACCGGCGCGGCGAGCCGCCGAAGGTAACGGGTGAGGACATGGTGCGCTGCGGGCACTGCGGCGTGCATCTGCCGCGTAGCGAGAGCCTAGCCACGAGCGGGAACTTCTACTGCAGCGCGGATCACCAGCGCCAGCACCTGAAGTCCGACTGAACCCCGATGTCTGTCGCCAACGCAGAGCAAGCTGTTCCCTGGGCGATCCAGGGCACCGAACCGGCGGATCAACCGCAGCCTTTCTGGCGCTCGATGCATCTGTTCAACGGCTATCGCCTGTTCGTGGCCGTTTTCCTGCTCGCGATCGTCACCACCTGGGGCAATTCGCTGCAGTTCGCTTCGCGCAATCTCACGCTCTTCGGCGTAACGGCCGTCCTTTACGTCATTTTCAGCATTCTGTGCTTCGCGCTGGTGAAGCTGAAATGGCGCTTCACTCTCCAGATCACCGTGCAGGCGGCGGCGGACATCGCCTTCATCGTGGTGTTGATGCACGCGAGCGGCGGCATTTCGAGCGGGCTCGGCCTGTTGCTGCTGGCGACCCTGGCGGCGGTGGGGCTGATCAGCCGCGGACGCCTCGCGCTGTTCCACGCTGCGCTGGCGAGCATCGCGGTGCTGCTCGAGCATACCTATTCCGTGCTGCGCTTCGACGAGAACGTGGCGCTCTTTGTCCAGGCCGGGCTGATGTCGGTCGGGTATTTCGCGACGGCATGGCTGGCGCACGCGCTGGCGCAGTATGCCGCGGCGAGCGAGCGCCTGGCCGCGCAGCGCGAGGTCGATCTCGCCAACATGGCGCAGGTGAACCAGCTCGTGATCCAGGACATGCAGGACGGCGTGCTGGTGGTCGATGCGAGCGGCGTCATCCGCCAGATCAACGCGCGGGCGGAGCGGATGCTCGGGCCGCTGCGCCAGGAACACGACATGCAGCTCTGGGATTACGCGCCGGGACTGGCCGCGACCTACGAGCGCTGGCGTGGCGGCAGCGAGGCCTTAGAGGCGAACTCGGGGCCGATACTCAATAACGCCATCAACGCGCGTTTCGTGCCGGTGGGGCGCTCGCGCCAGGTCGGGTCGGTGATATTTCTGGAGGATCTCTCTCGTGTGCAGGCGCAGGCCCGGCAGATGAAACTCGCGGCGCTGGGCCGCCTTGCGGCCAATATCGCACACGAGGTGCGCAACCCGCTGGGTTCCATCAGTCACGCAGCCGAGCTGCTGCAGGAGGAGCCCGCCATCACCGACACCACCAGGCGGCTGCTCACCATCATTCATGACAACAGCCGGCGCCTCGATCGCATGGTGAACGACGTGCTGCAACTCGACTACGGCAACCGTGCGCAGCGCGAGAGCTTCTGGGTCGCCGATTTCGTGCAGACCTTCGTCGAGCAGTTCTGCCAGATCGAGAAGATCCGGTCTGAAATCTTTGCCGTCGAGCTGCAGGCGAATCCGCGCGTGCTGTTCGACCGCAGCCATCTCGACCAGGTCATGTGGAACCTGTGCCGCAACGCATTGCGGCACTGCCGGCGCCAGGAGGCGAGCATCCGCATCGCCGTGGCGCTGGAGGGCGAGGGCCGTACAGTAAAATTGGAGGTGATCGACGATGGTCCGGGTATCGCCCCCGAATTGCGGAGCCAGCTCTTCGAACCGTTCTGCATCGGCTCGCCCGGGGGCAGCGGGCTCGGCCTGTATATCGCGCGCGAAGTGTGCGAAGCGAACGGGGCGACGCTGGAATACGTCGAAACCCCGACCGGCGCACAGTTCACCGTGATCTGCAGGGCCGGGGAAGAGCCGGAACGAGTTTAAGGTGGAACGACCTGGCATGAAGAATCAGGTGCTCGTCGTGGACGACGAAGCCGACATCAGGGAATTGCTCAGCATGACCTTGAGCCGCATGGGGCTCGAGACGCATTGCGCGGCCAGCACGGGCGAAGCGTTCGCGCTGCTCGAGGCGAACAATTACGATCTCTGTCTGACCGATATGCGGCTCCCCGACGGCGACGGGCTGAGCGTGCTCGATCACGTTGCAAGACACTATCCCAGCGTTCCGGTGGCCGTCATCACGGCGCACGGCAGCACCGAGAACGCGGTTGCCGCGTTGAAAGCGGGCGCGTTCGACTATCTGGCGAAGCCGGTTTCGCTCAACCAGTTGCGCATGCTGGTGCGCTCGGCGCTCAAACTGCCGCCGCCAGGGCAGGCAAAGCGCGTCAGCGACAGTCCGGAGCTGCCGCCCAATTATCCGCGGCTGATCGGCGAGTCGGCGCTGATGCAGGCGACGCGACAGATGATCGACCGGCTCGCGCGCACGCAGGCGCCGATCCACGTGACGGGCGAATCCGGAAGCGGCAAGGAACTGGCGGCGCGGCTGATCCACTTGAAGGGTTCCCGCCAGGAGGGATCGTTCATCGCCGTCAACTGCGGGGCGATTCCGGAAAACCTGATGGAGTCGGAATTCTTCGGCTATCGCAAGGGCGCTTTCACCGGCGCCGCGGCCGATCGCGACGGGTTTTTCCAGGCGGCGAACGGCGGGACGCTGTTTCTCGACGAGGTGGCGGACCTGCCTTTGCAGATGCAGGTGAAGTTGCTGCGCGCGATCCAGGAAAAGAAGGTGCGCAAGGTCGGCGCCACCAACGAGGAGCAGGTGGATGTGCGCATCATCAGCGCGACCCACCGCAGCCTCGGCGACGAAGTGAAAAGCGGGGCCTTCCGGCAGGACCTCTACTACCGCCTGAACGTGATCGAGTTGCGCATGCCGAGCCTGCGCGCGATGCACGAAGACATTCCGGCGCTGGCCGAAGCGATACTGCGGCGCCAGTCCGGCGACAAGGAGCCGCCCAAGCTCACGGCGGCGGCCTTGCAGGAGCTGCAGAACTACGATTTTCCCGGCAACGTGCGGGAGCTGGAAAACATACTGGAGCGTGCGCTGGCGCTGACGACGGGGGCCGAGATCGATCGCGGCGACCTGCAGTTGCAGCTCGTCTCCGCCGAGACGGCGAAGGCGTTTCCGCCCGACGTCTCCGGTCTGCCGCTGCAGGAGCGTCTCGACCTGGTCGAGAAGAACGCCATCCTCGACGCGCTCGCCCAGACGCACTACAACCGCACCGCCGCGGCGAAGCTACTCGGCATCACTTTCCGGGCGCTGCGCTACCGCATGGAGCGGCTCGGCATCAACGATGAGCTCGAGGCGAAAGGCTGATCCGCCCGCTGCGTCCGGGGAGCTGCGTCTCAGCCGGGAAGGATTGATCGGGGGCGTTCGCTACCTCCCTTCGCCCAACTGCGACGAGCGGCCGCCGGGTGTCGCGATCGAGCTGCTCGTCGTCCACGCCATCAGCCTGCCCCCGGGGGAGTTCGGCGGGGCGGGCATCGCGGCGCTGTTCACCAACCGGCTGGACCCGAGCGCCCACCCGTATTACGCGAGCCTGGCGGATCTCAAGGTGTCCGCTCATTTCCTGATCCGCCGCGATGGCGAGACGATCCAGTTCGTGCCCTGCGCGAAGCGCGCCTGGCACGCCGGCGCCTCGAGCTGGCGCGGCCGCAGCCGCTGCAACGATTTTTCCATCGGCATCGAGCTGGAAGGTAGCGACGAGGTGCCTTTCGAGGCGGCCCAATACGACGCGCTGGCCGCGCTGGCACGCGTCCTCAGGGGCCGTTATCCGATCGCGGACATCGTCGGCCATTCCGACATCGCGCCCGGCCGCAAGAGCGATCCCGGCCCGCATTTCGACTGGGTGCGCTTTCGGGCGCAGGTGGCCTGAAGTCCGCGGCGCGGGTGTCCGATATACGCAACAGCGAAACGGCCGCCTCCGGCCCGCCCTTTTCTCCCACGCGCTCGGGCTTTGAAGTAATAAAGCGCGTCTTTTCCGTGCCTTGACCGGTCGCGCTGCACACCGTTTGGGCACGCCCCAAAATACTTCAAAAAAAGCTATTGACGTTTCCAAAATCGCTACTAGAATTGGTTCAGAGGATGGTTTTGACCACAATATCTTGTGGTTTTAGGGGTGGGGGACGTAAGCCCCTGCGGTTCCAATAAGAGCTATAAATTCAAGGAGTCACCTTTATGCAGCTCGCCACCGGCACGATCCATTCCGTCTCCACTGCAAATTTCGCCATTCCCGAGGGCGCGCCAGCCCCGGAATCGCGCTATGCGCAATACAAGGTGATCCGGCGCAATGGCAGCGTGGTGGTGTTCGAGCCCTCCAAGATCGCGATCGCCATGACCAAGGCGTTCATCGCGGTGAACGGCGGCCAGGGCGCGGCCTCCGCCCGCGTGCGCGAGCAGGTGGCCCATCTGACCGAGGCGGTGGTGAACGCGCTCATGCGCCGCCAGCCCTCCGGCGGCACGTTCCATATCGAGGATATCCAGGACCAGGTCGAGCTCGCCCTGATGCGGGCCGGCGAGCACAACGTCGCGCGCGCCTACGTGCTGTACCGCGACGAGCGGTCCAAGGAGCGGGCCAAGCAGCGGGAGGCGCAGCAGGCGGCGCGGCCGCCACAGCAGGCGATCCACGTCATCGAAGGCGGCGTCACCCGGCCGCTCGACCTGCCGAGGATCACGGCGCTGGTCGAGAGCGCGTGCCACGGCCTGGGCCGCGAGGCGAGCCCCGAGCCGATCCTGCAGGCAATGCAGCGCGACCTCTACGAAGGCGTGCCGATGGACGAGGTGCGCAAGTCCCTGGTGCTGGCGGCGCGGGCCCTGATCGAGCAGGATCCGAGCTACAGCTACGTTACGGCGCGGCTGCTGCTGCACACGCTGCGGCTGGAGACGCTGGGCGAGGAAGTCACGCACGCCGATATGGCGACGCGCTACGCCCACTACCTCCCCGAGTTCGTGAGTAAAGGCATCGAGGCCGAGCTGCTCGATGAGCGCCTGGGGCAGTACGACCTGAAGGCGCTGGGAGCGGCGCTCGACGCCAATCGCGACCTCAAGTTCACCTACCTCGGCCTCCAGATCCTCTACGACCGCTACTTCCTCCACGTGCGCGGCCGGCGCATCGAGCTGCCGCAGATCTTCTTCATGCGGGTGGCGATGGGGCTCGCGCTGAACGAGCCGCAAGGCAGCCGTGAAGCGCGCGCGATCGAGTTCTACAACGCGCTCTCGTCGTTCGATTTCATGAGTTCCACGCCGACGCTGTTCAATTCCGGCACGCGGCGCTCGCAGCTCGCGAGCTGCTATCTCACCACGGTGTCCGACGACCTCGACGGCATCTACGAGGCGATCAAGGAAAACGCGATGCTGCAGAAGTATGCGGGCGGCATCGGCAACGACTGGACGCCGGTGCGCGCGCTCGGCGCCTACATCAAGGGCACAAACGGCAAGAGCCAGGGGGTGGTGCCGTTCCTGAAGGTAGTGAACGACACCGCGGTCGCGGTGAACCAGGGGGGGAAACGCAAGGGCGCGGTGTGCTCGTATCTCGAGACCTGGCATCTCGACATCGAGGAATTCCTGGAACTGCGCAAGAATACCGGCGACGACCGCCGCCGCACCCACGACATGAACACCGCCAACTGGGTGCCGGACCTCTTCATGAAGCGCGTCATGGAGAACGGCGAGTGGACGCTGTTCTCGCCGTCCGACGTGCCCGACCTGCACGACAAATACGGCAAGGCCTTCGAGCAGGCCTACACCGAGTACGAGGCAAAGGCGGCCCGCGGCGAGGTCAAACTCTACAAGAAGCTTCCCGCCATGCAACTGTGGCGCAAGATGCTCTCGATGCTGTTCGAGACCGGGCATCCCTGGCTCACGTTCAAGGACCCGTGCAACCTGAGAAGCCCGCAGCAGCACGTGGGCGTGGTGCACAGCTCCAATCTGTGCACGGAGATCACGCTCAACACTGGGCCCGACGAGATCGCGGTCTGTAACCTCGGTTCGGTCAACATGCCGGCGCATCTGGATCTTTCGACGGGGCGCATGGACATGGAGAAGCTCAAGCGCACGGTCGGCACCGCGATGCGCATGCTCGACAACGTGATCGATCTCAACTTCTACAACGTCAACAAGGCGCGCAACTCGAACTTCAAGCACCGCCCGGTGGGGCTCGGCATCATGGGCTTCCAGGACTGCCTGCACATGCTGCGCATCCCCTACGGTTCGCCGGCGGCCGTCGAGTTCGCCGACCGCTCGATGGAGGCGATCGCTTACACCGCGTTCTGGGCATCGACCGATCTCGCCGAAGAGCGCGGATCGTACTCGACGTTCAAGGGCTCGCTGTGGGACCGCGGCGTCCTCCCCATCGACACGCTGAAGCTGCTCACGGAGGAGCGCGGCGGCTACGTCGAATGCGACATGTCGGCGACGCTCGACTGGGAGACGCTGAGGAAGCGCGTCCAGCAGGTGGGGATGCGGAACTCCAACTGCCTCGCCATTGCGCCGACCGCGACGATTGCCAACATCACCGGGCTCTCGCAGTGCATCGAGCCCACCTACCAGAACCTCTACGTGAAATCCAACCTGTCGGGTGAATTCACCGTCGTGAACGAATTTCTCGTGCACGACCTGAAGAAGCTCAACCTGTGGGACGAGGTGATGATCGCCGATCTCAAGTACTTCGACGGGTCGCTCGCGCAGATCGACCGTATCCCGCCGGATGTGCGCAGCCTCTACGCCACCGCGTTCGAAATCGAGCCCACGTGGCTGGTGGAATGCGCGGCCCGGCGCCAGAAATGGGTCGACCAGTCGCAGTCGCTCAACATCTACATGGCGGGCGCTTCCGGCAAGAGACTGGACGAAACCTACAAGCTCGCCTGGCTGCGCGGTCTCAAGACCACGTATTACCTGCGCACGCTGGGCGCAACCTCGGCCGAGAAATCCACCGGGAAGGCGGGACAGTTGAATGCCGTGCCGGCGAATGGCGGCATGACGGCGGCCGCGGCAACAGCGGAGCCGAAGTTCTGTTCGATCGACGATCCGGAATGCGAGTCGTGCCAGTAGCGCGGGACCGCGAATCGAGTTTGGGGACGAGGCAATCAGGGAAGAGGCAATAAAGGAGATGAGCAACATGCTGCAATTCGAGGAACACACAAGAACGGGCGCCGGCGCGAAGGGTGCGCCGCAGCCTGCTGTCGAGGCGAGCGTGCCGATCGAAGCGCGCCGCGTCAATGTCGCGGACAAGCGCATCATCAACGGCCACACCGATGTCAACCAGCTCGTGCCGTTCAAATATAAATGGGCGTGGGACAAGTATCTTTCCGCCTGCGCCAATCACTGGATGCCGCAGGAAATCCAGATGAGCCGCGACATCGAGCTGTGGAAGGACCCGAACGGGCTGACGGAGGACGAGCGCCGGGTGGTCAAGCGCAACCTGGGCTTTTTCGTGACGGCCGACTCGCTCGCCGCGAACAACATCGTGCTCGGCACCTACCGCCACATCACGGCGCCCGAGTGCCGGCAATACCTGCTGCGGCAGGCCTTCGAGGAAGCGATCCATACCCACGCCTACCAGTACATCGTCGAGAGCCTGGGGCTGGACGAGGGCGAGGTCTTCAACGCCTATCACGAGATTTCGTCGATCCGGGACAAAGACGAGTTCCTGATTCCCTTCATCGACACGCTGACCGATCCGTCGTTCAAGACCGGAACGATGGAGGCGGACCAGAAGCTCTTGAAGAGCCTCATCGTGTTCGCCTGCATCATGGAGGGACTCTTCTTCTACGTCGGCTTCACGCAGATCCTCGCGCTCGGGCGGCAGAACAAGATGACCGGTGCCGCGGAGCAGTACCAGTACATCCTGCGCGACGAGTCCATGCACTGCAATTTCGGGATCGACGTGATCAACACCATCAAGCTCGAAAACCCGCACCTGTGGACGCCGGAGTTCCGCGACGAGATCCGCGCCCTGATGGTGAAGGCGGTGGAACTCGAATATCGCTACGCCGAGGACACCATGCCGCGCGGGGTGCTCGGGCTCAATGCGGCGATGTTCAAGGAATACCTGCGCTATATCGCGAACCGCCGCTGCCAGCAGATCGGGCTGGAGACGCTGTTCGAGGGAGCGACCAACCCGTTCCCGTGGATGGCGGAAATGATCGATCTCAAGAAGGAGAAGAATTTCTTCGAGACCAGGGTTACCGAATATCAGACGGGAGGCGCGCTGAGCTGGGATTGAGGCCGGGATCTGTACCGTTAACCACAGGGAGGGCTGGCTTTGGGATCACGCGTGAGATTTCGTCGTTACCGCACCCGGAAGTTCCACTTTCATACCGTCACCGAACTGCGGGCGGAGGATAACTACACGCTGTGGCTGCGCTTCGACGACGGGCTGGAGGGGCATGTGTACCTTGGCGAGCTGGTGGCGACGACCCCCTATGGCGCGCTCTCGGATGCGGAGATGTTCTGCCGCGTCGCCATCGATCCGGTGTCGAACACGGTGACGTGGGGCGGCGGGCTCAATCTCGATCCGGAGGTGCTGTACCGCGACTTGGCAAGCAAGGCTGCAGCGGCCTTGCATTAGGAACTGCTGCGGCGCCTGACGTGCGGCGATAGCGGGCCGCATCGCGGGCGAGTGGCGGGGCGCGGCTTCCCAGCGCAGTCGCGCCCGGGCCGCCGCGGGTGGATCGCTGCGCAGCTGCAGCGAGTGTGGCAACGTCCTCAAGGAGCTTGATATGGCAAAGAAGAAAGCTGCGAAGAAAAAGGCCGCCAGGAAAAAGAAAAAGGTCGTAGCGAAGAAGGCGGCCAGGAAGGCGGCTGCGCGCAAGAGCGCGGCACGCAGGACCGGGGCGAAAAAAAGGCCGGCTAAAAAGCCGGCCAGGAAAAAAGCAGCCAAGAAAAAGCCTGCTGCCAGAAGGGCAGCGCCCAAAGCGGTGACGAAGCCCGCGGTAGCGGAAACTCCGGCACCCGTTCCAGAAGCGCCCCGACCGGTGGTCATCCCGGGCGCATGGCCGTTTCCGATGGGAAACAAGCCCTGACTCCCGCGACGCCTGCGGTCAGGCTGCCTCCGGGGGGAGGCGGCGCGGCCGTGGGCGTTGGATTTAACCGGCTGTCAGCAGAGCGCTAAAGATACAAAAACTCCCCCCCTGCCGCAAGCAAAGTTTGGTTGACCGGACCCTGCGGCCCGGCCCGGCCGGAAATACCCGTATCCAATCATGACGTTGGCCTTATCCCGGAAGGTGGAGGCCGGTTTTGCCGCGCTCCTGCCGGTGACTGCCTCTTTTTTGAGCAATCCGCGCCGCGCTACGGGTTGGGCGATACTGAATGGAACACGCCTGACGATCCGCGGTGCGCGCGCGATTTTTTTCAGCAGGAGACGGAGATGGAGCGCAAACGGGTGAACGCAAGCACGATCCGTTCGGTTGGATATGACGAACGCAACCGTCTACTCGAGGTCGAGTTGAGAAGCGGCACCATCATGCAGTACTCGGGCGTATCCGAGACGGTGTATCGCGGACTGATGAACGCGCCGTCGCCCGACAGCTATTTCCGCGACCGCGTCGAGGAGGATTTTCCGGCGAAGCGCCTGCGCTAGGGAGACGCGCCCCACAGCGAGGCGAACGCGCTCACCGTCGCATCGGTCTCCGCGTCGCCGATATGGCGATGGGTGACGAAGCGCAGCGAATAGGTCTCGCACGGCGCGACCAGTATGCCTTTTTGCTTGAGGTCTGCCGACCATTGCGCGGCGCGCCGGCCGCTCTTCTTCACTTCCACGCGAACGAGATTGGATTCCACCGCGCGCGGATGGACCAGGCTCGCGTCGATGCGCTGCAAGCCTTCGGCAAGACGCTTCGCGGTGCGGTGATCCTCCGCCAGCCGGTCGACCATGGTCTCGAGCGCGACGATGCCGGCGGCCGCGATCGGTCCGGCCTGGCGCATATTGCCGCCCACCATGCGGCGGAAGGCGCGTGCGCGCTCGATGAAGTCGGCGCTGCCGCAGAGGACGGAGCCGACCGGCGCCGAGAGCCCTTTCGAAACGCAGAAGCACACCGAATCGGCGTGTTGCGCGAGCTGGCGCGCCTCGGTCTTCAGTGCCGTTGCGGCGTTGAACAGGCGCGCCCCGTCGAGGTGCACGGGAACGCCACGCTCGTGAGCGAGATCGTGGACCTGTTTCATGTAGTCGAGCGGCAGCACCGCACCGCCGGAGCGATTGTGCGTGTTTTCCATCCAGACCAGCGCCGTGCCCATCTGGTTGCGCAGGGTCGGACGCAGGGCTTCGCGCAACGCATCGAGGTCCATTGCGCCGCGTGATCCCGGTATGCCGCGATAGAACAGGCCGGCGACGCCCGCGATGCCGCCCAGTTCCGCGTTCAGCGTGTGCGATCCGTGCTCGAGCAGCACCTCTCCGCCGCGCTGCGCGTGCGTCAGCATGGCGACCAGGTTGGTCATGGTTCCGCTCGGCATGAAGGCCCCGGCCTCCTTGCCCATGCGCTCGGCGGCGAGGCGCTCGAGTTTCATCACGGTCTCGTCCCCGTCGCGCGAGTCGTCGCCGAACGTCGCTTCGCGCATCGACTCCAGCATCGCTTCGGTGGGCCGGGTCACGGTGTCGCTTCTCAGGTCGATCATGGTCGAGCCTTCCGTCAATCCAAGTCGGCGATATTACTTCGTCGCGAGCAGGAAATCGACGAACTCGCGAAATCCCTCGCCGCAGCGCGCTGCGGTGACATATGCCGGCGCCCGCTCCATCTGGCGGCCGAAGTCGCGCACGTTGGCGACGCCGACCGCATGGGGAAAGAAAGCGAACATCGGCGCGTCGTTGGGGGAGTCGCCGATGAACACGTAGCGCTCGCGCTGGCGTTCGAGGTCGTCCCCGAAGCACTCCTGCACCAGGCGCCGGGTAGTGGCCAGTTTGTCGTAGGCGCCGAACCATCCGTTGACGTGGATCGAACTCACTTTGGCCGTCAGCCCGCGGCTGCGCATCACGGCAGCGATGCGGTCTACCGCCGCGGGCGGCAGGCGCGCCACGTCTTCGCAGTAATCAATGGCAAGGTCCGTTTCCCGGTAAAGCTGGTCGGCGGCGATGGCGGCACCGGGCACGGCTGCCAGTACGTCCGCCGCGATTTGTTGCAGCCGCTCGCGATGACGCGCACGCGTCGCGGCGTCGTCCACGAAGCTGCGCTGCATTACGCGCCGCGCGCGATCGTAGCGAAAATAAAACGCGCCGTTCTCCCCGACCACGCCGTCCACCGGCCACATGCGCGCGATGTAATCGCACCACCCGGCGGGCCGGCCGGTGATGGGAATGACGCGCAGTCCCGCCGCCTGCAGGCGTTCCATCGCGCCGTAGGCCGCGGCAGTAAGCCGTCCGTCCGTGGTCAGCGTGTCGTCGATGTCGCACAGCACACCGCGAACCGCGCGGCGAATGCTGTCCGGAAAGGCGTGCAGCGACTGCAGCAATAGAGATTCACCGACTGCAGGCGTTTGCGGGTCGGCGGCGGAACGCTCTTGCGGCGGCCGGGGATCGGCGGCATACCCGAACCGCTCCGGTACCGTTTGCGCACGTATGGGCGCGATCAAGGCATTGGTTTCTCGAACGCGCAACCACAGGGGCACCTCTTCCTGGCGCTGCAGCGCATCCATGAGACTCTCCAGCACGGCTTCGTCGAGCGGATTGCCGTTGGCGTCGATCAGGTAGGGAAACAGCCGGTCGAGGTCGCGATCGTGCACCAGGCCGATGCCGTGCTCGGTTTCGAGCAGCAGCGCGCCGGCCTCGTCCATCCAGGCGCTGCGTATGACGCTCGCCGGGACGCCGGTATGGCATTCCAGCGCGATCGGGGCGCCGGGCTCGTTGACGACGCGGTATACCCAGGGCGTGTATTCGAGCGCGACGTAGACGCGCTGCGGGCCATTCTGAAAAAACCACTGCCCCACGGCGTCGCGCTCGTAATTGCGGCCGATGAACGCGCATACCGCCGGGTTGTGCACGCGTTCGCCCTGGATGCGCCACTGGCCGCGACGATCGAGGGCGAGCCACCCATACACCGAAGGGACGTTCGGCCACCTGGCCATCCCGCGCAGCACAATGTCGTCCATGGGGGGCTACGCCATGGCGCTATTCGTCTTCGGCGTGCGCGGTCTTGGCGTGTTGTGCGGCGAGTTCCTTCTGGACGTTGGGCGGCACCGGCTCGTAATGGGACAGTTCGATCGAGAACGAACCCTGTCCCGCCGTGACCGATTTCAGGCGTGCCTGGTAGTTGTTGAGTTCCGCGAGCGGCGCCTGCCCTTTGATGGAGAGCGTGCCGGCCTGCGCGGAATCGGTGCCGCTGATCTGGCCGCGCTTCGCCGAAATGTCGCCTGCGATGTCCCCCATGTTGGCTTCGGGCGCCGTGATATCGATGTGGACGATCGGCTCCAGGATGATCGGTCTTGCCTTGCTGATCGCGTCCATGAATGCGCGCTTCCCCGCCGAAATGAAGGCAACTTCCTTGGAATCGACCGGATGATGCTTGCCGTCGTAGACGATGACGCGCACGTCGTGCACCGGAAAACCGGCTATCGGTCCGGAGTCGAGCACCTGGCGCACGCCTTTCTCGACCGCGGGGATGAACTGGGTCGGAATCGTCCCGCCCTTTACCTGATCGACGAATTCGAAACCCGAGCCGCGCTTAAGAGGTTCCACGCGCAAGTAGACTTCGCCGAACTGTCCTGCGCCGCCGGTCTGCTTCTTGTGGCGGTGATGGCCTTCGGCCTTCGCGGTGATCGTCTCGCGGTACGGAATGCGCGGCGGCTTGGTCGTGACTTCGACGTGATACTGATTCGCCATGCGATCGATGATGTAGCGCATGTGCAAGTCGCCCAGGCCGCTGATCACCGTCTCATTGGAGGTGGTGTGATGATCGACCTTGAACGTGGGATCTTCGGCGCAGAGCTTGTGCAGCGCTTCCGAAATGCGCTGTTCGTCGCCGCGGCGCTTGGGCTCGATCGCGAGGCTGTGCATCGGCGTCGGAAACTCGAGCGGCACCATGTGGATGTGGTCTTCATCGTGCGAATCGTGCAGGACGGCATCGAAGTGGATCTCGTCCACCTTCGCGACCGCACCGATGTCGCCGGGCACGAGCGCGTCGGTTTCGATGAATTCCTTGCCCTGCAGGAGAAACAGATGCCCCACCTTGAACGGCTTGCGGCCGTCGCCGACGAAGAGCTGGGTGTCTTTCGTGATCGTTCCCTGATGCACGCGGAAGACGCCGACCTTGCCGACGAAAGGATCGATGACGACCTTGAAGACGTGCGCGATGGCGTGCCTGGCGGGGTCGGGTTCCGATCGGATCGGCTGCGCGGCCGCGCCTTCGCCTTTCAGCAATTGCGGCGGGTTGCCCTCGGTCGGATTCGGCATGAGCTTGACGAATACGTCGAGCAGTTCGCCGACGCCCGCGCCGTTACGCGCCGACACGAAACACACCGGGATGAGATGCCCCTCGCGCAGCGCTTTTTCAAAAGGCGCGTGCAACTGCTCGGGCTCGATCTCGCCCTGCTCCAGGTACTTCTCCATCAGCGCCTCGTCGACTTCGACGACCTGGTCGACGAGCGCCTGGTGCGCGGCCTCCACCGAGGAGAAATCCGCTTCGCCGGAGGGATTGAAGAAACAGTCCACCACGCGTTTGCCGCCATCGGCGGGCAGATTGATGGGCAGGCATTCCCTGCCGAAGACGGCCTGGATTTTTTCCAGCAGCGCGGGCAGGTCCACGTTGTCGGCATCGATCTTGGTCACGATGATCATGCGGCACAGGCTGCGCCTGGCGGCCCACTGCATCATGCGCTGCGTGATCATCTCGATGCCATTCTGCGCGTTGACCACGATGGCGGCGGTATCCACGGCCGGCAGGATGCCGATGGCGCGGCCGATGAAGTCCGGCAGTCCGGGAGTGTCGACGATGTGAACGCGGGTGTCGCGGTGATGCAGGTGCACGAGAGAGGCGTTGAGCGAATGCTGGTAGGTTTTTTCGAGCGGGTCGAAGTCGCAGACGGTGGAGCCTTTTTCCACCGTCCCCATGGCCCCGATGACACCCGCCTTGTGGAGCAGCGCCTCGGCAAGCGTCGTCTTGCCGGCGGCGCCGTGACCGACGAGAGCAATGGTGCGGACCGCTTCCGGGGAATACTTCGGCATGGTGCCTCCTCCACCTCGTGTCCCGATTCGAAATCACAGGGCGCAAGACGCCCAACAGAGGGGCATCGGATGCGGTCGAGTATAAACGCCGCCGCGCGATGTTTTCAAGCAAGCCTCTGTTAACCCCGAATATGCCCGGCGGACGTTACAGGTGAGGATGCAAGGACGTCCTTTGCGATGCCATCGACACTGACGCTGCGGGACAGCGCTGATTCCGTGCAGCGCGTGCCTGCCCCCGGCCTCGCCCGTTGCCGCCCCGACGGGCCTCGCGCATACTGCGTAGCCGGGATGGCGACGCTGGCGGAACGCGACGATGAAACACTGATGCTGGACTATCGCGCCGGCGACGTGGCGGCCTTCGACGAGCTGTACCGGCGCCATAAGGGCGGTCTGTACCGCTATCTTCTCCGGCAAAGTCGTGACGCTGCCGCAGCGGCCGAGATGTTCCAGGACACCTGGATGAACCTGGTTCGCGCGCGCGCGAACTACCAGCCGACCGCGAAGTTCACGACCTACCTCTATCGACTGGCGCACAACCGCCTCGTCGATCATTACCGCAGGCAGGCGCACGGTGCGAGCGTCCCGTTGGCGGAGGATGCGATGGAAGAGCCGGCGCTCAACCGGCATGAACAGCCGGAGGTGCGCTACGAACGCAAGGCGCTGGCCGCCCGTGTGCTCGAACTCCTCGAGCGGTTGCCTGCCGAGCAGCGCGAGGCCTTCGTTCTGCAGCAGGAAAGCGACCTGACGGTCGAGGAAATCGCGGCCGTGACCGGAGTCAACAGAGAGACGGCGAAGAGTCGACTGCGCTACGCGCTTGCCAAGCTTCGAGCCGGCCTGAGTGAATGGCGATGAACGAAAACACCCGAAACCGGGACTCCGGGGACACGCCTCTCGACCCCGAACTGGCCGGCCTCTATCGCGCCGCCGCGCGCGAGGAGCCGCCGCAGCATGTGGATGCTGCCGTTCTGGCCGCAGCACGGCGCGCGGTTCGGTCCCAGCCGCGTTCTCTCGATGAGTCCACTGCGGGTGGGCGCGAGCCGCGTGCCGATGCCGTGCGCCATGCCGCAGGTGCTGGCCGGCGCTGGCAGGTGCCCCTCGCCCTCGCCGCCGTACTGGTGCTGAGCGTGAGCATCGTGACCTTGCAGCAGGAGGGAGGCGATTCGGCCCCCACCCCATCGCGCGGTGAATCGGCCGGTGCCGTGGAGTTGCGGGATGCGCCTATACCGCCCGAGGAGCCAGGTGCGCCGCCGCTGGCGCGGACGCCGGCTCCCGAACGGCAGCAGGAAAGGCTGCGCGCGGAGACGGGCGCGGAGCACCCGGCGCGATCCGACCCGGCCGAGAACCGACGAAGCGCAGCATCAGCGCCGGCGGCCAGCCGGGCAGAAGAGCAGGGCAGCGCGACCGATCGCGCGTCCCCGTCCACGCGACCCGAGAAGGCGTTGGCCGAGCGCGCGGCGCCAGCCGCCCCGGCCCCGCTGCTCGCCGTCGAGCCCCCCGAAAAATGGGGTGAAAAGATCCTCGACCTGCGACAGCAGGGGCGAGCCGCCGAGGCTGACGCGCTGCTGGCCGAGTTCAGGCAACGCTTCCCCGACCATGCTGTCCCGGAAGAATGGACCCGCTAATGGCCGGGCCTGCGTCGCCCTGCGATCCCAAACCTCAGCCGCCCCGCGAGCCGGAACCTGGCGACTGTTGCCAGAGCGGCTGCGAGCCCTGCGTCTACGACCGCTACTGGGAAGCCGTGGACCACTACGAGCGGGCGCTACGTGAGTGGTCACTCCGTAATGGGTTGGACGCGCAAGGATCTGCCAGTGATTAGTGTAATATCATGTTTTTGTTGATTATTCTCTTATGTTTAGAACTTGCTGCCAGCTTTGCGTGTCTGTGGAGACGGAAGTGCGCGATCCGACAGCCGCAGACGTCCTCCCGCAGTTTGACTTTGTCCCGTAAAAACAGGACAATGCCATATTTGCTGCAGCGCGGCAAATCGTGATTTCGCGGCGCTCGGCCGAACTGCGCCGACCTGCTCCGCAGGTTGCGTGCGGAGTGGGTCCCGAATAGAATCGGCCCGTCCCATTTCTGGCCCGACAGGCAGCAGCAGTTTCCGGGCCTCTTCGTGGCAGGTATCAGTTTCAGCTACCGACGCCGGTAGCGGCAGTGCTTGCGAAGCCGGTAATACTACGAAGAAAGGAGATCAGCATGTCGGCAAGATTCTCCCTAGCCCTGTTCCAGGTTCGTTACCGCATCACGCTGCGGCGCTGGACGCGCGTCGGTGCGTCGGTCCTGCTGCTCATCGCCTGCCTTGGCACCTTGATCGTCGCGGCTTGGGACCGGCACGCCCAGTTTCAGCCGGAAAGCCTGGCCCGGTCGCTTCCCGCTTTTCTGAGGTCCGGCCACGCGGCAGCCGAACCGGTTTCCGCGCCGGCAGCCGTCGAGGCGCCCCGCGTTGACCCGAACGAAGGACGTTACCGTGCGCTGGCGCAATTCCTGGCCCAGCGCTATCGGGTATCTCAGGACGCCACGCTCGATCTCGTGAGCTTTGCCCAT
>JBQTJV010000404.1:0-4641 GCA_052386775.1 Betaproteobacteria bacterium
CACCAGGCCTGACGCCAAAGCGGGCAGCAGATAGGCCTTGCGAAAATGCTCGCTGTCTTTCAGGCCCAGGGCTTGCTGAAGGTCCTTGCGCGATAGCTCAGCCGGCAACGCCAGCACCACCCGACTGACTTCCGGGGTGACTTCCGGGGTGACTTCCGGGGTGACTTCCGGGGCGGCGGGCCGGCGTACGACGATCACGAAGCCATCGCGCACGGCAAACTCCGGCTCCCGCAGTCCGGCTTCCCGGCACCGCACGATCATGTCCTGAGTTCCCGTGCCCATGCGCTCGATATAGCCAGCCAAGTACATGGATTCCGCCAGCAGCGGATTGCCGGGCACCGAGGCGTGCGGTTCACGCAGATTCGCGAGCGACAGCGACGGCGGCAAGCGACCCGGATTCCAGACCTCCAGCCGGTCTGAGAACAGCATCACCTGCACGCTGCCGTTGCTGGTGTAGTCACGGTGAGCCACCGCGTTGACGATAGCCTCGGCGACCACCTCTTTGGGAATCTCATAGTGCACCGGTACCTGGGTGCTCTCCGCGCGCGTCCCGACCGAGAGGGCGATCTTGCTCAATACAAAGTCCACCGCCTGATCCACGAGCGCAAACACATTGCCCTTATACACCTGGTAGGACGGAATCGGCTTCGTCGCCTCGGTCCCGTGGAAGTGCGCGCATTTCACCTCCGAGGCAATCAGAAAACGCTGCGGCTGCCTGCCGAAGAGAAGGACGGCCGCATTCGTCGGGCGGCCGTTGTCCAGCAGGTTGAGGTGCGTGAGCAACTCCGCAGGCGTCGCGGCCTCGCTCAACGGGAAGCCCCGCGCCTGCCGCGCCTCGCGAATGAACCGCGCCATCCGCTCCGGATCCAGATCATCGATGCCGGCTTTCACGCAGGGCGCGGCATCGAACGGCCCGGTGCGGATCAGCTCCCGGTCTTCGAGATGCTGCACAAGCGCGGCGTACACTGCCGGCACCAGCTCGGCCGAGGTCATGAAGCGGCGACGGATCAGTTCGTTGCCCGCGCGCTGGATCAGCGTGCGCATCTTCGGATGTTTCTCACGGTCGTCCGCGCCCTTGATGAAGATCAGACGCAACTTTTGCAGGCGCGTGGCGAGATCAAACTCACGTTGCGTGGGCGAAATGCCCTCAGCGTCTTCAACGCCGTAGTCGTTGCCGAACAGGCCGATGTAGATGTCGCAGTGCTCTACTTCATCCGAGTAGACTGCGTCGGCGCGCCGGTCCGCGGCCGGCACGTCCTCGAAGAGGAAAGGCTCGAAGAACCGGCGCATCAAGGCGTCGCCGCGCAAGAAGTCCCTCAGCGCCGCCCGCTCCTCGGAGAACTCCTTCTGCACGCTGCTGATGAATATCCTGAGGCTCATTGCACGCTATTGCGTGACGAGTTCTTCCTGCTTCTCGGGTTGAACGAGCCGCGTGCGACCCGTGAGCAGCTCCTGCATCATCGCCTGCTTGAGCACGCGGGTCTTCTCGCGGCGCTGTTCGAGCGTGGCGATTTCGGCATCCATGTCGGAGAGCACGGCTGCTATGGCGATCTGTTCGGCTACAGAAGGTAACGCCATCTGGATGCTCGCGACATGGCCTCGATTCGTCGCGTACACCTTCGTTCCCGCTGCGAGTCGTCGAAGGTGATTCGTGAACGGTGGGCAAAACTGAAGATAACCCTTGAATCCATCCGCAAGCACGCTCTTGTCGAACCTAGCCGCGATCGTATGCAAGCCGGCAACGACTTCGGTCTCGCCGACGTTTGCCATTTCTACGGATTTCGACACGCCGACTGTATCTTCCGAAGCGTCGGCAATGACTAGATCTCCATTGCTCAAGCGCTCAAGCGCCATTGCCTTGGACTGCGGTAGACTCGGCAACACTTCCGGCGACATGTAGACACTGCCACAAGCGTGGACTTCACCGTAGTGTACGTACTTCACATGCCCTTCAGGTTGGAGTTCAGCACGCGAGTTCACTCCATGTCGAAGAAATGTCACATGATCGCCCAACCGCCTCACCAGCCACTCATCGGTGAAACCTGCCAGGCGTGTTTGGCCAGTCAGGAGTTGCTGCATGACGGCCTGTTTAAGGTCGCGCTTCTTGGCAATGAGGCGATCCAGCCCGCCCAGCAGCGCATCCACATCGCTTAACGTCCCTGCGATGGCGCGTTGCTCGCACGGCGGAGGTACGACGAACTGCAAGCCCAGCAAGTCCCGCGTGTAGATGGCCGCGACGCTGGTCGTGCCGGTTGCAAGTGCGCGAAGCCGGGCAACCGAACCAGCAGTGTTCAGGGCGTAGTTGGCGTACTCGTTGGAACAGACTTCTTGCTGATCGAACTCCAAGCGCATCAGGTTCGAGTTGTAGTAGGCAACCGGAAGTTCGTCGCGCCAGATGGCGACCTTGCCGACCAATTCGAGTGTGTTCCTCGTGTTGAAGAGCACGTCGCCTCGACTAAGACGGTGCTGGTCTTCTGGAATCACACCGGGCTTAAGGTACTCCACCTTGGACATGTCGAAGAAGCCCCGAGCAATGTTCCCCATCTTCATCAGTGGGAGCTCCGCTTCCGTGTCCTGATTCGGGTAATTGCCACCAAGCCTTCCTCTGGAAAGAACTGAACGCAGCTGTTTGGCTGTCCATTCGTCCGGAATGAGCCCGGCCTCGGTCTTCTTGTAGCCTGGCTTCAAGTCCACACCGCCCCCATCTTCTTCAGGTGCCCCTCAACGCGCGCGGCGAGCGTATTGACTTCCTCGACAAGCTGCGGCAGCGGCACCGCATAGCGCTCGGCGAGCTGACGGATGCGGCCGGTAAGGGTTTGCGACACGCGGTCGAGTTCGCCTTGGACGGCGGCGGCGAGGGTGGCGAGCCATTTGTCGTCCACCACAAGCGTCTTGACTTCGTCTTCGGTGAGCGCGCCGTACTTCTGGTCGAGCTTTTCTTCCAGCGCTTCCTGCGCGGCCTTGATCTGCACCTTAGTGTCGGCTTGTTTGTCGAGGAGATCGCCGTACTCGATGAGCGCCGCTCGTTCGTCGGCGTAGTCCGGGTCGTTGCCGATTTCCTTCAGCCGCGCCTTCACGGCCTTGGCGGTGATCCTCTGCTTGTCCTCTTCTCCCTCGACCACCTCCGCGAGCAGGCCGTCCTCGCCGCCCTGTTCCTCCCGCTTTTCATCGAGTTCCTGCTCGATGGCGGAGAGCTTCGCCTCCAGCGCGACGATGGCGTCGCGCTCGGCGGCGAACCAGCGGTCTATCACGAGCGCGGCGGGCACAAGGTCGGACTTGAAGCGTCGCTTGCCGCGCTTGTAGTCCTCCTTCTCGGGCCAGACGAGCTTGCCCTCTTTGTTCTTGACCTGCCGGATCTCGCGCGGCTTCGCGCCTTCCTGCCAGCCGACGGCGGCGATCAGGTAAGCATCGTCCTGCATGGTTGCCGCCCAGTAGTCCATCAGGTGTTGGTAGATGTCGTAGGCGTCCAGCAGCGGCGCCGCCCGGAAGTCTGCGAGCAGGCTCTCGGAGAGGTTCTCGATCAGCACCTTGGGGTGGCCGTCCTTGCCGAAGCGATTCATCTCGAGCGCATGGACCTTGCGCCAGTTCGAGAACAGGCCGGACACGCGGGTATGGAAGGCGGTGAACTCTGGGTGGCCGAAGATGCTTTGCTTGACCTCGCCGAGCGGCAGTTTGAGACGGGCGTAACCGATGCGTAGAGGTTCGAAGAGCGCCGCGCGCAAGGCGGGCATGATCTTCCAGTACTCGCCCAGCGCATCGAGGTCGCGCTCGGGAATGCCGCCGCGCAGGTGGCCGTCGATGTCCTGCAGGTCTTCCGGCTCGCTGCTGTCGATGTAACGCGGCAGGTTGAGGTTGTAGTCGTTCTTCGGGTCGGCGATCTCCGCGAGCGGTACCATGCGGGCGTAGCGCGGCTCGATCTCGTCCTGCTTGCGGAAGATGTCGACGATCCTGTGGATGTCCTGGTCGCGCAGGCGGTTCTTGGGGCCGTCCTTCCGAAAGCCCTTCGAGGCGTCGATCATGAACACGCCCTTCCGTGCGGCGGCGTTTTCCTTGTCGAGCACCAGAATGCAGGCGGGGATGCCCGTGCCGTAAAAGAGGTTGGCTGGCAGGCCGATGATGCCTTTCAGGATGCCGGAGCGCACGAGGTTTTTGCGGATGTCCGCCTCGGCGTTGCCGCGGAAAAGCACGCCGTGGGGAAGAATGCAGGCGGCCTTGCCGGTGCTCTTCATGCTGCGGACGATGTGCAGCAGGTAGGCGTAGTCGCCCTGCTTTCGCGGCGGCACGCCCCAGGTGAAGCGCTTATGGCGGTCGCCTTCGCCGCTTTCGCCCAGCGTCAGGCCGGTGGACCAGGTCTTGTCCGAGAACGGCGGATTGGCGACCACGTAATCGTAGGTGCGCAGTTGCTCGCCATCGAGAAAGCGCGGGTTCACCAGCGTACCTTCGCCGCCGGATTCGATCTTGGCGGTATCGAAGTCGTGCAGGATTACATTCATGCGCGCAAGGCCCGCGGTGGTACTGTCCTTCTCCTGGCCTTCGAGCGTGATGTGATTGCCTGCCTCGGAGTCAACCTTGAGGAGCAGCGAGCACGAGCAGCACGTGGTGTAGTAGACTGTGGTGCCGGACACGGTGTTCTGCGGCGAA
>JBQTJV010000405.1:0-4080 GCA_052386775.1 Betaproteobacteria bacterium
GTCATCTCGTAGCCCTTGACGCCGGCCTCATCTATCGTCGGCAATTCCGGTACGAGGGAAGAGCGCGTGCGGCTCGTGACGGCGAGCGCCCTCACCTTGCCGCTCTGCACGTGCGGCAGACCGGTCGGCATATCGACGATCATCATGTCGATATGGCCGCCGATGAGATCCTGCATCGCCAGCGGGTTGCCCTTGTACAGCACGTGCAGGAGCTTCGTGCCGCTCATCTGCTGGAACAGTTCCACTGCCACGCGTGCCGAAGAGCTGCCCTGCCCGAACGTCAGCGTGCCGGCATTCTTCTTGGCGAGGGCGATGAATTCGCCGACGCGCTGCGCCGGGACGCGGGGATTGACCACCATGATCTGGTAACCCTGCGCGAGCCCGGACACCGGCGCGAAATCCTTGACGGGGTGATAAGGAAGCTGCTTAAAAAGGTGCTGGTTCGCCGCATGCGTCGTGTTGGTGGCGATGAGCACGGTGTAGCCGTCGGCGGGCGCGCGCGCCGCAGCCTGGGCGCCGATATTGCCGCCCGCGCCGCTGCGCGGATCGACCAGCACGCGCTGCTTGGTCTCGTTCGTCACCTCCTGACCCACCACGCGCGCCAGAATGTCCGTGGCACTGCCGGCGGGGAACGGGACGATGAACGTGACCGGCTTTTCTGGATACTCGGCCGCATGCAGGGATACAGTCGCCAGCAGTAGCGCTGCGGTCACACTCATCGTCACTACTCTGGGCTTGAACATCGCTCTCCTTTCGTGTCAGTCGCTACACGCGATATTTGCATGGTATAACATCCTCCGCACAAAGGAGTCTCTCATGAAACCCCTGCTCCGCACATCGATCAGTCTGTTGCCGGTAATCGCCCTCGCGCTATGCACAGCGGCACAGGCGCAACCGTATCCAAGCAAGCCGGTGCGCATGATTGCGCCGTTTCCACCCGGCGGCACCACTGACGTGCTCGCACGCATTGTCGCGCAGAAGCTCGGCGATGCGCTGGGCCGCCAGGTGATCGTCGAGAACCGCCCCGGCGCGGGCGGGAACTTGGGACATGAAATCGCGGCGAAAGCGCCTGCGGACGGTTACACGCTGGTGCTCACGAGCGGTTCCGCGATGGTCACCAACCAGTTTCTCTACAAGAAGCTCAACTACGATCCGCACAAGGATTTTGCGCCGATTTCGATCGTGGCCACGGCCGCTTCCGTCATGGTGGTGCATCCGTCGGTACCGGCGAAGAGCGTGCGGGAGTTCATCGCGCTCGCCAAGGCGCGTCCCGGCCAGCTCAACGTCGGAACCGGCGGCGTAGGCACCACTGCGCACATCGTGGGCGAAGTGTTCCAGAGCGGGACCGGCGTGAAACTCGTGCATGTGCCCTACAAGGGCGGCGTCCTCGCCGTGACCGATCTGGTCGCAGGGCAGATCGACGTCTCGTTCTCGGACATGGTACCGGCCGTGCCGCACATCAAGTCGGGCCGGTTGCGCGCACTCGCCGTCACCGCCGACCGGCGCTCGCCGACGCTGCCGGACGTGCCCAACATGGCGGAAGCGGGCGTCAAGACCGAGTTCCCGAGCCAGTGGTGGGCAGTCGCCGCGCCGCGGGGAACGCCACGGCCCGTCATCGACCGTATAAACGGCGAAATCGCGCGGTTCATGAAAACGCCCGACATACAGGAAAGATACCTCGCCATGGGCATCTTCACCGCGCATACCACGCCCGAGCAGGTGACCGCGGTGCAACAGTCGGGCACCCGGCAGATGGCTCTAGTGGTCAAAGCGGCCGGAATACAGCCCGAATGATCGGGGCGATTGACCTCCGCGCTCGCCGTCTTGAAATGCACTTCTTCACGCGGTCCGTTGGAATCATTGCAGCGTGCACGGCTCTGATCGGGCCTGCGCACGCCGCGTATCCCGATCGGCCGGTGCGGCTGGTCGTGCCGTACTCGGCGGGCGGCTCGACCGATACGGTCGCCCGGTTGATCGGCACGCGGCTCACGGAACGCATGGGACAGCAGTTCGTGATCGACAATCGCACCGGCGCCGGCACGCTCATCGGCACGGAAATCGTCGCGCGCGCCGCGCCGGACGGTCACACGCTGCTGATGGCTACGCCGCCGCTCGCAGTGAACCCTTCGCTCTACGACAAAGTGCCGTACGTGCTCGAACGCGATTTCACGGCGGTCACCAACGTTGCCGCATCGAGCAATCTGCTTGTCGTCCATCCTTCTGTGCCCGCCTCGTCTACGCGCGAACTGATCGGATTGCTCAAGGCGAATCCCGGCAAATACAACTACGGCTCCAGCGGTATCGGTGGTGCCGGGCATCTCGCCATGGCACTGTTCGAGAGCATGGCCGGGGTGCAGGCGGTGCACGTGCCATACAAAGGCGGGGCGCCCGCCGTCGCAGATCTCGTGGCCGGGCGCCTGTCGCTCATGATGGCCAACCTCACCACTGCGCAGCCGCATATCCGGGCGGGACGGCTGCGTGCGCTCGGCATCGGAACGCAGACGCGCTCGAAGCTCTTTCCCGAGGTGCCGACGATCGCCGAATCCGGCGTCCCGGGTTATGAAGCGAACAACTGGAACGGCGTCGTCGCCCCCGCGCGCACGCCTAAAGCCGTGATCGATCGCTTGCAGCGCGAGATCGCGGCGGTGATCAAGGAGCCGGCGATCGCCGAGCGCATGGCAAAGTCGGCGCTGGAACCGATCGGCGATTCACCCTCCGATTTCGCACGGTACCTCAAGTCCGAGGCCGCGAAGTGGGGCAAGCTGGTGAAGTCGGCACGCATCCGTCCCGAGTAGCAGGCGCCGCGACTTTGGAAAGAGGCACGAATCGAATTCGTGCTTCCGCGCCGCTACCGCCGCCTATCGTGTATCTTCGGGCTTCATGCAGCCGATAATCTCCGTCGCCAGTCTTTCAAAAATCTACGCATCCGGATTTCGCGCGCTCGATAACGTCGATCTCGAAATCCACAAAGGCGAGATCTTCGCGCTGCTGGGCCCGAACGGCGCCGGGAAAACCACGCTCATCGGCATCATCTGCGGCATCGTCAATCCCAGTGCGGGAACAATCCGGGTGGACGGCCACGACATCGGCGCGGATTACCGTGCCGCCCGCTCGCTCATCGGTCTCGTGCCGCAGGAGCTGACGACCGACGCATTCGAATCGGTGTGGAATACCGTATCGTTCAGCCGCGGACTATTTGGCAAGCCACCCGATCCCGCGCACATCGAAAAAGTGCTGAAGGACCTTTCGTTGTGGAACAGGAAAGACAGCAAGGTCATGACGCTCTCGGGCGGCATGAAGCGACGGCTGCTGATCGCCAAGGCGCTGTCGCACGAGCCGCGGATTCTGTTTCTCGACGAACCGACCGCCGGCGTTGACGTGGAACTCAGGCGCGACATGTGGAAACTCGTGCGCGCGCTCCAGTCGAGCGGCGTCACCATCATCCTCGCCACCCATTACATCGACGAAGCGGAGGAAATGGCCGACCGGATCGGCGTGATCAACAAGGGGGAAATCATCCTCGTCCAGGACAAGACCGAGCTCATGCGCAAGCTGGGGAGGAAACAACTCACGCTGCACCTCGAGCACCCCGTGCAGCGCATCCCCGCGGCGCTTTCCGCATACAACCTGGCGCTCGCGGAGAACGGCGCTGCGCTGGTCTATACCTACGATGAGGGCAGCGATCGGTCGGGCATCACCGCCCTCCTCCAAGCGCTGACGGAGACCGGCATCCGCTTCAAGGATGTCCATACGACGCAAAGCTCGCTCGAAGATATCTTCGTGACGCTGGTGCGGGACAGGAAATAGACACCATGAACGTATACGCCATCCGTGCGATCTACAGCTTCGAAATGGCCCGCACGCGGCGCACGCTGATGCAGAGCATCGTCTCCCCGGTGATTTCGACCGCGCTCTACTTCGTCGTCTTCGGCGCAGCGATGGGGACGCGTATCCAGGAGGTGGAGGGCATCAGCTACGGCGCCTTCCTCGTGCCGGGCCTCATCATGCTCTCGCTGCTGACGCAGAGCGTTTCCAATGCGTCGTTCGGCATCTATTTCCCGCGGTTCACGGGCACGATAT
>JBQTJV010000406.1:0-2783 GCA_052386775.1 Betaproteobacteria bacterium
ATTGCCCTTGCAATTTGTGCACATGAGTAGCGGAAAAAAACTGATCGTGCAAATCGTCCCCGCGCTATCGCCTCCCGCGAATGGCGTCGGCGACTACGCGGTCGAAGTCGCACGGGCGCTAAAGCAGGGATTTGACACCGAAACGGTGTTCGTTTTGGGATCGCCGCCGACAAGAGAACCGGGATTCAAGAACGAATTTCAATTCGCTTCAATCGTTGAGCGTTCGGCCTCGGGTGTTCGACGGGCTCTCGATCAGGTCATGGAGATCAACAGTACCCAAAACGTGCTGCTTCAGCTTTCGGCATACGGTTTCGATGGGAACGGATCCCCGCGCTGGCTGGCGCGCGGTCTTGCGCAATGGGTTGCGCAAGACTGCACTCGTCATCGGCTGATCACGATGTTCCACGAACTCTATGCTTCTGGACCACCGTGGACCCGAGCGTTCTGGTTGTCAGGCCTGCAAAAGAGGACAGCCCGAGCTATTTTCGAAAGCTCACGCGCAGCGCTCACTGGGGTTCCAAGAATCGCGTGGCATCTCCAGAAGTGGAACGAGATAGGAGAGCGATCGGTGACGTGCCTTCCTGTTCCGTCTGCTGTAGGAGAGCCCGAGAGCGTCGTAGCGATCACCCAGAGAAGGAGGAGAATTTGCGTTTTTGGCAGGTCGCCTGGAAGCAGCCCGCTTCCGAATCAGATGAATGGCTTGCTCAGGGCAATCGTCGACCAATGGCAGATCGAGGAGGTCGCCGTAGTGGGCGAGTCGCCCGTTACCGAACCACTCGCGGACGTGGGATGCCAGGTTCGAGCGTATGCGGCGCAAAGTCCTGAGGAAATCGGGAAGATCCTGATGCAGTCCGTCTTGGGTCTCTCGTGGTACCCGCCGATGGCCTTGGGCAAGTCAAGCGTTTTCGCGGCCTATTGCGCCTACGGTGTCCCTACCTTGATGGTGGGTCAATTCAGCGGCGAGGATCAGGTGTTTGAAGGGCTGAATCCCGATATACACTACTTTTCCGCTTCCGGGATGTCTCGGCAGTGGGTTCCGGAAATGCTGCAGAGAATCTCGGATAACGCACGATCCTGGTACGCTGGGCACAGCGTCCGCGAGCACGCCCGTTTGGTGGCCCAGTTATTAGCGAACACGCCATAGTGATCTCTAGTTCCACAATTGCCGTAGCCGGTCCATGAGATAAACGGGCAGGTGCCGGGTGATCTGCCTCAACGAATAATGCCGCGGGTCCCGTACGCGCTCGTAGAGGGTCGGATGCACCAGAAGCGGGACAAAGCTTTCCGAAACGAGTGAATGCTTCTCCCGACCCGCGGCGGACGCAAAAACCATAAGGTTCTGCTGATACCACCATGAAACCCGGTCATCCAACCAGATCTTGGCGCGGAACAGGTCGAATGCATCGAAGCCGCGTGCCTTGAAATGCGCCATCCAGTGCTCTGGGTATCTCAGGTTGATATGCGCGTAACCGGTCTGGCCTGGAACGGCGGCCGACCAGAGCACAACGTCTGAACTCGTGCAGAGAAATTCAACGATTGTTTGCCCGACCGACTCCTCAACGTGTTCGGCAACCTCACGGCACATGGCAAGATCGACTCTCCTTGCGGCAGGAAACCCGGCGTAGAACTCAACGGCGTGAAAGCACTGCTCCGGAATTTTCAGCGCAGTGCGAGGAACCCACTCACCGTCGTACCCAAGCACTTCCTCGGCTCCATGGATCAGAAACTCCCGTAGCCAATCGCCTGTTCCACAGCCGACGTCCAATACGCTCTTGGGTTGAAATCTCTTTGCGACCAGAGGAACAACGACCGACGCGGACTTCGCGACGGATTCCACGCCGGCTCGATTCGCCTCGTAGTGGTAGAACTTGGAGTCCTGTCTCGGTCGCGGCATGAGTAAAGTGTATACTCGAAATTGAAGCGGACGACCCGGTCTTTCCTATGACAGCCCACTGCTCCGGCGCATTGGTGGCGCGACCAACCGATCAGGGCGACCGATAGCCAATCGATGTCCGCTGTCGCGCTGATCACGAACTACGAAACGTGGCCTCTTACGCTCCGATGCGTCGATGCCCTGCTGGGCCTGTCGGAGCAATCGCTGACAAGAATCATCATCGTGGATGACGCGTCTACGGGTGCGCCGCCGAAGCTTCCCGCGAAGGTTGCGGTAGTCTCGAATCCAGTGAATGTAGGCTACGTTGCGAGTGTGACTGTCGGCTTTTCGCGTGTCGAAGAAGATGTCGTAGTTCTCCTCGATAGCGATGCCTACCCCCTCATGGATGTCGTAAGCCCATTGTTCGAGCTTTTCGTTGCAAATCCCCGACTAGGAGCCATAGGGTTTCACGCCGTGGATGGTTCTGGCGCGCCGACGGGTTCCTGGGAGACTGAGCCGTCGGTGGCGGATTTGGTGCTGGGGCAGAGACTGTCCGCGGCTGCCGGAAGGTGGTCACTCGTGTCGCACAGTCGTGGGAAAATCGGCGTGTTTTCCAGTGGCATGGCGATTCGCAGCGCTGCTTTCCGGGACGTTGGCGGCTTCGATGAGGGGTTCGAGTTTCTCGACGCCGATCTCGACTTTTCACTTCGATTGCAGGACAAGGACTGGGAGGTCAGGCCGTCCCAGGACCTGCGTGTCCTACACACGGGGGGTGGTAGCCCGCAGGAAACTTCCCGGCGCGTCATCCGTTTTCACATCAACCGGTGGCGGCTGTTGTCCAAGCGCAACCGCATTCCGGCTCCACTTCTCGTGTGTAGGACACGCAGGTCCTGGGACGGCCTGACCTCCC
>JBQTJV010000407.1:0-6668 GCA_052386775.1 Betaproteobacteria bacterium
GTAGGTATCGCAGATGAACACGGTACGGCGCGGCAGCAGCAGCAAATTCATCGCGGCGAAATGATTGACGCCCGGCCGCTTGCCGATCACCTGGTCGACGAATTGCAGATGGCCGAGATAGCGCCCCAGCACCCCGGTCAGCATGGCGTCGGCGGCCCCCATGTGGATCAGCATCGCGCCGATCAGGGTAGGAAGACGCCGCATATCGAGCTTGGCGATCTCCGGCGTCACGCCCTTGCGCTCGGTGAGCCGCAGATATTCCGTCCAGTACTCGCGATAGCGCGGATCGTTGCCCGGATCCACGAGCTCGTAATCCTCGTCCTTCCGCATTCGAAGGCCCAGACGCTTTACCCGCATCTCGATCACCTCGGGGCGGCCGATCAGTATGGGGTGGGCAATGCCTTCATCGACGACGACCTGCGCGGCGCGCAGGATGCGCTCCTCCTCGCCGTCGGCGTACACCACGCGCTTCGGCGCCTGTTTCGCGGCATCGAACACCGGCTTCATGATGAGGCCGGAGTGGTACACGAACTGGTTCAGCCGCTCGCGATAGGCATCGAAGTCCGCGATCGGGCGCGTTGCCACACCGCTCGCCATCGCTGCCTGGGCAACCGCGGGCGCGATTTTCCCGATCAGACGCGGATCGAACGGCCTGGGAATGAGGTACTCCGGACCGAAGGAGATATGCTGCTCGCCATAGGCCATCGCCACGATGTCCGACTGTTCCGCCTGCGCGAGTTCGGCGATGGCGTTCACCGCGGCAAGCTCCATCTCGTCCGTGATGGTGGTGGCGCCAACGTCGAGCGCGCCCCGAAAGATGAACGGAAAGCACAGCACGTTGTTCACCTGGTTCGGGTAATCGGAACGGCCGGTCGCAATGATCGCATCGGGGCGCGCGGCCAGCGCGATGTCGGGACGAATTTCCGGTTCGGGATTGGCGAGCGCCAGAATGAGCGGGCGGTCGGCCATTTTCTTCACCATTTCCGGCTTGAGCACGCCGCCCGCCGAGAGCCCCAGGAAAACGTCCGCACCGCCGATGACCTCGGCCAGCGTCCGCGCCGTCGTGTCGGTGGCATAACGTTCCTTGTCCGGGTCCATCTCCTCCTTGCGGCCCTTGTAGACGACGCCCTTGATGTCCGTGACGGTGATGTTCTCTTTGCGCAATCCCATCTTGACCAGCAGCGCGATGCAGGCCAGCGCCGCGGCCCCCGCACCGGACGCGACGAGCTTCACCTCGCGCAGTTCCTTGCCGACGACCTTGAGGCCGTTGAGCACGGCCGCGCCGACGATGATTGCGGTGCCGTGCTGATCGTCGTGGAAAACCGGAATCCTGCAGCGTGCGCGCAGCTTCCGCTCCACGATGAAGCATTCTGGCGCCTTGAGGTCCTCGAGATTGATGCCCCCGAACGTGGGTTCGAGGCTCGCGATGATGTCCACCAGTTTTTCGGGATCGCGCTCGTTCACTTCGATGTCGAAGACATCGATCCCGGCGAATTTCTTGAACAGTACCGCCTTGCCTTCCATCACCGGCTTTGCCGCGAGCGGTCCGATCGCGCCCAAACCGAGCACGGCCGTGCCGTTGGTGATGACGGCGACCAGGTTGCCGCGGGCGGTAAGGTTGCGCGCCTCGGCCGGGTCCGCCACGATCGCCTCGCATACCGCCGCCACACCGGGCGTATAGGCAAGCGAAAGATCGCGCTGCTGAGTGAGGCCCTTGGTTGCGGAAACCGCGATCTTTCCCGGGAGCGGAGAACGATGGTACTCGAGTGCCGCTTTGCGCAGCTCTTCGTCCATGGGGACTTTCCGTCTGATGGCGGGATTCGACTCCGGGCCGCATCACCTGTGCACCGGCGCGGAGGTCTACTACTTGCTGACGATTATACCGTAACGCTTTTCTGCAGCCCGCTGCCTGGCTTGCGGGCGGCGCGCCCGGCTGGGTGTGGCCGGGGATCGCGGCGCCATCGGTGCGTTACAGGGCTTAGCGAATTGTAAAACATTGTAAATCGAGTGCTCGGCGCCGAAACAAAGTCGTTGTGTAAGATGCCTAATTCATATCGTATTGCGAATGGCGCGCTACCCGAGCGCCGGAACAGACGTGACATGACTTCTACATTGAAATTGGCGTTGGCGCTGCTCCTGGCGCTGTGCTCTGCGGTCGCTGCCGCGGATCCTCCCGCGCGCGCCGGTCGCCTCAATTACCTCCACGGCACCGTGTCGCTAGCGCCGGGGCAGGCGCCCGACGCGTGGTCGGTCGCTGTGCTCAATCGGCCATTGGCCACCGGCGACCGGCTGTGGACGGACCGCGACGGTTACGCCGAGTTTCACGTCGGATCAACGGCGGTGCGTCTTGCGCCCCGCACCAACGTCGATGTGCTGACGCTGGACGACGATACGCTCCAGTTGCGACTGGCGCAGGGCGACGTCAACCTGCGGGTGCGCGAGGTCGCCAACGACGAGCTGGAAATCAGCACGCCGAATGGCGCCGTCCTGCTTGAACAGGCGGGCAGTTATCGCATCAGTACCGATGCAGCGGCTGACACGACCAGCATCATCGTTCATTCCGGACGGGCGCAGGTGCTCGCTCCCGACGGCAGCCTGACGCTCCGCGGCGGCCAGCAGGTCGCGCTGCGCGGTCCCGACGGCGTCCCGTCTGAAATCGTCTCGGCGCGCATGGATCCGTTCGACAACTGGAGCGCGGAACTCGACCGGCGCGAAGATCAGGTCGCAGCGACGCGTTATGTGTCACCGCATATGACCGGTTACGAGGATCTCGATGCCCACGGAAACTGGCGCACGCTGCCGGAGTACGGCGCCGTGTGGGTACCGCGCGTGTCTGCCGGTTGGGCGCCCTATCGGTACGGACACTGGGTGTGGATCGAGCCGTGGGGATGGACGTGGGTGGATGACGCCCCGTGGGGTTTCGCCCCGTTCCACTATGGCCGCTGGGTATGGCTCAACGGCTACTGGGCCTGGGCACCCGGACCGCGCGTGATTCGGCCGGTGTATGCGCCCGCGCTCGTCGCCTTCGTCGGTGGCTCGAACTGGTCCGTTTCGATCGGCTCCGGCCCGGCGGTCGGCTGGTTTCCGCTCGGCTGGCGCGAACCCTACTTTCCATGGTACCGGACGAGCCCGACTTACGTGCGCAACATCAACGTAACGCACGTGCAGAACATCACCGTTTACAACGACGTCACCCGCATCAACTACCGCCACCGGACACTGCCGCAGGCGGTCACGGTGGTGCCGAGAGAAGCGTTCGTTTCGGCGCGCCCGGTCCCGCGCCATCAGCTCCAATTGCCTTCCGGCGAAGTGACGCGGGCGCCGCTGGTGGTGAAATCCGCGCCCGCCGAGCCGATACAGAACAGTTGTGCGGCGCGCCGCGCCGAGTCGCGCCCGCCCGAAGCGACCGTGCGGCGTGAAGTGTTCGCCACGCGCACGGCGCGTCCGGTCTTGCAAAGCGCACCTGAATCAGGCACCGTCCAGCGCGAAGCCCAGCGCCCGGCGGCGGACCCGCGCGTTCGCGTGATCGAGCGGCAGCGAGCGAACGACGACGGCGACCCGCGCCGGCGCGCGCAGGGCAGCGGCGATTCCGCATCGCGTGGAGCAGCGCCGGGCCCCGCCACGCGTCCACCGGCCGAGTCCCGCCCTCAGGGTGCGGCGAGCCCGGCACGGCCTGGCGAACAGCGGCCAGGTGCGGAACGCGCCCCGCGCGACGCCGACGAGCCTCGCATCCAAGCCGCGCCGGGTGCGCGGAACGAGGATCGCCGCGGCGCGGCCCCCTCACCGCGCGAAGCGGGGCCTCGGGAAACGCCGCGCAGCGAGAGTGCACCACGGCCGCAGCAGCCGGAGCGGGCCGAGGTGCAGCGCGAGCGCGGCACGGGCTCCCCGCCCAAGCCTGCGCGGCCACAAGTCGCGCCGGAACGCCCAGCGCCGGAACAGCAGGCGGAACGGCGCGGCGAGCGCGAGACCCAAGGCGAGCGCGGCGCGCCCCGCGGCGAAGCGCAACGCGAGCGACGACCCGCAGTGCAGGAGAACCGGCCGCAGCGGCCCGAACCGCGCTCGGAGACGCAGGCTGTGCCGCGAGCAGAGCCCGCGCGCCCACCGCGCGAGCCGCGCGCGGAAAACCAGCGTGCGCCGCGCGCCGAAGCGCCCGCCACCCCGCGTGCCGAACCACCCCGGCCTTCCAGGCCGCAAGCGCAGGCCGCTCCTCAACAGTCTCAGCCCAGCGCCCAGCAACCGGCGCGGCCCGAAGCGCGCAAACCGCAGAACGCACCTCCTCCCCGCGCACGCGATGCGCCGGGCCGCGAGAAGCGCGACCGCAACGGCAGAGATTAGCCCGTTACCCCGCGCGCGGCAGCGCCACCTGCCACGGCAGGTGTGTTATGTTGCCGGTTCGATTTTGCCGCTCGCACCATGGCCGATCTGTCTTCCGCCGTCCGCCTCGAACTTTATCCCGAACTGGAGCCGTACAGCAGCGGCATGCTGCCGCTGGACGGACTGCACCAGATGTACTGGGAGGAATGCGGAAATCCGCGAGGCGTACCGGTGTTGTTTCTGCACGGTGGGCCGGGCGCGGGCGCTGCACCGGCCCATCGGCGATTTTTCGATCCCGCCCATTACCGCATCGTCATTTTCGATCAGCGCGGCGCGGGACGCTCCAAACCGCTCGGTGAACTGCGCGACAACACCACGCCGCATCTCGTGGACGATATCGAGGCGCTGCGCCGGCATCTGGGCATCCAGCGCTGGCTGGTATTCGGCGGCTCGTGGGGCAGCACGCTCGCCATCGCCTACGGCGAAACCCATCCGGAGCGCTGTTCCGGGTTCATCCTGCGCGGAATCTTTCTCTGCCGCCGCGGTGAAATCGACTGGTTCCTGTACGGGCTGCGCGCGTTGTTTCCGGAAGTGTGGCGCAGTTTTTCCGGCGCAATCCCGCAGGAAGAACGACACGACCTGCTCGCAGCCTACTACCGCCGCCTCGTGAATCCGGACGCGAGCGTGCACATGGCGGCCGCGAAGGCATGGAGCATCTACGAGGGCGCATGCTCCACGTTGCTGCCGAGCCCGGAAACCGTGGCGTACTTCGCGAGCGACGTCGTGGCGTTAGGCCTCGCGCGCATCGAGGCGCACTACTTCAGTCACGACATCTTTCTGCCGCAGAATTCGCTGCTCGAGAACATCGGGCGGCTGCGCAAGATTCCGGCTGTCATCGTGCAGGGCCGATACGATGCGGTATGCCCGATCGTCACCGCAGACGAAGTTCACCAGGCCTGGCCGGAAGCGGAATACCTCGTCATCCCCGATGCCGGCCATTCGGCATGGGAACCGGGCATCTGCGCGCAACTGGTGAAGGCTGCCGAGACGTTCAAACAGCGGCTGCCGGTCTAAACCGTACCGAGCACTTTCGCGGCTTTGTTCACGCTGCGCGGCTCCACCCAGAATATGGCGCCGTACCGGCCGTTTTCGACCGCGACCGCGTCCATCGCGATCATGTTGATGCCCGCCGCGGCCAGCTTTTCGCAGATTTCCGCAATGGCACCCGGTCTGTCGTCGCCTTGCGCGAGGAACACCGTCTTGCGCGATCCCAGTTTGAGCTTGAGCTTCCTGGCGGCCTGGCGGAATCGCGCGGTATCAGCCGGTATGAAGTCGACCTGCGCACGACGGCCGCTGGGAAAGCCCGTGAATGCGAGCAGGTTCACCCCCTCGTCGCGCAGCGCGCCCAGCAACCGGGCGCCCTCGCCCACCTTGTGGGCCGTATCCATGCTGAAGTAATCGAGCTTGCGTATGGTATCCATGTGCCCTCCTTTTGCCGCCGGAACGTCATCTCCCCGTAAACAGCCGCAAGCGCATCGGTCTCATCCGTCCTTGGGTTGACCGCCGCTTGCCAACGACTCAAATGCCGCTTTTTGCAGCTCGAGCGTCTTGATCGTCATGTCGATGAAACCCAGATTCATCTTGAGCCAGGATTCGACCGTCCTCAGCTCGACGATCTTCTTCTCGATTTCCCTGGGATCGATGGTCGGCGCCATCACGCCCGGGAAGGGGAACGACATGGGGTTCCACATTTTCTGCATGAACTCGAACAAGTCCTTGGGAAGATCCTGTTCCGCCATGTTCCGCTCCTTGGGGGAAATGCCGCCGTTGCGTGGTTTATTATAGGCGGCGGTTCGAAGGAATACCTGCCTAAGGCAATGCCAAACCGGTGGCATTACACCACCGGTTTTGATCCCCGCGCCCGGATTACGGGTCGCGCGGGCTTTCGCCGGATACCGGCGTTGACTGGGCCACGCGCACCGTACTGCTCTTCGTCCGGTTGATGACCTGCTGCAGGCGCTGCTTCTCGATCATGACCTTTGCCGAATAAGCGTCTTCCAGATCGTTCGACGCACCCGCGTACATTTGCAAAGCCGACGTCAGGCTGCCCGTGCGCGCCAGATATTCCTTGAGAATCTGCGACCCGACCAGGATGTTGGTCTGCGGATCGAACACCGCCTGCTCGCCCCCGTGCGGCTGCAGCTTCTCGGGATGGTACTTGGGGATCACCTGCATCAGACCCTTCGCACCCGCTACGCTCTCGGCGATGGGATTGAAACGCGATTCGACCGCGATGACCGCAATGATCAAGAGCGGATCCAGGCCCATCTGGTATCCCGCGGCATGGGCAAAGC
>JBQTJV010000408.1:0-2424 GCA_052386775.1 Betaproteobacteria bacterium
CCGAGCTCGCCCGGGAAGGCTACGAGACCCACCTGTTCTTTATCGGCTCACCGGATCTGCCCGGGCACGAGGTCGCATGCGACGGAAAGCTTCATCTTCATCGCTGGTGTCAGTGGATCAGCCGCCACCACAGCGGCGGCGTCTACGAC
Organism: Betaproteobacteria bacterium; assembly: GCA_052386775.1. Taxonomy (GTDB): domain Bacteria; phylum Pseudomonadota; class Gammaproteobacteria; order Burkholderiales; family SG8-41; genus DSOT01. Next base: position 150 of record JBQTJV010000408.1, read on the forward strand.
GGCGAGGAGGGAAAGGTCCGCGACTGGAGCCATTCGCTTCCTGCATGGCTGGAGGAAAACGTGCTGCCGCCGCTGCTGGAGGCCCAGCGACAGGTGGTGGTGATCGGCGAAGAGTGGCAGACGAGCCGGAGCATCGTGCTCGCGGCCCGGATCGCCAGGGAGCGGAAATGGTCAAAGTCCGTGCATTTCTTCTGGAACGCGAACAACACGTTCGGATTCCACCGCGTGCCCTGGCGCGAACTGAGCGAGGTGGCGACCATCACGACAGTGAGCCGCTTCATGAAGCACGAGATGTGGCGAATCGGCATCAATCCGCACGTCATCCCGAACGGCATCGCAACACACTGGCTGGAGCCGCACGACCGGAAAGCGGCGAACGCTCTGAAACGGCTTGCCGGCGGACGGCTGCTGCTCGCCAAGATCGCGCGCTGGGACCCGGAAAAGCGCTGGCTGATGGCGCTCGACGCTGTCGGTGAACTCAAAGCCCGCGGCCTGAAACCGCTGCTTGTCGCCCGCGGCGGGACGGAAGCGCACGGGAAGGAAGTGATGGCGCGCGCTGGCACGCTCGGCCTGCGCTCGAGTTTCCTGAACTGCAACGACGGCAGCACGGCGGCGCTGTGCCGCGCGGTCGCAGGAGCCTCCTCCAGCGATATCGCGTTCATGCAGAGCACGCTATCCCGGCCGCAGTTGCAGTGCCTGTACCGGGCGAGCGACGGCGTGCTCGCCAACAGCGGCATCGAGCCGTTCGGTCTGGTGGGGCTCGAAGCGATGGCCTGCGGCGGCCTGAGTTTTCTCGGCTCGACCGGCGAGGACTATGCCACGCCGGGCCATGATGCCATCTCGCTCCAGACCGACGATCCGCGCGAGATCGTCGCGCACATTCTGTACTTGCGGGAGCACCGGGAGCTGGCGACGCGCCTGCGTCACGAAGCGCGTCGAACCGCTGCACGATTCACCTGGAACAAGGTCATACGTGCACATCTTCTTCCGATGCTCTCATTGCAGGAATTTGCATGACCAGGAACGCGGCATTGTTCAACATTCACTGGAACCTGTCTCATATGCATCCGAAAGATCGCTTGACCGACGAAGGCGGCGAGCTGAGAGAAGTCGTCCTGGGGCTCCGATGGCACTGCCACGAGGGCGATGCTGCAGGCGGTGGCGCCGCCAATCTGGATGCGCAATGCGTTCTCTTCGATGAGAGAGGCTGCGTGCTCGAAGTGGTCCATCCCGCCCGACCCGCTAATGCCAATGGCAGCGTGATGCACACCGGCGATTCGCGCACAGGGGCAAGCACATGGGACGACGAAAGGATCTTCGTGTTCCTGGATGCGCTGCCGGACTTGGTCTGCGGGCTTGAATTCGTTGTGGTGAGCGCAGATGGTCACGCCCTCGCCGAAGTTCCGGGCGCGTGCGCTCACGTGAGCGATCGCATCACCGAACGGGAGTGGATCAGGCTCGATCTCGCGGCACTCGGCGAGCACCGGGAGCATCGCGTGGCCACGCTGCGGCGCAGCGCCGCGGGATGGGAGTTGTTGTCGAATGGCGACGCAGTAAGAGCATGAGGCGTTTCCGAAACGAGCGCGCCAACAATGCTGCTCGACACGCAAATCGCGCACCTCGCTGAGGCCAGTACGCGGCCGGATTGTGAAGGAGGATGTTCATGATGTGGGACCAATATGGTTGGGGCTGGGGCATGGGATTCGGCATGATCAGCATGGTTCTCTTCTGGATTCTCGTCATCCTGGGCATCGTCATTCTGGTGAGGTGGGTTTCCGGCAGCTCACCCGCGTCAGGGGCGCCGCCGGCCAGGACGGCCCTCGATATTCTGAAAGAGCGTTACGCCCGGGGTGAAATCGACAAGCGCGAGTTCGAAGAGAAAAAGCGCGACCTCGCAAGTTGACGACCGACGCATGCAGCCGACGCGAGGAACGCCATGAATGAACGCTCTCACGCCCGGGGTGCAAACGTGAGCCATGTCGCCACGCCCGCCGGCTTTCCCTACCCGTGGTACATGCGGCTGATTTTCTGGCGCCAGCGACGCCGGTACGGCCGGGAGCTGGAGCCGGTGCGCCTCTGGGGTCGGATCCCGGGAGCTTTTCCTGCCATGTCAGCGCTCTATCGCACGGTCGACCGCAAGGCCGGACGGCTCGATGCGCCCCTGCGGTCGCTCGTACAGGTGCTCGTCTCGCAGCTTCTCCGGCGCGAGGCCGCGGTCGAGACCCAACGACGAGTTGAGGTCGTCACAGAACTCGCAGCCGTTGATCTGCGAGAC
>JBQTJV010000409.1:0-2410 GCA_052386775.1 Betaproteobacteria bacterium
AACGTAACGCAACCAGCCGTTCTGAGAGCAGCGATTCGCCGCGGAATTCACGTGAGATGCTACCGCGGGAACCGCGTGTTTCACCCGAAGGTGTTCGTGATTCACGGTACTGATAAGGCGAAAGACATCGCAATTGTCGGGAGTGCAAATATCAGCTTCTCGGGTCTAGAGGGCGGTGTCGAGGCGGGGATCCATATTTCTGAACCGCGCCTGTTCCGTCAGACGGCTCGCTGGTTCGAGGGGTTGTTTCGCGACTCAGCGACGGAGAGAGTAGACGAGGCGTTTGTAAGAAGCTACGAGAAGCGGTGGAAACGAGCTGCACGGGCGAGAGTGCCCCTTCGTCGTATCGCAGAACGTCGAGACGAGCAGAACTATTCACCAACTGCTGAAGACGCGGATGTTCTGGAGGATGTGTTCGCTACCATTACCTTGCCGGTTGGCACGCTCGGTTTTGATCACGCCGGAAACAATGTTCGAAACATCGATCGGGTCATAGATGTCTTGAGACGCTATCCAAAGATTGGATACAAAGAGCGTAGCGAACTGCATTTACTCGGTTTCTTGGAGGGCGGTGAATTGTCGCCGCTTGGGAGGAAAGCGAGACGCTGTCGTACCGCGCCTGCTCTCGCAAGGTTGTGGACCTCTTGGGTGAAGAAAACTCCCGCCGACACTCTTGCCAATCTCAATAGTCGACTCAGCAGCTTTAAGCATGCGGCTAGTCGCTTTTGGCGTTTGAAAGCGGACGTCCGGCGCTATTTTCTTCAAGAGCTTACTAACCGTGATGAGCGTGAAACGCTTCAGGCAATAGAACTCTGCTGCAATGGGTCTGCCGTGGTGGAGTCACTTTCTATCGATGACTTTCGTGCGATGGCGCCATTTGTGGTCAATGAGGGTGGCGGTCTTAGTGAGTTTATCGAACGCGCTATTGCCGACTACAGGAACAATAAAGGAAGCAGAAGTTGGACTAGCAACGACAGGCGAATCATCCTTAACTCTTGGTGAACCGCCCCGGAATTCCCGGAGGCTCCGCAATTTGAGAGGATGGAGCTTATGGGGTGACCTGACGCGTTATCTGAAGGAACCTGCGCGCGCGTGAGGGGACAAGTTCAGCCAACATTCGCTGCTGGCCACGAGGGAGCAGCCTGGCGGCAATGTCGCAGGTGGATTCTTCGATTGAGGACTGGTTAAAGCGTAAGCGGCTTGATTGCGCCGTCTGGACCGCACTCGGACCCAATGACCCGGAGCGAAAGGCTGGTCTTAGCACGGAGGAGAAGCGAATGGCCTACTTGAAAGGATTGGTCGCTACCGGAAAGGCCCAGGCTGCCCGGGAGTACTTCGAGAAAGCGCCCGCCCAGATTGCCAAACCGTTCCGACGGAGAGTTCGTGAAGAACTGGGGTGGAACTGAATTTCGTCCTGTGCACCTATCGAGAATCGGTCGCCATGACGGCGACCCGAGAGTTTCACTTCGGCATTCCGGAGTGTATGATCTCAGCTAGAGATGATTCCATTAGGCTGCAGTTCGCGTGAGTGATAAAAGAATGCTTGCCCCCGATTCCTTGAAGGCCTGGTTCGCAACGCTGTGGTTCGCGCTTCGCGCGGGGCTGTCTACGCCTCTTGTGACGAAGGATGTGGCTATGGAACGGGATCGCGGCATCGACCCAGACTTCGAGGGATGGCTTCACGGTGACCCTATGGTGACAAAGAACCCGGCCAGTCGATACGGTGACCGGACGCCGGGCTACATTACGGGCAATGGTCTGGGTAGCATGGAGATCGGGGCGGCTGACGATTGACGCGTCGTTGGGCCTATCGGTTCCCGGTCATGTCCTTTCCATCGTTCGAACGACGGCTCTCCGCTGGGCTTGGCGCGTGATCAGTTTTCGCGGCTGGGGTCACTGATTCCGGTGTTTTGGGCTTTGGGCCGGCAACCGGCACACCGTCTTCGTTTGTGTGCCACTCGCCGATGCTCGGCCGCTCGGGGGGCGTACCCAGCTTGGCACGGTTGTCGGTCTGTGCGCCAACGGTGTCCCACGCGGCTCTGTTTCCGCCGTGATGTGGGCTGATCTTTCCGGCCTTGACTGTCGCGTTGTAATCCTCGCTCAGGGTGCCTTGCTCCTGCGAGACTTCGCGGCGACGGCTTTCGATGGTCGCGGAGGCCTGGCTTTCGTTCGAACTTACTCGCGCGGAGATGTCGTTGCGGACGGTTTGGCCCGGCGTGACGCGCTGGCGGGATTGGTGCTCTCGAATCGTAGTGTCATTCGTGGCGGCCTGACTCCGCAGCGCGTTGATGTTGCCCGACCTGTCGGTTTGGTCGAAATCCTCTCGCAGAGCCGATGATGGCCAGCCGAGCAGTTGGGGCAGGGGGCGACTCGGCGCCAACGGGCTGTCTCCAGGAACAAATTGATTGCC
>JBQTJV010000410.1:0-8336 GCA_052386775.1 Betaproteobacteria bacterium
TGAACACATGCTCGAGCGCTGGCGACATCACTACAACTGGCATCGCCCACATCAAGGGATCAAAGGCATGGCACCCATCAGTCGCTTAGCTCAGCCCCGAAACAACCTGTTGACGCTTCACAACTAGTTGTTCCGACATCGCAGGTATCCGTGTATGGCGCAAGACGGCGGCTCCTTCATCTTTAACGATTTGAAGCCCGACACCGGCAGCTTCGCCGAAGAAGTCATCGCCGGGCTCTCGCTGCCGCAGAAGACGCTCAGTCCCAAGTACTTTTACGACGAGCGTGGCGTCGCGCTGTTCGAGCAGATCTGCGCGCTGCCGGAATATTATCCGACGCGCACCGAAATGGCGCTGATGCAGGCCCATGCGGCTGACATGGCGCAACTCCTGGGGCCGGATTGCGTGCTGGTCGAGTACGGCAGCGGCTCGGGCAGAAAGACCATCGAGCTGATCGAGCGCCTGAATCCGGCCGTCTACATGCCGATCGACATCGCCGGCGCGCAGCTCAGAAATTTCGCGGCGGAACTGGCGGCCCGATTTCCGGGGCTGCATATCGTCGCGGTGTGCGCGGACTATACGCGCGAGTTCGAGCTGCCCGCGATCGCCGGTTTCGGCGCAAACCGCCGCGTCGTGTACTTCCCGGGCTCCACCATCGGCAACTTCACCGACGCCGAAGCGTGTAGCTTTCTCGTCGGCGCCCGCCGTATGGTGGGTCCCGGCGGCGCGATGCTGGTCGGCGTGGATCTCAAGAAATCCCCGGCGCTGCTTCATGACGCTTACAACGACGCGCAGGGCGTCACCGCGGCCTTCAACCTCAACCTGCTGGCGCGCATCAATCGGGAGCTGGGAGCCGATTTCGATCTGGCGGCGTTCCGGCATCACGCGTTCTACAACCAGGAAGCCGGGCGCATCGAAATGCATCTCGTCAGCCTCAGGGAGCAGGCCGTGTCGCTTGGCGGGCGGAAATTTTCCTTCCGGCGCGATGAAACGGTCCACACCGAGAACTCGTACAAGTACTCGGTTGGCGAATTCCAGGCGCTGGCCCGGGAGGCGGGCTTCCGGCCCGAACGCTGCTGGGTCGATGCGCAGCAGCGCTTTGCGGTCCACTACCTGGTCGCCCCGCGATAGCAGCGGGAAGGACAGACGGCGCTGGCGGCTTCCCCCCCGGGAAGCAGCCGACGGTTGCTAAAATCGCGATAGCAGTGACGGCGCAATGTTCAGGGAGCGGACAATGACAAACGTGTTCAGGCTGCTGGCAGTAGCTGCCGCATCGTGCATGTCGGTGCACGCGGCGGCACAGGCTTATCCCACCAAGCCGGTCCGCTTCATCGTCGGCGTGCCGCCGGGCGGCGCGGCAGACTTTACCGCGCGCATCGTCGCGCAGCGACTCACGGACAGCCTGGGTCAGAACCTGGTAGTGGAAAATCGCGGCGGCGCCGGCGGGACCATCGCCTCGGACATCACCGCGAAAGCCGCGCCCGACGGCTACACGCTGCTCTGGTCGTCGTCCACGACGCACGGCGTGGGCCCGGTGCTCTACAGCAAGCTGCCCTATGACGCGTTGAAGAGCTTCACGCATATCGGGCTCGCGACGAGCCTGCCGATGTACGTCGCCGCGCACGGCGGGCTGCCGGTGAAGGGCGTGAAGGACCTGATCGCGCTCGCCAGGTCGAAGCCGAACAGCCTGCATTTCTATTCTTCCGGCAGCGGTGGCATGCCGCATCTGGTGGGCGAGATGTTCAAGACGGCGACCGGCGCGCCGATCGTGCACGTTCCGTACAAGGGCAGCGGCCCCGGCGTCGTCGATCTCGCGGGCGGCAACGTACAGCTCGGATTCGATTCGCTGCCGTCGATTTTTCCGCACGTGCAGTCGGGACGCATCCGGCTGCTCGCCACCGTCGGCAAGAACCGCTCCGGAAAGTATCCCGAACTGCCGAGCCTCGGCGAGCTCGGATATCCGCAGGTCGACGGCAAGGTCTGGTACGGTGTCTCGGGGCCGGCCGGCATACCGAAGCCGATCGTCGCGCGCATCAGCGCGGACCTCAGGAAAATCCTCGATGCGGCGGAGGTGAAGGAGCGCTTCGGCCAGCAGGGCGCGGACGCGACGTTCTTGAGCCCGGATGATTTCGTGGCCTTCCTGAAGGCGGAGTGGGCGAAATGGGGACCGGTGGTCAAGGCCACGGGCGCGAAAGTGGATTAGCCGAGTTGAAAATGCAATCTTAGCGTGGTGGTCTTGCGGTGGCGTTCCTGGCAGGACAATGACCGCCGCGCAGCCGCTCTACATACAATTGAGGACCCAGCCTATTGGCCGCGTCGTAGCAACGGTCTAGTATTTGTCTCCCGTTCTTCCTTCGCACCGCGACTGACGGCCCGCATGCCGACAAAAAAATCTGTGAGACCAGGTATGGAAGCCCGCCGGCCGCATCGTTCGGACGGCCAATCCGCTCCTAAAGTGACAGACCTGGAGCGCAGCGCCTGGGAGCGCGCAATGCGTTCCTCGGAAGAGCAGAGGCAGGAATTGGAGCCGCAGAATCAGCACCTGCTCGCGACGCAGCGCCTCCTGCAAGAGTCGCGCGAACGGTATGTACAGCTCTACGAGTCCGCGCCCATTGGCTATATGACCCTGGACGAGGCGGGCATAGTGCGGGTGCTGAATCTGACCGCTGCCGTGGTGCTGGGCGATGCCCGCACGCGTCTCATCGGCAGGCCATTCGCCGAGTTTTTGGAGGAAGCGGATGTTCCCCGTTTTCAGGAACATCTCCACGATAGCCGCGCCGGGGCGCCGCTGATAAAGACGGAACTCAGGCTGAAGACGGGTAGGCGGGACATAGAGCTGATCAGTGTCAGGCGGCCTGAAGATGAGGCAGAAGGCGCCTTGTTCCGCACCGCCATGGTGGACATCACCGAGCGCAAGCGCGCCGAGGAAGCGCTGCGCGAGAACGAGTCCAAGCTGCGCTGGCTGATCGACAACATGCCGGCCGTGCTGTGGATACAGGACGAGCACGGCAGTCCCCGGTATGTGAGCGCGAATGTCACGAGCGTGCTGGGGTATGCCGAGCACGAGGTGCGCAGCGGCGGGGCGCATTTCTGGTGCGAGAACATCCATCCCGACGATCGCGAGCGCGTGCAGTCGGCGTATGCCATGTTGTTCAGCGCCCCCGGATCGGCGACGGGCGCGGCGAATTACGACATCGAGTATCGCCGGCGGGCGAAGGACGGAAGCTGGGTGTGGGTGATCGATCGCGGCATGTCGGTTTCCGAGGAAAACGGCGTGCGCTATGCGAGCGGCATGTTCTGGGACACTTCCCGCCGCAAGCGGATGCAGGAGCAGCTCCGTGAGAGCGAGGAACGCTTTCGCCTGCTGGCAGAGCACATCGAAGACGTTTTCTTCCTGACGGATGTCGACGGCCGCCGGATTTTCTACGTGAGTCCGACTTTCGAGAAGGTATGGGGATTCTCGATTGAGAAGCTCTACGGCGATCCCGCGTCGTGGCGGGAATTGATCCATGAAGCGGACCGCAAGCGTGTGCGGCGTATCGTCCGGGCGCGGCGGCTGGACAGGCCGTACGACATCGAGTTCAGGATCAGGCGGCCTGACGGCACCGTGCGCTGGATTCGGCTGCGCGGTTTCCCGATACGCGAAATATCGGGTCGGGTGCACCGCGTGGCGGGCATCGCGGCGGATGTGACCAAGCGCAAACAGGCCGCGGAGTCGCTGCAACGCTCACACCAGCAGATGCGCTCCCTTGCCATCCATTTGCAGTCGGGGCGGGAAGAGGAGCGCAAGCACATCGCGCGTGAAGTCCATGACGAGCTGGGTGCGCTGCTGCTTGCCGTCAAGATGGATGCCGAAGCGTGCCGCAAAGGATTGACGGGGGCGGCCAGCGGCTTGTCCGAAACCATGCGGCAACTCACACGCCGCATCGACGCGGCAATCGAATCGGTGCGCCGCATCGCAACCGACCTGCGGCCGAGCATACTGGACAACCTCGGCGTGCTTGCCGCCGTGGAGTGGGAGGCCCAGGACGTGGAGCGCAGGACGGGCATCCAATGCATCGTCGAGACCAACCCGGAAAAGGAACATCTGGACGTCGAACCCGAGCCGGCCACCGCGATATTCCGCATCGTTCAGGAGGCGCTGTCCAACGTGGTGCGCCACAGCGGCGCGACGCGCGTGAAGATCGCGCTGCGCGAGGAGGCCGGCAGCGTACGGCTGCAGATCACCGACAACGGGTGCGGAATCGACTTCGACGCCCGCCCGGAGTTACACCGCTGGGGGCTGGTCGGCATGGCCGAACGGGTGAGCGCCTTCAACGGCCAGTTCGGGATCGATACCGCCAAGCCGCACGGTACGGTGATCACCGCGACGATACCGGCCCGGGCGAAGGCAGCGCGGGAACTTCGCCGCGGCCCGTAGGACAAAACCTGACGGTGACGCGCCGGCGCATCCCTAATCATCCGACGGGAGGCGGGCGCCCCGAAATCATCATTCCCGATTGGCGCGCAAACGTCATCGGCCTTGCCCAGGTCGTCAAAATGGTCGTGCAGCAGAACACTCGTCCTGAAACGCCGGCACGCGGCGCTGTCCGCGTGCTTATCGTGGACGACCATGCCATCGTCCGCGAGGGTTTGAAGAGAATCCTTGCCGACGCGCCTGATATGACTGTGGCGGGTGAGGCGGCGTCCGGCACCGAGGCGATCCAGATGGTGAAAGAGCAGCAGTGGGACGTGATGCTGCTCGACATATCGATGCCCGGCCCCAACGGCCTGGAAGTGCTGCGCGTGGTGAAGGATCAGGCGCCGGCGCTTCCGGTACTGATCCTGACCATGTACCCGGAAGACCAGTATGCGGTGCGCATGCTCAAAGCCGGTGCCGCCGGCTATCTCACCAAGGAGGGGGCGCCGGCGCAGCTCGTGAGCGCCATACGCAAAGTGGCCTCCGGTGGAAAGTACATCAGCCAGGCGGTGGCCGAGAAACTTGCGTGGGAGCTGGAGCGCAAAAGACAGCCGGCGACCCACGAGGATCTCTCCAACCGTGAATTCGAAATACTGCGTCTCATCGCCTCCGGAAAAACGGTGTCCCAGATCGCCCAGGATCTGCACCTGAGCGTGAAGACGGTGAGCACTTATCGCATGCGTCTGCTCATGAAACTCAACATGAAGAGCAACGCTGAACTCACTCATTACGCCATAAAAGGCGGCCTCGTAGACTGACGCAGCCGGCGCGTGGCCGAGGGTGGTCACGTCGGCACGGCGCTCGCCCGTTTCCCTTCTCGGCATCGGCAACTGCGCGGCGGTGGCGCGCGGGTTATTCCTTCTCTATCCACATTACGAACAGTTTCCGACCGGACCCGCCGTTCACGCCCGTCACGCCGAGTGGCAGTCCCGTCAGACCGTCAGACACGATGCGGACTCAGACCGCGAGCAGGACGGCGTGAATGGTACAATTGCGGGTCACTTTCAGTTGCGCTTTCCGCCCCGCTATCGGGATGGCGATCTACCTCATCGTACTCATGTGCCTGCTGAGCCATTGCGGCTTCGGCGGCAGCCGCGTCGTCATCACTTTGTATGCCCTGCAGCTCGGCGCAAATCAGTTCACCGTGGGCGTGCTGATGGGGCTCTACGCGCTGGTACCGATGCTGCTCGCGGTGGCGATCGGGCGGCTGGCGGACCGGGTCGGCGCGCGGTTGCCGATGCTGCTCGGCACGACCGGCGTTGCCGTGGCGCTGCTGCTGCCCGCGCTTTTCCCCGGCAGCCTGATCACGCTTTACGTCTCCGCGCTCCTGCTCGGTTCTTCCTTTCACTTTTTTTTCGTCACGGTCACCGGCATCGCGGGCGGCATCGGGGGCGCCGAGAACCGGGCCCGCAACTATGCGCTCATCAGCATGGGTTTTGCCGCTGCGGGTTTCGTCGGCCCGGTGTCGGCCGGTTTCGCCATCGACCACTTCGGCCATATCCCGACCTTTGTCATGTTGGCGACGTTCATGATCGTCCCGATCGTGCTGCTGTGGCTGAAGCCGGGGTTCTTGCCGCGGGCAGTGAAGGGCGAGGATGAAGCGGAAGAACGCCGGCTGCTGGACCTGTGGCACATGCCGGTATTGCGCAACACCTTCATCGCCAGCGGCATCATTTCGTCCGCGTGGGACCTGTTCCAGTTCTATATGCCGGTGTACGGCCATTCGATCGGGCTGTCGGCATCCGCGATCGGTACCATACTCGGCGTGTTCGCCGCGGCGACGTTCGTGATCCGCATCGCTTTACCGTATCTCGTGAAACGGCTGCCGGAAACGCGCATCCTGACGTACGCGATTTTCGTGGCGGCGTGCGCTTTCGCACTGATGCCGTTTTTCGAAAATGCGTTTGCGCTGGCGGCGTGCGGTTTTCTGCTAGGGCTCGGCGTGGGCTGCGGGCAGCCGATGTCGATGTCGCTGATCTACGCCGCGGCCCCGGTCGGGCGCGCTTCGGAGGCGGCCGGACTGCGCGTGATGGTCAATAACGTGACGCATCTCGTCATTCCGCTGCTTTTCGGCAGCGTCGGCACGGCATTCGGCTATATGCCGGTGTTCCTCTCGAACTCGGCTTTGCTTACCGCCGGCGGTTTTCTCATGCGCCGGCAGCCCGCGTAAGCGCGCGTCCGTCGAATGACATGTTTGACGGTGGGCATAAATGCCCTCCCTACGGTTCTCGCCCGCGGCGGGGCTTAGGGGGCGCGGAGCGAACGCAATTTCGACGCCCCGTTAACCAATGCGGTCCAGAAACGTCGTCACGGCATCGTTGAAAACCTGCGCCTGTTCGATATTCGACAGGTGCGCCGCGGACGGGATGATCTTCAGTTCAGCGCCCGGCAGGTTGTCGGCGATCGCGCGCGCCATCGCCGGCGGCGTGCCCATGTCCTGCTCGCCGACGATCACGAGCGTCGGGCATTTGATCTCGTGCAGGCGGTCGGTGAGGTCTATCTTCGAAATCGCGTCGCAGCACCCGGCATAGCCGGCCGGCGGTGTCGCCCGGATGCCCGCTGCGATGCGTTCCACGACCGATGCGTGAGACTTGCGGTAGGGTTCGGTGAACCAGCGGGCGAGCGTGGATTCCACCAGCGGCGCCATCCCCTGTTCATGGGCGATTTTTATCCGCTCGCCCCACAGTTTCGCCGCATCCGGCGCGCGGCGGCTGGTGGTGTCGGCGAGCACCATGCTCTGGAACACGCCGGGGTACTTGAGTGCGAAGGTCTGTCCGATCATGCCGCCCATCGACAACCCCACCCAGTGGGTACGGCGGATGCCGAGCGCGTCGAGCAGCGCTTTCGCGTCGTCTGCCAGTTCCTCCAGCGTGTAGTTGCCCCGGGGCGCGCTGGTCTGGCCGTGCCCGCGGGTGTCGTAGCGCAGCACCTTGTAGTTGCGCGTGAGCGCGGCCATCTGATCGTCCCACATGGCGAGGTTGCAGGCGAGCGAATGGCTCAACGTGACCCATGGCCCTGCACCGTCGATTTCGTAGTTGATTTCGATACCGTTTGCCTTGAGTTTCATGTCCGGCTCCTTTGCACGCTCGCCAGTATAACGCTGCGGCAGGGCCCAACTTTTCGTGATCCGCCCACGACAAAACCGTACAGCGCGCGGGACCCGGCGGCGATTCGAGCACATCCACGGCGCCGCGCCCCCAGCGGCTGGAGGGCGGCGCGAGCCCCTTGAAATCCCGTGCGCCGGCCCCATTTCGCTAGCACGTTGGCGGCCAGCCAACGTCGAAAATCCTTAAGGTTCAAGATGATCAGTGAGGAGTCTGATATGAAGATTCGTCCGTTACACGACCGCATCATCGTCAAGCGGTTGGAAGAGGAGCGTAAAACGGCCTCCGGCATCGTCATTCCCGACACGGCTGCGGAAAAACCCGACCAGGGGGAGGTCATCGCCGTCGGCAATGGCAAGGTTCTGGAGGATGGCAAGGTCCGTCCCGTCGATCTCAAGGTCGGGGACAAAATCCTGTTCGGGAAGTATTCCGGGCAGACGGTCAAGGTCAAAGGCGAAGAACTGCTCGTGATGCGCGAAGAAGACGTCATGGGCGTGGTCGAAGCCGCTTAAAAGCTCGCATTCAGGAGGTAACGCGTATGGCAGCAAAAGACGTCAAGTTTCATGAGTCGGCCCGTCACCGCATCGTCGCGGGGGTGAACGTTCTCGCCGATGCCGTGAAGGTCACCCTGGGTCCGAAAGGGCGCAACGTGGTTCTCGAGCGCAGCTTCGGCGCCCCCACCGTCACCAAGGACGGCGTGTCGGTCGCGAAGGAAATCGAACTGAAGGACAAGTTCGAGAACATGGGCGCGCAGATGGTGAAAGAAGTCGCAAGC
>JBQTJV010000411.1:0-2592 GCA_052386775.1 Betaproteobacteria bacterium
CACTTCTGGCGAATAAGGGGGAGACAAAAAAAGCGCCAAGGTGATCGCACCGGCCAAAAAGACGCCGGCAACCGTGGTGCAGTTACCGGCGGCAAGCACGCTGATGGGTTCGTAAAACTTATAGCTGCAATCGTTAAAGATGCCGCATTACCTAAAGTAGAGATCAACGTAACGGAGAAGAGGCCCCGAACGCTGCCCGGCTTCTATCGTCCATGTAAGGAGTGGGACCTGGTTGTCCTGTCTGATACACAACTGGTCGCAGTCGTAGAAGTCAAGTCTCAGGTCGGCAGTTTCGGCAATAACTTCAATAACCGTGTTGAGGAAGCCTTGGGTAATGCGACGGACTTCTGGGCCGCTTATCGCGAAGGCGCTTTTAAGCCGTCTCAAAAACCTTGGCTTGGATATCTATTCATGCTCGAAGAGACGCCGACATCTATGCGCCCTACAAAACGAATCACTCTCAGCCCTTACAAAGTCGACGAGGTGTTTCAGACCCGTAGTTACGCTAAGCGTTACGAGTTGGTGTGCGAGCGCTTGGTCCGAGATCGCCTGTACGATGCCGCATGCTTTTTTACATCGAATGCTGATACAGGTAAACGAGGTCAGTTTCGTGAGCCCAATGACGAGCTATGTATAAAGACGTTCGCGATTTCGCTTCACGCTCGGGCCGCTGCCTTTGCTCAAGCTGGGCAAGAGCTAAAGGTTCTTGAGGCGAAGGACAGTCGATAAAACTCATAACGGTACAAGGCGGTGGGCAGCGCTTTGGGTGGCGTGTCTTGCCGGCGGCGCTGGCCGCGCGCCGGATGTTATGACTATCGGCGTTTATTGGGACAGGAGTGAATCATGCACATCGAGCCATCCGGCAACGTGATCGGTGCGGCAATCAAGGATGTCGATCTTGCTCAGCCGCTGTCGGAAGCGCAATTCGCGAAGATCGAGGCCGCGTTCAACGAGCACGCCGTGCTCTCTTTCCCGCAACAGCAGCTCGACGAGCCGCAGTTGATCGCCTTCGCGTGCCGCTTCGGCGAGGTGGAGCGGATTTTCCTGCTGCACTACGCGCATCCCAAGTATCCGGAGATCATGTTCGTATCCAACATCAAGGAGAACGGGCGCGACATCGGGCACGCGGACGCCGGCAGTGTCTGGCATACCGACATGTCGTATACGGCGCGCCCGCCGCGGGCGACGTTCCTCTACGCGCTCGAAGTGCCGTTCGAGAATGGCGTTGCGCTGGGCGATACGCTGTTTTCGAGTGCCGCTCATGCGCACGACAGCTTGCCGCGGGAGAAACAGGAGCGCATCGCAAAGCTGCGCGCGATCCATCAGGTCGCCGGTCGGCGGGCGCGCACCGGCACGGGGCAGGCGGACCAGGCGCTGCGGCGCGAACAGCCGGCGGTCTCGCATCCGGTCGTCCGGACGCATCCGTATACCGGCCGCAGATGCCTTTATGTGAGCAAGGGCGAGTGCGAAGGGATAGAAGGTATGCCGAAGGACGAAGCGCTCGAGCTGATCGATGAACTGGCCGAACGCATCGTCGATCCTGCATTCCGGCACGTCCATCGCTGGCAGGTGCACGACCTGCTGATGTGGGACAACTGCACGGTGCAACATCTGGCCTCGTTCGACTACCGCTGGCCCAAGCACCGGCGGTTGATGCACCGAGTTACGGTGGGCGGCACGATCCCGGCGTAGCGGCGACTGCGCGAGTACGTCCGCCCCAGCAATACTACGTCCTCGCAATCTCGCAACAACGCCAGTGCTTGTAGCGAAAGGACTACAGAAGCGCAGCAGTGTAATTTGCTACACTAGCCCGGTCCCTTTCGCGGACGATCCGGAGCAAAAATTGCCTCTGCCGCGCGCTGCCACCGGCATACCCGGCTTGGATGACATTCTCCACGGCGGGTTGATGCGCAACCGCCTGTATCTGGTGGAAGGCATGCCGGGCTCGGGCAAGACGACGCTCGCATTTCAGTTCCTGCTGGAAGGTGCGCGGCAGGGTGAATCGGTGCTCCATGTGACTCTGTCCGAGACACAGGACGAAATACTCGGCGTCGCCGCCTCTCACGGCTGGTCGCTCGACGGTGTTGCGATTCGCGAACTGGTTCCGTCCGAGGACATTCTCGACCCGAGCGAGCAGTACACGGTATTCCATCCCACCGAGGTTGAACTGTCCACCACAACCCGGAAAATCCTCGATGACGTCGATCGGTTAAAGCCGGTGCGCATCGTGTTCGACTCGCTTTCGGAGCTGCGTCTGCTCTCGGGCAGTCCACTACGGTACCGCCGCCAGATCCTGGCGCTGAAGCAGTTTTTCGCCAGCCGCAACTGCACCGTGCTGCTGCTCGACGATTTGACTGGGGGCGACCATGATCTGCAGGTCCAGAGCATTGCGCACGGTGCGCTGATGCTCGAGCACACGGTGCCGGCTTTCGGGGCCCCGCGCCGGCGTCTCTCCGTCACCAAGTACCGGGGCAGCGATTTTCGCGGCGGCTATCATGACTACTCGATCCGACGCGGCGGATTGGAGCTCTTTCCGCGCCTGGTGGCGGCCGAGCACCGGCAGCCGTCGAGCCGCGAGCGCCTGAAGAGCGG
>JBQTJV010000412.1:0-3217 GCA_052386775.1 Betaproteobacteria bacterium
GCGGCATCGACCCCACTTTGACTGGATTGTGTTTCGTTCATGTCTTCTCTGCCCAAGGCGACGCGTTTGCCTGATGTGCCAGCGGACTACTTGACGTTTACGTAAAACGCAACTATAAGAAAGCAACCGTCGGATATTACACGCTTATATTGCATAGCACAACGCCACGATGTCGCAGACTTTTTCGATAAGCGAGCTCGCTCGCGAGTTCGGCGTGACCACTCGTACTATTCGCCACTACGAGGACCAGGGTCTGCTCAGTCCACGACGGGAGGGCACCAGCCGCATCTTCAGTGCCCGTGACCGGGTACGACTGAAACTTGCGCTGCGCGGCAAGCGGTTGGGGTTCTCACTCAGTGACATACGAGAGCTGTTCGAACTGTACGATCTCGCTCGCGACGAACGGAAACAACTGGAGGAATTCCTGGCCAAGCTGGAAAAGCGCCGAGCCCTGCTGGAGCAGCAGAAGGAAGACATCGAGGTCATGCTGAACGAAGTCACCTTTTTTGCCGGGCAGTGCCGCCGGTTGCTCTCCACTTCAAATGAAGTGCCTGATAAAGTGGCTTAAGACGCCGTTAACGTAAACGTAATATGGCAACCGTCCCTGCAATCGATTTGACCTTGGGCGACACGCTGGCCGCCTTGCAGGACGCAGTCCGTCAGTTTGCGCTGCGGGAGATCGCGCCACGCGCGATGGCGATCGATCAGTGCAACGACTTTCCCGACGACCTGTGGCCCAAGCTGGGAGCGGGCGGACTGCTCGGGATCACCGTGGACGAGGCGCACGGCGGCAGCGGCCTCGGCTACTTCGCGCACGTACTTGCCATGGAGCAGATCAGCCGCGCGTCGGCTTCGGTCGGGCTCTCTTACGGCGCGCATTCCAATCTGTGCGTGAACCAGATATACCGCAACGGGAGCCAAGAGCAGAAACGCCGCTACCTGCCGCGGCTGGTTGCCGGCGAGCATATCGGCGCGCTTGCGATGAGCGAGCCCGGCGCCGGCTCGGATGTGGTCGGCATGCAGCTCCGCGCCGAACGCAGGGGCGAGCGCTACATTCTCAACGGCAGCAAGATGTGGATCACCAACGGGCCGGATGCGGACATCGTGGTGACCTACGCGAAAACCGATCCGGGCGCGGGTGCGCAGGGCATCACGGCGTTCATCATCGAGAAAGCGTTCCCGGGCTTCTCGGCGGGGCGGAAGCTCGACAAGCTCGGGATGCGCGGCTCGAACACGAGCGAGCTGGTATTCGCCGACTGCGAAGTACCGGCTGACAATGTCCTCGGTACGGTGGATGGCGGCGTGCACGTTCTGATGAGCGGGCTCGACTACGAGCGGGTGGTCCTGGCGGGGGGGCCGCTGGGCATCATGCAGGCGTGCATGGATGCGGTGCTGCCCTACCTCCATGAACGCCGCCAGTTCGGCCAGCCCATCGGGACATTTCAGCTCATGCAAGCGAAGATGGCGGACATGTACACGACCCTGTCGGCGTGCCGCGCCTATGTCTATGCCGTCGCGCGGGCCTGCGATGCCGGGAACATCACGCGCCGAGACGCGGCCGGTGCCATACTTTACGCGTCGGAAAAGGCCACCTGGATGGCGCTGGAAGCGATACAGGCCCTGGGCGGGATGGGATATGTCAACGAGTCGCCCACCGGCCGGCTGCTGCGCGACGCCAAGCTGTACGAGATCGGCGCCGGCACCTCCGAGATCCGGCGCTGGCTGATCGGGCGCGAGATCTTTGAGCAAACCCAATGATGAGGCTTTGTTTCGTGCGCCATCCTCGACCCGGCACCGCGGAAAGGTGATATGCCCGACGATCCGGTAGTGATCGTGAGCGCCGTGCGCACCCCGATCGGCGGGTTCATGGGAGAGCTCAAGGCACGCTCCGCTCCCGAGCTCGGTTCGATCGCCATCCGCGCGGCGATCGAACGTGCCGGCATTTCCCCCGAAGACGTGGATGAGGTGTTCATGGGCAAGGTCCTGGCCGCGGGCACCGGTCAGGCGCCCGCACGCCAGGCGGCTCTCGGCGCCGGGCTGCCGGCGAGCGCAGGCTGTATGACGATCAACAAGGTATGCGGCTCGGGCATGCAGGCCGCGATGCTGGCGCACGACCAGATCGCTTTGGGCCGCAGCGACATCATGGTCGCGGGCGGCATGGAAAGCATGTCGAACGCCCCCTATCTGCTGCCGAAAGCGCGAGCGGGCCTGCGCCTCGGACACAACGAGGTGAAGGACCACCTTTTTCTCGACGGACTGGAAGACGCCTACGATCGCGGGCGCCTCATGGGCACGTTTGCGGAGGACTGCGCGCAGCACTATGGCTTCTCGCGCGAGGCGCAGGATCGTTACGCGATCACTTCCCTGGTCCGGGCGAGACAGGCGATTGAAGACGGCAGTTTTTCGCGGGAGATCACGCCCGTCAGTCGCAGCAGCGGCGCGGCGCCCGTCACGCGGGACGAGCAACCGCTGAAGGCTGACGTCGACCGCATTCCGCAACTCAAGCCGGCTTTCAGGGCAGAGGGCACGGTAACGGCCGCCAACTCGAGCTCCATCTCGGACGGCGCTGCCGCGCTGATCCTCATGAAACTATCGCGCGCCGAGCGGCAAAAACTGCAGCCGCTCGCGCGGATCGTCGCGTTCGCAGCGCACGCGCAGGAGCCGCGGTGGTTCACGACCGCGCCGGTGGGCGCCGTGCGCAAGCTTTTCGCCCGGACCGGCTGGGATGCAAAGTCCACGGACCTGTTTGAAATCAACGAGGCGTTCGCGGTGGTAACGATGGCGGCGATGCACGAGCTGGACATCGCGCCCGAGAAGGTGAATATTCATGGCGGCGCCTGTGCGTTGGGCCATCCGCTGGGCGCCTCCGGCGCACGCATCATGGTGACGCTGCTTGCCGCCCTGGAGAAATACGGACTGCAGCGCGGGGTGGCGAGCCTTTGCATCGGCGGCGGTGAAGCGACCGCCATCGCGCTGGAACGCATGAGCTGATCTCGAGCCCGTCTCGATACTGACCGAGTGAGCAACCCATGGCGACGAACCGTATCGACTTCTACTTCGATTTTTCATCGCCGTACGGTTACTTCGCAAGCACGCGCATAGAGGACATTGCGACGCGACACGGGCGGGACGTCATCTGGCGGCCCATCCTGCTTGGCGCGGTGTTCAAGGTGACCGGGCAGCAGCCTCTACCGACCATACCGTTGAAAGGCAGCTA
>JBQTJV010000413.1:0-7812 GCA_052386775.1 Betaproteobacteria bacterium
GTACGAATAGCAGGCGTGCGTCTGGAGCACCGCCTGCTCGCGCATCGCGATTTCCTTGAGCGCGAGGATGAGTTCGTCCGAAGTGTTGTTCATGCCCCGAAACGACGCGCTGACAGTAAGCCGGTCCGCGTGCCGGCCGGGATATCTTTCGAACAGCGCTTCGGTCTTCTCGATGCAGCGCGCCGTATCCTCGATCATGCGCGCCGGCATGACACCCGTTACCGACTTGTTGCGATCGAAGCAGCTCACCGCCAGCACCATCCGCATGCCCGCGCGCATCACCGCGTCGACCGTCACGTCGGGATGGTAATTTCCCGGTTCGATGTAGCAGGTGACGCCGTGGCGGAGCATCTCCATGGCGGCGAGCAGGACGCTGACGCGCACGTCGTCCTCGTCCATCGCCGCCTCGTACGGATACATGTGCTGGAACAGAAACGCCTGGGCGTTCGCCTCGTCGGCAAGGCCGCGCGCGAGGTGGAAAGACGAATGCAGGTGGTTGTCGATCAGGCCGGGCGTCGCCACGCTCCCGCGGCCATCGATGATCGTTCCGGCACGCCACGCGCGTTCGAGCTCGGCGGTCTTGCCGATCGCGGCGAACTTCCCGTTCTGTACGGCGATGGCCGCATCGCGAAGAATGCGTCGCCCACCATCGACCGTAATCAGCCAGTCGATGTTGCTGATCAGCAGATCGGCATGTTGTTCTGACTTGCCCTTTTCCAATCGCGCTCCTCTGCGTGTCCGCCGATACACGATTCGTGCAACGCCCTCGAAGCCCGGCAAGCTAATACAATCCGTGTGCGCCAGCAAGTTGCTCGCGCCGGCAAGGCTGCCCGAGTTCGACCGTGGACGGCCCGCGCCCAAACGGAGTAGGATGCCCGCGTCAGCCCGAATGCGTCGGCAACCGGGACCGAAGAGAACTGCCGCAGCAAAATAACCCGATGAAGCGGCACCGCAATGGAGGAGGTCATGCTACAGCGTCTGGTGGTCTTGCTGCTCCTGCTCGCAACTGGAGCCGTATCCGCCCAGCCATATCCCGCCAAGCCGGTTCGCGTCGTGGTTCCCTATCCTCCCGGCGGCGGCACCGATCTGCTCGGGCGCCCGATGGCGAAAGCGCTCACCGAGAAGTGGGGGCAGTCCGTGGTCATCGACAATCGGGGCGGGGCAAGCGGCATGGTCGGCGCGGAAATCGTCGCCAAGAGCCCGCCCGACGGTTACACCGTGCTCATGTGCGCCTCGGCCGAAGTCGCGCTCAATGTCGCGCTCTACCCGAAGATGACCTACGACCCGACACGCGATTTCACGCCGGTGACGCAGCTTGCGATATCGCCGGTCGTGCTGGTGGTCCATCCGTCCATGCCCGTGAAGACGGTAAAGGAATTCATCGCACTCGCAAAAAAACAGCCGGGCCAGATCGGCTACGCCTCGGCGGGACCGGGAGGACCGCAACACATCTCAGGCGAATGGATGAAACTGCTCACCGGCATCGACATCATTCACGTTTCGTTCAAGGGCGGCGGGCCGCAGCTCGCCAACGTGCTCGGCGGGCATGTGCACAGCGGCTTCATTTCACTGCCGGTCGTAGCGCGGCAGGTCAAGGATGGCAGAGTGCGCGCGCTCGCGGTCACCTCGGCCAAGCGTTCCTCTGCGCTGCCCGACGTCCCCACGCTGAGCGAATCGGGCATGACGGGGTTCGACGTCAGTCAGTGGTGGGCGATTCTGGTCCCGCGCGGAACTTCGCCCGACATCGTGGCAAAGCTGCACACCGATTTTGTGGCGTTGACCAAACTGAATGAGATCAAAGCGAATATGGCGACGCTCGGCGCCGAGCCCGTCGGCGGCAGCGCGGAAGAGCTGGCCCACGTGATCCGCTCGGATATCGCCAAGTACCGGAAGATCGTGAAGGACGCCAGGATCGCGATCAACTAGAGCCCTGCGGCGCCGCCATGGGCCCCGACCGACGCCGCGGGCGGAAGCGTACGTTATGGACGCAGCGGATCGTACCCCTTGCACCACGTCACCGGTAGAGGCGGATACTTCACGAACCGAGGGTCAGTAGCCGCGAGCCGGCACAGGTAGAAACGCGCCCCCTGCCGCCCGGTGATGATCCGCGCGTTGCGGCAATCCCGGCACAATCCCGGGCTCGCAATACCGGATGGTTCGGAATATTCAGCAGCCATCCCCGCATCACTCAATTTCGTTGGCCCGCACCAGTCCCGCCGTCCAGCCGCCATCGATGGGCAATACCGTGCCGGTTACGAAATCCGAGTCGTCCGATGCCAGATACAGCGCCGCGGCGGCCACGTCCTCGATCCTTCCCCAACGGCGCACCAGCAGTTCCTTTCCCCAGACGTCAGCCAGATTGCCGTCGGCCGCGTAGTGGGCGTTGAGCGGCGTGTCGATCAGCGCCGGCGCCAGCGCGTTGACACAGATGTTCTTCCCGCTCATGTCCACCGCCAGCGCCTTGGTGAAGGCAATCGCGCCGCCTTTCGACGCGCAATAGGCGATGCGGTGCGGCCGGCCGTATTCGCCTGCCACGGAGGCGATGTTCACGATCTTCCCTTTGCCGTTCTTCAGCATGAGCGGGACTACCGCGCGGCAGCACAGGAACAGCCCGGTCAGGTTGACGTCGAGCGTCTTGCGCCACTCCTCCTCGGAATACTCCAGAAACGGCCTGACGTAACGGATGCCGGCATTATTCACCAGCACATCCACCTTTTCGAAGCGGGATGCCACCTCGGCGGCCATGCTCGAGACGGAATTCCCGTTCGCGACATCCACTTCGAATGCCGCCGCGTCGCCGCCCTCCGCCCGTATGCGAGCTTCCGTTTCGCGCGCCTTCGCGCCGTCGCGGTCGGCGACGGCGACCCGCGCGCCTGCGCGCGCGAACGCCTCCGCAATACCCCGGCCGATACCGGCTGCCGCGCCCGTTACGATTGCTACTTTGCCGTCGAGCTTCATGCTGGCGCAACGGTATCGCGTATCTGGGTGCGGTGCATGATCCGCCGCAGGTTTGCGCTGAACGCCTCCCGGCGGTGCATGACGCAGCGGTTGTCCCACATGAGATAGTCCCTCGCGCGCCAGGTGTGGTACCAAGCGAATTGCTCCTTGCGCACGATCGCCCACAACTGGTCGAGAAGCTGGTCCGATTCGGCACGCGACATCCCGAGTACGCACGCCGCGCGGTAGACGCCGTTTCGTTCGCGGCCCAGATACAGCGCCTTCCGGCCGGTCTCGGGATGCGTGCGCACCAGGGGGTGCACGGGCCCGTCCGCTGCGTCGACGTCGTCGAACGATTCAGCCGTGTAGCCGTCCCGCAGTTCGCCTTGCAGCGTATGTGCCGGATCATGCTTCATACGCAGGCCGTCCACGCGTGCGCGCAGCGCCGCGGGCAAGGCTTCGTACAACTTGTACATGTTCATGAAGCCGGTGGGTGCGCTGCCATCCACGGGCACTTCCAGCGCATAAAGCGTGCTCGCTTTCGGCGGTATCACGGCGTGCGACATGTCGGTATGCCAGTCAGCCTCCTGATTTCCCAGGAACCCGATGGGATGACCGTTTTCGACGACGTTCGAGATGATGAAGATCTCGGGATGCTCCTGTCTGCCCGCCTGCCACGCCATCGTGGGCCCGGGATCGAGTTCGCCGAAGCGGCGACTGAATCGCACCAGATCGCCATCGGACAGGTGCTGATCGCGAAACAACACGACGCAGTGCTCCAGCCAGGCGCGATGAATCGCCTCGACGGTGACGGCATCCAGTTTTTCGCGCAGATCGACCCCGCGGATCTCCACGCCTGCCGCCTCCGATAATTTCAGTAGACCGATGCCGGCACGGTTCGTTACAGGACTGGCAACGCGCGCGGACTCGGTAGACTCATGCAGATTTGCCATGCTGCGTTCCTCTTCAAGTAAATCCGATAGATTGCTGCGCCCTGCTCTTTCGATCTGCAATGGGGCCGTCAGCCTCGGCCCAGCACATCGGGAAGCAGCTTCGCGACCGGCTCCGCCATCTCGTAGACGCTCGACACCGCAAGGTCAGGGCCGAACGGCACGCCGTCGCGGGCGGCGCGGCGGCGCAATTTCTCTTCGTGCACTTCGAGTACATCCTTCGGAAACGGCATCAGCCCCGGATCCACAATGCGCAAACAGCCGTCCGCATCGCGCGCCGGGAGGATGCGGCTCCTGCAATAGCGGCTGGGCGACCACGGCACGTCCAGCACGCCGGCCTCGAATGCGCGCACGGTGCCGACTGCAACATCCCCCTCGCCCATCTCGAGCGTCTTGTCCACGATCGCACGCACTTCGCGCTTGATCAGATCTTTTTCGTCCTCGTAGGCCCTCACGCCATCCAGGCGGATGTCCCGGGCGAGATAGATCGCCATGCGCGTCATGCGCAGGCCTTCAGCGTTCGCTTCGGGCGTCGGGATGCCGAACGCCTCGTGCACGCTTTTCGTGGTCACGCTGTTGGCGCCGGCGATGGCCGCGAGCGTGCCGCCATACACCACCAGCGCCGCGCACTGCGCTTCGTCGTGCGGCCACGCCCCCATCCAATGGAGCAGCGTGACCGGCGTGAACACGTCGTGATAGCCGTGCCGTTGCAGGTATTCCTGGCATATTTCCCGGCACGCAGCAACCGCAGCCGCGTCCTGAACGAGGTGGAGCGTCTCACCCATTTCGAGCCCGTAGTTCCTCACGCCTTGCGCCGCCGCCAGCAGGCAATCGAGGACGGCGGTGATGATGGCGATCGACGGCGGCACATTGGTGCCCGTCAGAAAGCCGGGCTGCCGGCGGTGCAGGTCGACGCCATATTCCTGATACCTGGCGGCCAGCCGGTCGAGATACTGGTAGTTGCGGATGCCTTCCTCGATCGACAATTCCTTGGTGTACGAGGTGGTGTAAGCGATCGCCGAGCCGAGGTAGCCCGAGTAACCGCCGGCGTAACCGATTTCCCCCGTGAGACGTGGCATGGCGGTGCCGGTCAGCATGATCGCGGGCTTGTCGATCGCGTCCACCAGCTCGGCGGCGCGCGCGACCCCATAGTTCACCATCGGATAGCCGTTGAGCATCGAGCGCCCCGCCCGTTCGGACTCTTCAATGCCTTTCTGCGCAAGCTGCCACTGTTCGTTGCGTGTGTAGCTGTCGGTGGTCGTCGGCACGATGTCGGCGTGCCCCTCCTTGTCGAGTGTGACCATGAGGTGCCGGTGCATTTCGAACGTGCCAAAACCGCCGCGCGGCTGCGTCAGGCAGCGGCGCTGCCGGTCCGCCTCCCGCATCACCCACCCGAGCTGCTTGTGCCTGGGCAAAGCCTGATGACGCGCCACGGCGGCGTCGAAATCGACCTCTGCACCGCTCGGCCAGCGCGCGAGATTCTCCCGGCGCATATGCGCAAACACGTCGTCCGGAATGCGGGCGGCAGACAGTGGCAACTTGAAATCAGGCGCAGCGGGCGCGTTCACGGATCGGCTCCCCATCGAGCGACTGCAGATTTGCGAGCGCAAGTTCCAGCGCGGCTTGCTTTTCCACCGTCGACAGCAGACCGCAGGCATACAGCAGGTAATGCCGGTCCAGCAGCAGGCGCGGTGCTTTCGGTCTGAGCGAGAACGGCTCTCCCGGGTCGGCGAGCGCTGCCTGCAGTATGCCGCACGGATCAGGACTCGAGACGATGGGGCCGCCGGTGCCGATCAGCGCCGCCACCTGTGACAGGTCCTTGCCGTGCTGCACGGTAACCGGCCCGGTGACGGTATAAACCGCTTCCACCGTTCCGCAGTGGCGCGTCACCGCCAGCCGCACCGCCGCGCGGGCGAGCGCTGCGTCAAGGGCAAATTCATCCTGGGATTGCGGCAGCCGTTCCACGTCCTGCGTTATTGCCGTGATCAGCTCATCGAGACAGTTGTCGCTGAGGCCGGCTTCATCCGCGATGCGCGCCATGCCGACCGCCTCGACGATCGCCGCGGCGTTGTGCCGCATCCCCAGATCGCCTTCCACCGTGCGCTTGACTCTCGCTTCCGGCAGTCCCTGCGGCACCACGCCGGCCGCGGGTGTCCCTGCCGCAACCGAATGCACGTCAGTGGTTGCGCCACCCGGATCGATCACCATGAGCGTCCCGAGTCCGGAGCAGCCGTCGACGCCGTCGGCGACGAGCCGCGCGCCTTCCAGCACCGCCGCGGGCGTCGGCATCAGCACCGCGTCGAATTCGGCGGCGGCACGGTCTATCCCTTTCGCGTGAACGATGCGGTCTATGAAAACCTGGCGGATGGCCGAGCGCGCGGACTCGATATCCAGAACGTTGAATTCGGGCATGACATTGTCACACACGATCACGTTTTTCGCGCCGAGCAGGGCCGCAGCCTCTTCGGCAACATCCCGGTTGCCGGCGTACACGACCGGGCAACAAAGATCGCCCAAACCGATCCGCTGCGCATTGGCGAGCACGACTTCGCTGTTGCCGCCGTTAGTCCCACCGGCGAGAAGCAGGATGTCGGGTGCGAGCGCGCGTATCGACCCGATGTCCGACGCGGTCAGCCGATAGGCAAACGTACCGACGAGCTTTGCGCCCGCCCCCAGCGCCGCGCGGCGGGCTGCTTCTGCCGTAAGTTCGCGCACGAGCCCTACCGTAACCATGCGCAGCCCCCCCGCGGCACTGCTGGAAGCCAGCCGGTACTTGAACCGCGGCAGGCTGCCCAGGCGGCGTTCCAGGTCGGAGAGCGCAGCCCGCATGCCAACCGTCACGTCGCTTGCCACAGTGGACGGACCCTGGCCAGCGCCGAGGAGGCGCCGCGCGCCGATATCCACCGCGCGCAGCTTGGTGTAGGTGCTGCCGAAGTCGATAAGGAGCGCTGCGGTCATCGGCCGTCGGACGGTTTTGTCGGTCGCTGCGACATCTTTCGGCTCACGCCGTGGCACGCCGGTGCCCGCTTTCGCGGGCGGAAAAATCGCGCTCCAGCCACTCGAGCACGGTCTCCACGCGCGTTCCGGGCGGCGCGACGCGGTCGAACCCCATTTTGAGATAAGTGTCCTGCGTCTCCTGCCAGGAGCGTTTGCCGACGACCAGGTTACCGCCGACGTAGAGCAGAATGTCTTCGAGTCCGGCTTCGATGCACAGGTCGCGAAATCCGCGGCAGTCGAGTTCCCCCTGGCCGTAGAGCGAGGAAACGAGGATGGCAGCGGCATTCGTTTCGACGGCCGCCTTGATGAAATCCGTCGCCGGCGTGAGTGCGCCCAGCGCAACGGTCTTGTACCCGGCCTTTTCCAGCGCCATGGTGAGTATTCGGTTGCCCACGATGTGGGTGTCAGAACCGATGACGCCGGTCACTATGGTTTTTTCTTGCCTGATCACGACGATATGCCAGGCCGCAGTTTCCCGACGCGGGCCCTGTCGACCGTTTTCACGCGAGCCGCCGCAGCACTGCGCCGCGCTCTACGGCACGGCGGTCACGGCTGATGGCGTCCACGCAGCAGCGCTGCACGTTATCCATGTTCAGACGCGGCTCGCAGTCGGGCTGGAGCCGGATCGCCCCGGCCTCGAATCGCAGCGGGGTATCGAGCAGCGCGATGTCCGTCTTCAGGAAGCCGTTCATCTCGCCGGCATTGTCGATGCAGGCTGCCGCGACGCCGGCTTCCAGCCAGCACCCCGGATCGCAGGCAACCCCGTTGCCGAGCACCGGTTGCATCCCCAAAGCGCGGATGCGCTCGATCGCCGCGGCAAGCGCATCGAGCGTTCCGAACTTCATGAGCTTCACCTTGATGTACTGCGCGCACCGGAGGGCGGCGGCTTTCTCGATGTCCTCTAGGCCGTAAATCGACTCATCAAGCA
>JBQTJV010000414.1:0-9004 GCA_052386775.1 Betaproteobacteria bacterium
GATTTCGAAGCCGCCCTCCGGCTTGAGCTCGGCGACGATGGCCGCAATCTTCGAAGTGCCGATGTCCAGCCCGACGACCAACCTGTTGCTCTCCCTGGCTTTCCCCATAAGCCTTGACCCCTATGACAGACTCGTGCGCGTTTTCGGCGCGCTCTTTTCGTTTCGCAGCTCCGGAACCTTCACGGCAAACCCGTTCGGGTAGCGCAGATCCACGACCTCGACCTTCCTCGCGAGCGGCTCCAGCGTGCTCCGATATGCCGCAACGAACCGGCCGAGGCGCGCCTCGAGGTGCTCGCGCCCGAGTTCCAGCGTGGTTCCATCCTCCAGCCCGATCTGCCAGGCTCTTCGCGGCGTCAGCTGAACCTGTTGCGGCACCTTGCCGATGGCAGCGAGCGTGCGGCGGAAATGCTCGTACTGGATGGCCATCTCCTTCGCCGAATCGCCCGGACCGACCAGCAGCGGAAGCGCGCCGTCGTAGGCGGCGTTGAAAACTTCGCCGTGGCGGTTCACCAATGCCGCCGCGCCCCAACGGGCGAACGGCACGTGCTCTTCCAGCGTGACCTCCAGACGGTCCGGCCACGTGCGGCGCAGGCTCGCGCTCCTGACCCAGGGCAGCCTGGAAAAGGCGGCGCGCACGGCAGCGAGGTCTACCGTGAAGAAATTGCCGCGCGCTTCGCGTTGAATGAGCAGTTCTATCTGTTGCCGGTCAACGAGCGAAAGAGGATGAGTCAGACGCACTTCGCGCAGCGGGAAGACCGGCAGACGGACCACGTGGTACAGCGCGCCGTAGAGCGCCAGCAGAACAGCGCCGGTGATCATGAGATCGGCGAGCCGGTTCAGCGTGTCCGGTCTATCCCACATGCGCCGACTCCAGAATGCGCACCACCAGGTCTTCGAAGGCGATACCCCGCGCGCGCGCCGCCATCGGCACGAGACTGTGGTCGGTCATGCCGGGTATGGTGTTGACTTCGAGCAAGTACGGCTGACCGCTGCGATCCAGCATGACATCCACGCGTCCCCAGCCTTCGCAGCCGAGCAGGCTGAATGCGCCGAGCGCCGCGTCCTGGATGCGGCGCTCCTGATCCGCCGGTAGACCACAGGGGCAGATGTAGCGGGTGTCGTCGGCGAAGTACTTCGCCTGGTAGTCGTAGAAAACACGCGGCGTTTCCAGCCGTATCAGCGGCAGCGCCTCGCCGCCCAGCACCGCCGCGGTCAGTTCCGCTCCCTCGATAAAGCGCTCGGCAATCACCACGCTGTCGTACTGCATGGCCAGCTCGTATGCGGGTTGCAGTTTCTCCACTGAAGTGACTTTGCTCATGCCGATGCTTGAACCCTCGCGCGCGGGCTTGACCATCAACGGCAGGCCCACCCTCGCAACGACATCGGCAAAGTGAGTCTCGTGCGAGAGCAGTTCGTAAGGCGGCGTCGGCATGCCTGCCGCCTGCCACAGCAGCTTGGTGCGCCACTTGTCCATCGCGAGCGCGCTTGCCATCACGCCGCTGCCGGTATACGGAATGCCGAGGTATTCCAGCGCGCCCTGCACCGTCCCGTCCTCGCCAAAACGGCCATGCAATGCGATGAAGGCGCGATCGAATCTCTGGTCGATCAGCTGCTCCAGCCCGGCGTCGCGGGGATCGAACGCATGGGCATCCACGCCTTTCTTCTTCAAGGCGAGAAGCACCATGTTGCCGCTCTTCAGGGAGATCTCGCGTTCGGCCGAACGGCCGCCCATGAGTACTGCCACTTTTCCAAATCCACTCATCCGCCGCACTCCACGACACCCGTGTCTTGCGGGCGGCCCTGCGCGCCTGCCCGCACCGGCCGCGCCGCGGCACCGAGTCCGGCACGCCCGCCCATGAGCACTGCCACTTTTCCAAACCCGCTCATGCCGGTTCTCCAATGATGCGCACTTCACGTTCCAGCTCGATGCCGAACTTTTCCCGTACCGCTGCTTGCGCGTGCTCGATGAGGGCTTCGATGTCGGCGGCCCGCGCTTCGCCGCGGTTGACGATGAAATTGGCATGCTTGGTAGAGATCACGGCGCCGCCCACGCTATGCCCCTTGAGTCCGCACGCCTCGATGAGCCGTGCCGCGAAATCCCCTCGCGGGTTGCGAAACACCGAGCCTGCATTCGGCTCGCCCAGCGGTTGCGTGGCGATACGCCGCGCGAGCAATTCCCGGATGCGCTCTCTCGAGGCCGCACCGTCGCCCGGCACGAGCCTGAACGTGGCGGAAAGAAACCACTCCTCCGCGTCCTCGCCCGCGGCCTCCGTCTTGCGGCGCGCTTCGCGATAGGCCACGTGGTAGTCGGCTGCCGTGCGCATGCGCAGGCCGCCGCGCCGGTCTATCGTGCACACGCGCTGCACGATGTCCCACGTTTCGCGGCCATAGCAGCCGGCGTTCATCGCCAGCGCGCCGCCCACGGTTCCCGGAATGCCCGCGAGGAATTCCGCGCCCGTCAGTCCATGCAGTGCGGCGAAGCGCGCCACTTTCGGGCTGGGAAGACCGGCTTCGGCATAGATTTCGACGCCGCTCGACTCGAGTAGCAGCTGGCGCATGGTCCAGTGGGTCAGGATCACCGTGCCCCTGAGCCCGCCGTCTCGCACCAGCAGATTGCTGCCGAGACCCACGAAATAGATCGGCTCATCCGCGGGCCGGGTGGTCAGGAACAGCCGCAAGTCCGCAATATCCGCCGGCTGGTACACGTGCGATGCCTTGCCTCCGGCGCGCCAGCTCACGTGCCGCGCCATGGATTCATCGTGTCTGAGCTGGCCGCGCAGTTCAGTTTCCACGGAACCGCCCCGTTCGCCCCGCTTCGGGCCGCGCGCAACCGCACTGCCCTTTGCGATATGTCCGCCACAGCATTGCGCGTCGATACCCATCCATCAAACCTCGCCCTGCGAGCGCGCCAGCATCGCCGGCACTCCGCCGATCGCACCCGCACCCATGGTGATGACGACGTCGCCATCCCGTATCGCAGCGAGGATCGCGCACGGAAGATCGGCCACCGCATCGACGAATATCGGCTCCACCTTTCCCTGCACGCGCACCGCGCGCGCCAGCGCTCTGCCGTCCGCGGCGACGATCGGCGACTCGCCCGCCGGATACACCTCGGTAAGCAGGACCACATCGGCGGTCGAAAGCACCCTCACGAAATCCTCGAAGCAGTCGCGGGTCCGGGTATAGCGGTGCGGTTGAAAGGCCAGAACGAGCCGGCGTTCCGGGAACGCACCCCGCGCTGCGGCGAGGGTGGCCGCCATCTCCGCCGGGTGGTGCCCGTAGTCGTCGACCAGCGCAAAGGCCCCGCCTGACGGCAAGCGAATCTCGCCGTATTTTTCAAAGCGCCGCCCGACGCCCCGAAACTCGGCAAGCGCCTTCGCGATGCTCGCATCGGAAATGCCGAGCTCCATGCCGACCGCGATGGCGGCCAGCGCGTTCTGGACGTTGTGCATGCCCGCAAGGTTGAGCGTGACGGGCATGTCCGGCGGTTTGCTGCCGTTCGCCGCGCGGACCACGCGAAATTTCATCTGGCATCCCGAGGGCTCCACCGCCACCGCCCGAATCGCCGCGTCCTCTGCCAAGCCATACGTCGTGATGGGCTTGGTCAGCCGCGGCATGATCTCGCGCACGTTGGGGTCGTCCGCACACAGCACCACGACGCCATAGAACGGCAGCCGCTGCACGAAATCGACGAACGCCTGCTTGAGTTTGTCGAGCGAGTGCTCGTAGGTCACCATGTGATCGGCGTCGATGTTGGTCACCACGGCAAGCGTCGGCTGAAGGTAGAGAAACGACGCGTCCGACTCGTCGGCCTCGACCACGATGAACTCTCCCTGACCGAGCTTCGCGTTCGATCCGGCCGCCTCCAGACGCCCGCCGATCACAAACGTCGGATCCATGCCGCCCTCGGCAAGCACGCTGGCGATAAGACTGGTCGTCGTCGTTTTGCCGTGCGTTCCGGCCACCGCGATGCCCTGCTTGAGACGCATCAACTCCGCCAGCATCAGGGCGCGCGGGACAACCGGGATGTTCCGGGCGCGCGCCGCCGCCACTTCTGCGTTGTCTCCCGGTACCGCCCCCGAGACCACGACCGCGTCCGCCCCGGCTGCATGCTGCGCGTCATGCCCCCTGAAAACATGTGCGCCCAGTTTCTGCAAACGCCGTGTCGCGGCGTTCTCGGCCACATCCGACCCGCTCACCCGGTACCCCAGGTTGAGCAGGACTTCCGCGATGCCGCTCATGCCGGCACCGCCAATCCCGACGAAATGCAGATGCTTGACCTTATGCCGCATGGCGGATCAGCGCAGTCATGTCGCGAGTTCCATGCACGCCTCGGCCACCTCGCGTGCTGCACAAGGCTTGGCGACCTGGCGCGCCGCCACGGCCATGCCTTTGAGTTTCTCCCGCGTGAAGCCCAGAAGGAGCTCGCACAGTTTCTCTGCCGTAAAATCGGATTGGTGCAGCAGCACCGCAGCACCGCGCTCCGAGAGGTAGCGTGCGTTCGAAGTCTGGTGGTCGTCGACCGCATGCGGATACGGAACAAGAATGCTCGCAACACCGGCGGCGGCGAGTTCGGCGACGGTCGTGGCACCGGCCCGGCAGACCACGAGATCCGCGGTGGCATAACGGCGTGCCATGTCATCGATGAACGGCACCAGTTCGGCCTCTACGCCGGCAGCGCGATAGTTCGCATGCAGCGCATCGATGTGCGCGTGACCCGACTGATGCGTTACGCTGGGACGCGCGGCTTCCGGCATTCGCGAGAGCGCACGCGGCACCGTTTCGTTCAAGACTTGCGCCCCCAGGCTTCCGCCCAGTACCAGCATGTGCAGCCGTCCGGAGCGCGCCGCCATGCGCGTCTCCGGCCGATCCAATGCCGCGATGTCGTCACGCACGGGATTGCCGACCCAGGAAACCGAGATATGCGGGCCGAAGGCGTCGGGGAACGCGGCGAGAATCCGGTCAGCGAGCCGGGCGAGCACGCGGTTGGCAAGTCCCGCGACCGAATTCTGTTCGTGTATCACGAATGGCCGGTTGAGCAGGCTCGCCATCATCCCGCCCGGAAACGTGATGTATCCCCCCATGCCCAGCACCACGTCGGGCCGGTGCGCGAATATCGCCCTCGCGCTCTGCCAGAAAGCAACCAGCAGGTTGAGCGGCAGCAGGGCGAGACTAAGTGCACCACTGCGCCGCACGCCCGACATGCGGACCCAGGCCATGGTGTAGCCGCGAGGCGGCACCAGCCGCGCCTCCATGCCGCTGCGCGCTCCGAGCCACACGACGTTCCAGCCGGCGGCCTTGAGGTATTCCGCTACCGATAGCGCAGGAAAAATGTGACCGCCGGTGCCGCCCGCCATGATCATGATTGTGCGCTTCAAGAGGCGCGCCTCGCTCTCATACCTTGAACCCTCGTACGAGCCGCCGATTTTGGCTTCGACATGACTTTTGCTGCGCTCAAGTCCGTCTCCGCCGCACAACAGGAACGCCAGTCATACTTTCAACCCGCGCATGAGCTGCCTGTTTTCCCAGTCGATGCGCAGCAGAACCGCGATGGCGCAGCAGGTCATCACCAGCGCGCTGCCGCCGAACGACAGCAATGGCAGCGTGAGCCCCTTGGTCGGCAACAGGCCCATATTCACGCCCATGTTGATGACGACCTGCACGCCGATCCACAGCCCGATGCCCTGGGCCACCAGCGCGGGAAAGGCACGTTCCTGAAAAGCGGCGCGGCGCCCGATTGCAAAAGCGCGCGCCACGAACCACGCGAACAGCACGATGATCGCCATCACCCCGGCGAATCCCAGCTCCTCCGCGATCACTGCAAGCAGGAAATCCGTGTGCGCTTCCGGAAGGTAAAAAAGCTTCTCCACGCTTGCGCCCAATCCCACGCCTAGCCACTCGCCCCGTCCGAACGCGATGAGCGCGTGGGACAGTTGATAGCCCTTGCCGTACGGGTCCGCCCACGGGTCCATGAAGCCGACCACGCGCTGCAAGCGGTACGGGGAAGCGAGTATCAGGCCGACGAAACCGATCACGAGCATCACGATGAGACCGGCGAACAGCCGCCAGCTCATGCCGCCGAGGAACAGGATCCCCATCGCG
This sequence comes from Betaproteobacteria bacterium, assembly GCA_052386775.1. GTDB lineage: Bacteria > Pseudomonadota > Gammaproteobacteria > Burkholderiales > SG8-41 > DSOT01. The sequence goes on from JBQTJV010000414.1 coordinate 6,103, forward strand.
ATCACGGTGATGACCGCGAAGGCACCCAGGTCGGGCTCGCGCAGCAGAAGCCACCCGGTAAGCAGCATGACGACGATCATGGGCAGGAAGCCGTGGCGAAAGCTGTGCATGACGGCCGCCTTGCGGACCGTGTAATCCGCCGCGTACAGCACCGCGGCAAACTTCATCAGCTCGGAAGGCTGGAAGTTGATGAAGTAGAGCGACAGCCAGCGGCGGCTCCCGTTCACTTCCCGTCCAAACACCAGCACGAGAACGAGCAGCGCAAGGCCGCCCAGAAACAGATACGGCGCGGCGCGCTGCCACACGCGCATCGGAATCTGGAACGCGAGCATCGCCACCGCGACGCTCAACGCGATGTATAGTCCGTGCCGCACCAGGTAATACGTCGCCTGATGACCGGTGCCGCGGCTGCCTTCCGCGATGGCAATGGAGGCCGAGTACACCATCACCAGCCCCAGACCCAGCAGCACGGTCGTAACCCAGACCAGAGCGCGATCGTATTCGGCCGTGGGGACCTGCGGTTTGACATCGCTGTAGTACATCAGTGGCCACGCTTCACCAGCTCATGAACCGCCGCGACGAATACTTCGCCGCGGTGTCCGAAATTGCGAAACATGTCGTAGCTCGCGCACGCCGGCGAAAGCAATACAGCGTCGCCGGGTCGACTTGCGCCGTATGCCATACCCACCGCCTCGTGCATGGAACCGGCATGCAGCAAAGGCACCGCGGTGCTCGCGAGCACTCGGGCGATCGCCCCGGCGTCGCGGCCGATCAGCACGACGGCACGGGCGCGCGCCGCGACCGCGGAAGCAAGCGGTGCGAAGTTCTGCGACTTTCCGTCGCCACCGGCGATCAGCACCACCGGCTGCGTCATGCCCGACAGGGCCGCGACCGTTGCGCCGACGTTGGTGCCCTTGGAGTCGTTGTAGAACGTGACGCCGCTGATGTCCGCGACCTGCTCCAGCCGGTGCGGCAATCCTTTGAAACGGCGCAACGCGCTGAGGAGCGGCGCCTCCGGCGCGCCGAGGACGCGCACCAGCGCCAGCGCCGCCAGCGCATTGACCGCGTTGTGCAGCCCCACCACCGGCAATTGCTTGACTGCGAGCATCCGGCGCGCGCCGTTCGCGAGCGCCAGGCCCTGGTCTGAGTCGGCGAGTCCCCACTCCGCTTCCGTTCCGGGAGGACCCGATCCGAAAGTCACGACCGTGCGCCCTACAGCCGCCATGCGCATGCTCCATGCATCATCGCGGTTGAGGACCTGCGTGCCCTTGCCGTGGAATATGCGCGACTTGGCCGCGGCGTACTCCTGCAGGTTGCGGTAGCGATCCATGTGGTCTTCGCACAGGTTCAGCATCGCCGCCGCCTCGGGTTCCAGGCTCATCGTGCTCTCGAGCTGAAAACTGGAGAGCTCGAGCACAAGAACGTCGGCCCTCACGCGGTTTTCTTCCAGTTCCGATAGCGCATCCAGCGCCGGCGGGCCGATGTTGCCGGCCACGATCGTCGCAAATCCCGCTTCACGGCACATCGCGCCGGCCATCGCCGTAACGGTGCTCTTGCCGTTGGAACCGGTGATCGCCAGGATCCTTGGCCGCTGTGCCAATCGCGGCAGCGCCTGCGCCAGCAGCTCGATATCACCAACGACCGGCACGCCGCGGCTGAGCGCGTCGCGTATGGGTGGCTGCCGCCGATCCACTCCCGGGCTGATGGCGATGAGCTCGGCGCGCGTGAAGTCGCGCGCCGGAAATTCACCGCGCGTCACGGGAATGTCGGGCAGCTCGCGCGCCAGCGCATCGGCGCAAGGCGGATCCTGGCGGCTGTCTGCCACGTGCACGGCAGCGCCGTGCCGTGCCAGCCAGCGCGCAAGTGAAAGCCCGGTATCGCCCAGCCCGAGGACCAGCACCTTGCGATTCCTGACGTCGATCATCATGAGCGCGCCCGAAGCGGGAATGCGGCCGGCCGCATGCCGCGCATCCCTTGCCCCTTTCTGCGTGTACGGGTTGCTGCGCATCTCATCGGAGCTTCAGCGTCGACAGGCCCACCAACACCAGCATCATGGTGATGATCCAGAACCGCACCACGACCTGGTTCTCCTTCCATCCCTTCAACTCGTAGTGATGGTGCAGCGGCGCCATGCGGAATATCCGCTTGCCGGTGAGCTTGAACGAAGCCACCTGCAACATCACCGAAAGCGTCTCCACCACGAACACTCCGCCCATGATGAAGAGCACGATTTCCTGACGGACGATGACGGCCATCGTGCCCAGCGCGGCGCCCAGCGCCAGCGCCCCGACGTCGCCCATGAATACCTCGGCGGGATAGGCGTTGAACCAGAGAAAAGCGAGCCCGGCACCGGCCAGCGCGCCGCAGAAGACGGTAAGCTCGCCGGCGCCCGGGATGTAGGGGAAGCCCAGGTACTTGGCGAACACCGCATTGCCCGCCACATAGGCGAAAATTCCCAACGCGCCACCGATCATCACGGTCGGCATGATCGCCAGCCCGTCGAGGCCGTCGGTCAGGTTCACCGCGTTGCTGGTGCCGACGATCACAAAGTAGGTCATGGCGACGAAGCCCACGACGCCCAGCGGGTAGGCAACCTGCTTGAAGAACGGGACGATGAACTCGGTCTGCGCGGGCAGATGCGTCGAAAAGGCGATGTAGCAGGCAGCCGCAATCCCGATGACCGACTGCCAGAAGAATTTCATTTTGGCGGAAAGGCCCTTGGGATTGCGTTGTACGACCTTGCGCCAGTCGTCGACCCAGCCCACCGCGCCGAAGGCGAGCGTCACCCAGAACACGATCCACACCAGGCGGTTCTGCAAATCCGCCCACAAAATCGTCGTGATGCTGATCGAGACGAGAATCAGCGCGCCGCCCATGGTGGGCGTGCCCGCCTTGATGAAAT
>JBQTJV010000415.1:0-23289 GCA_052386775.1 Betaproteobacteria bacterium
TACGCACGCTCCTGGATCCGCGATGGGGCGATGATGTCGGATGCGTTGTTGCGACTGGGGCATCACTCCGTCCCGCGCCGTTATATCGAGTGGTTCGCATCGCACCAGTTCCGCAACGGCAAGGTGCCCTGCTGCGTCGATCACCGTGGCGCGGATCCGGTGGCGGAAAACGACAGTCACGGCGCGCTGATCCATGCGATAGCACAACATTACCGCTATCGTCAGGATGCTGCCTGGCTGGAAAAGATGTGGCCGCGCGTTGCGGCTGCTGCAGAGTACATGAACGAGCTGCGCCTTTCCGAGCGCACGGCGCAGAATCAGGCGGCAGCGCGGCGTGCATTCTACGGCCTCATGCCGCCTTCGATCAGCCACGAAGGCTATTCCGACAAGCCGGCCTACTCGTACTGGGACGACTTCTGGACGCTCGCCGGATATGACGACGCCGCGGAGATGGCAGAAGCGTTGGGGCGCCACGATGTAGCGGAACGCTATCGCGCCCGGCGCAACGAGTTCAAGCGTGATCTTGCGGCGTCATTGCGCGCCAGTATTGCCCAACATCGCATCGATTTCATACCCGGCGCGGCAGACCGCGGCGATTACGATCCCACGTCGACCACCATAGGCCTTTCGATTGCCGGGATGCAGGAACAATTGCCCCAACCGGAATTGCGCGTCACCTTCGAACGCTACTGGAAGGAATTTCTGGCGCGCCGGGACAGCGGCAATTGGGAGGCGTACACGCCGTACGAGTGGCGCAACGTCGGTGCTTTCGCTCGACTCGGCTGGCGCGAGCGCATACCCGAGCTGAGCGCATTTCTTATGAACGATCGCAGGCCGCTCGCGTGGAACCAATGGGCCGAGGTCGTGGGCCGTTCGGTGCGGCAGCCGCGCTTCATCGGCGACATGCCGCACGGCTGGGTGGCGTCGGACTACATCAGCGCGGTGCTCGATTTGTTCGCCTATGAGCGACCTTCGGATCGATCCGTGGTGCTCGCTGCCGGCATTCCCGCGGAGTGGCTCAGCGCAGGCATAGGCATCGAAGCCCTGCAGACACCGTTCGGGGCGCTGACCTACGGATTCAAACGGCTCGGCGATCGCCTCGAACTGAAGATCGATTCCGGCATCACACCGCCCCAAGGAGGACTGGTGATCCCGTGGCCCTATCACGGCAAGCCGGGTCGCACGGCAGTCAACGGACGACCGGCGCAGTGGGAGAACGAACGCGAACTGCGGGTTTTCACGGTGCCGGCTTCAATAGTCATGGAGATTGCGCCTGAGGCGCGTCAATAGGGGGCGCAGCGGCATTGCTGGTATGATGCCGCCCGATAAAGTTAACCTGCGGAGAGCATGACCATCATGGGTTACAGCGAACAGCGTAGAAAATTGCGAGCCGTGTTAATGGGCACTCAGTGCGTGTCGCCCGCGAGTGTATATGACCCGCTGTCGGCGCGGGTTGCCGAAAGCGTGGGATATCAGATCGGCATGCTGGCCGGGTCTGTCGCGTCGAACACCACGCTGGCCGCACCCGATCTCATCGTGCTGACGCTGACCGAGTTTGCCGAGCAGATACGGCGCATCATGCGCGTGAGCAAACTCGGTCTGCTGGTCGACGCCGATCACGGCTACGGCAACGCGCTGAACGTGATGCGCACCATCCAGGAGCTGGAGCATGCGGGTGTTTCCGGAATGAGCATTGAGGACACCGCGCTGCCGATACGGTTCAGGCAGCCGGACGGCGCGGACGAATTGATCTCGATCGACGAAATGACAGGGAAGCTGAAAGCCGCCGTCACTGCGCGGACCGATCCCTCGCTCGTCATCGCGGGCCGCATCGCCGCCCTCAAGGTCGAGGGCACGGCGGGGGCGGTCGCGCGCGCGAAAGCCTACGCGGCGACCGGCGTGGATGCGATATTCGTGACCGGCGTCGAAACGCTGGACCAGGTCGCGGCGGTCCATGAGGCGGCCAGGCTTCCTGTCATCGTGGGCTCTGCGCCGGCGTCGCTCAAGCGCGAAGATCTTGCGGCGCGCGGCGCGCGCATCCTGCTGCAGGGCCATCAGCCGGTCGCGGCGGCCGTGAAGGCGCTGCAGGAGACCTACGCCCATCTCTACGAGGGCGGGGCGCCGGCGGATCTCAAATCACGCATCGCTTCCGCGCAGGATATGGAACGGCTGGTCGCCGGCGAAGACTATCGCAAGTGGCAGCGCGAGTTTCTGCGCTGAATCCAGTGAAGCGGTCCGCGACGCGCGCGGTGCCTGCCGGCTCGCCATCTCGCGACGCGCCGAGCCTTCCCGTGGGCGTGATCGGACTCGGCATCATGGGCGGCGCCATGGCCGAAGCGCTGCTCGCTGCGGGGCATCGGGTTTGTGGCTACGACGTCTTGCCGGCCGCACGGCATCGGCTCCGGAAAGCGGGTGGGCGGCCTGTCGTTTCCAGCGCGGCCGTCGCAAAGAACGCCGAAGTCGTCATCACTTCTCTGGCGAGCGTTGCGGCGCTCGATGATGTCGTCCGGCAGATCGCGGGTCGCGGTCGAGAGGGACGCCGCGCGCGCATCATGGTCGAAACCAGCACGCTGCCGGTCGCAGACAAGGAGCGGGCATCGAGCACGCTGCGTCGCGCCGGCATCGCGATGCTCGACTGCCCGATCAGCGGGACCGCGGTACGCATGAAGGAAGGCGCGTGGACCATTTTCGCGAGCGGCAGCCGCGCCGCGTTTCAGCGGGTGTTGCCGCTGCTGAACGTCTTTACCCGTAACGTCCGCTACGTCGGCGTCCTCGGCAACGGCATGAAGATGAAGTTCATCGCCAACCATCTCGTCGCCATCTACAACGTCGCCGTCGCCGAGTCGCTCACTTTCGCGCACAAGATGGGCCTGAATTCCCGCGACGTCGTCGAACTGTTCGGGCCGAGCCCGGTGGTGGGAAACGGCGTGCTGCGGCTGCGCGGCGCCATGATGGCTGCCGGGAAGTACGTGCCGCCGACGATGAAGGTGGCGGTGTGGCAGAAAGACATGCAGGTGATCGGCGATATGGCGCGAGCGGTCGACAGCCCGATGCCGCTCTTCAGCGCCTGCATGCCGGTTTACAACGCCGCGATGGCGCAGGGCTGGGCTGAAGCGGACACCGCATCCGTGCACGAAGTGCTCGGCAGGATGGCCGGGATCCCGGAGAAAAAGCAGAAATAGTCATGCCGCCCGGATCGGAGCCACGTCGGCCCGCCGCGCTTGTGACCGGTGCGTCGCAAGGCATCGGTGCTGCGGTCGCCATTGCATTGGCCCGCGAAGGCTATGACCTTGCCCTCACCAGCACCCGCGCGGCCAATCTGGAAAAAACCGCCCGCGACGTCGTGGCGTGCGGCGCACGGGCGGTCCCGCTCTCACTCGATCTGTCGGAGGTGAGCAGCTTTGAAGGCGTGATGGCACAAGCTCTCGGTGCAGTCGGCCCGATCGATGTGCTGGTGAACAATGCCGGCATCACGCTACGCAGGGCGGCCCTCGAGGTGACAAGCGAGGACTGGCACGCGATCCAGGATATCAATCTGAAAGGCGCATTTTTCCTCGCTCAGCAGATGGGGCGTCATCTCGTTGCGCTTCGCCGCCCCGGGTGCGTCGTCAATATCGCTTCGACCCACGGCCTCGTCGGCTATGCGCAACGCTCGGTCTACGGCATCGCCAAGGCCGGCCTGATCCAGATGACGAGGATGCTCGCGGTGGAGTGGGCGCCACACCGCATTCGAGTCAATGCCATAGCGCCGGGCACGGTGAGCACGCCGTCGCGGGAGGCGTACTTTTCCGCTGATCCTCGAACGCGCGAAGCCATCGTATCGCGCGTGCCGCTGCGGCGATTTGCAACGATGGAGGAAGTGGCCGCGGCGGTCTGCTATCTTGTGCGCCCCGACGCGGAGTACATCACCGGGCACACGCTCTTGCTCGACGGCGGGCTGACCGCGCAGTGACGATCAGGAAGCGCCGATCGCCTTGTTGACCCGGGGCATCACCTCGGTCGCGAGCAACTCCATGGAACGCCGCGCCAATCCGGGGTCCACCCAATCCATGCCGGCGTCCACCAGCTCGCCAAAATCGCCGGCTTCCTCGCGCAGGGCGAGGATTTGATCGACCACGCTGTTTACGCTGCCGCACAGCACGAGCCGATCGACCAGGTAGTCGTCGGTCAACTCGGCATCGTCCTGGCCTTCGTGCGTTTTGAACACGATGTGCCGGCGTGAAATACGCAGCTTGGCGCACACCTGGCGCCAGTAGAAGCGGTACGGGCTGGAAGGATCGTGCCGGCCGTAACGGTGCGCAACTTTGTCGTCGTCGGCGACGAAAATGGTACGGGCGATGCGCCAGTCTGCAGGATCGGCGGCGCGTCCCGCCCGGCGCTTGCCCTCCGCATAGTTGTCCCAATGGCTGCCGAGCCAGCGGGTAAGCAGGAAATTCGCGGAAAGCGGGTGGAAATCGCGCTCGCCCATGGCGATGACACCCTTGGAGTGCGGAGCCACCACCGTGCCGACGATCTCCGGCCGCGGTTTCTGATACGGCTTGTACATGACGCCCTTGCCGATGTCTGCGACGAAGGTGCGGGCGGTGGTGACCCTGAAGCGGTTATCGGGGAACGCGATATCGTACGGCGCCTCGCGTTCCCAGATGGCGAGTATGACGTCCATCGCTTCGGCGAAGAGCTTGTTGCGGTCCTCGTTGAGGATGCCGAGCGCCTCGGCGTCCGAGGCGAGCGCGCCGGGGCTGACGCCGAAGATAAAGCGCCCGCGCGCCAGATGATCGAACATCGCGGCGTGGGCGGCGATCAGCACGGGATGCGATTGCGAAAGATTCGAGGTGCCGGTCGCCAGGCGTATCCTGTTCGTGGACTCGATCAGGGTCGCGAGAAAAATGAAACTATTGGTGACGTTCTCGCACTGGTCCGTGAGATGCTCGCCCACGAAAGCATCGTAATAGCCGAGACGATCTGCCAGAATAATGGCTGCGCGATCCTCCTGCAGCGTCTGTGCCGGGTCGCGGTGGGGCGGGTGCAGCGGCATCATGAATATGCCGAGTCTCATGCCGCAAGTATAGAGGATACACGGGGCGTGCATCAGGACGCGCGGTGCATGCTCCGTAAAAATGAACGGAGAGCGAGGAGCAACGTGCCGCGCAATATCGCTTTGCTTGCATGTTTTTGTGCCGGGCTCTTGAGCACTGCGGGCTGGGCTCAAAGCTATCCCAGTCGCCCGGTGCGGGTCATCGTCGGATTCGGCGCCGGCGCACCGGACACCGTGGCTCGGATCGTGACGCAGCAACTGGCCGCGCAGATGGGGCAGCCCTTCGTGGTCGACAACCGGCCCGGTGCCAACGGCATCATCGGTGCGGAACTGGTCGCGCGGGCGACGCCGGACGGACACACGCTGCTCATCACTTCAGCGTCCTTCGCGGTCAACCCCAGCATCTATCGCAAGCTGCCGTTCGACGTGATAAAGGACTTCACGGCCATCACCAATATCGCCACGGGAGAGGCCCACATCCTGGTGGTGAATGCCGCGGTGCCCGCACATTCCGTGAAGGAATTGATCGCCCTCGCGCGCAAGCCGGGGAGCCACGTGGCATACGGCTCGGCAGGCATAGGCAACACGCTGCATCTGGCCGGAGCGCTGTTCAACGCCCGCGCAGGAACCGGCATGGTTCACGTTCCGTACAAAGGCTCGGGTCCCGCGATGACGGCATTGATCGCGGGCGAAATTCAGATGATGTTCGTCACCACGCCGCTCGGCCTGCCACATATCCAGGCGGGCCGACTGAGACCACTGGCTTACAACGGACAAACACGCGCTTCGTTCCCGCCTGAAGTGCCGACGATGGCGGAGGCGGGCGTGACCGGAACCGACATGGACGCCGCAAGCTGGTATGGCGTGTTTGCGCCGGCCAAGACACCTGCCGCAGTGGCGGCGCGGATCGAGAAAGAGATCCGCGGCGCGGTCGCGGACCGGCAGGTTCATGAACGGCTTTCCGCCCTGCGGCTTACTCCGGTGGGAAGCAGCTCCGCCGAGTTCAGACGATTTCTCGGCGATGCCGTGGCCAAGTTCGCCGAGCTGGCGCGGCTCGCCGGTATCCAACCCGAATAGATAGGAATTCTCATGGAAGGAAAAATACGGCGCGTGGTTACCGGTCACGACGGCAAGGGCAGGGCGATCGTCGTTTCGGACGGACTGGCTCCCGCGGTGCGGACCAATCCGCTGCGTCCCGGTCACGTTTCGGTCGATCTGTGGAAGACCAGCGCATCTCCCGTGATCTTGGCTGCGGACGAGCCGGACCCCACGCTAGGCCCCAAGCAGATACATCCGCCGCCTCACGGCACCATCGTTCGCATTTCCGAAATCGCGCCCGAAACCGAAGCGATCCGCAACCTGCCCCCGGACCAGGCGCGGCAGGTATTCAGGTCGATGGGAAATGAGCAGGCGTCCACCTTCGGCCGGGGTGGACGGCATCCTTTCATGCATCGCACCGAATCGATCGATTACGCCGTGGTGCTCGCCGGAGAGATCATATTGCTGCTCGACGACGAGGACGTGCACCTCAAAGCCGGAGACGTCGTCATCCAGCGCGGCACCAATCATGCCTGGAGCAATCGCTCGGACAAACCGTGCCGCATGTTGTACGTATTGATCGATGGCCGGTTTACTCCGGAACTGGCGCGGCTGTTCGAGTCCGCCTGAAGATGGCGGCCGGCGCGATCGTATTCCGCCATTGCGCGAGAGCGCTGCATGCAGCATTCGTTGCGCTCGCCGTCGCACTGCTTGTCGGTATCGGCGCGGTGCATGCCGCTCCGCCCCAGCCGCTGCGTCCTGAAGTCGAGTCGTTCATCGACGAGATGGTGACGAAGCACGCTTTTCATCGCGCACCATTACGCAAACTGTTCCGGCAGGCGCAACCGCGTCCCGCCGTGATCCGCGCCATCTCGACGCCGGGCACCGCGCGTCCCTGGCATGAATTCCGCGCCAACTACATAGAAGAACGCCGCATTGCCGCAGGCGTTGAATTCTGGCGCCAGCACGCGCGAGCACTCGGCCGGGCGCAGCGCGAATACGGCGTGCCGGAGGAGGTGATCGTCGCGACGATCGGCGTGGAGACCTTTTATGGGCGCAGCATGGGACGCTTCAAAGTGCTGGAAGCGCTCAGCATGCTGGCTTTCGAGTATCCGCCCCGCGCAGCGCTGTTCCGATCGGAACTCGAAGCGTTCCTCCTGCTCACCCGCGAGGTCGGTTTGGATCCGCTGACCATCCACGGCTCCTACGCCGGTGCGATGGGCATTCCGCAGTTCCTTCCGAGCAGCTATCGCAAATATGCGGTTGATTTCGATGGCGACGGGCGCCCCGATATCTGGCGCTCGCCGGCAGATGCCATCGGCAGCGTCGCGAATTACTATCGCAGCTTCGGCTGGGAGACCGGTGCTCCTGTGGTGATCGAAGCCCGGGCCGCAGGGGATGAGGTCGACAACGTGCTGGCCGCCGAATTCAGGCCGCACATGCGCATCGCGGAGCTGAGGCAGCGCGGGATCGAACCGCTTTCACCCGTTGACGAGCAAGCGCTGGCCCTGCTGGTGCGGGTGGAGGCGGAGGCCGGCACTCAACACTGGCTGGGCCTGCAGAACTTCTATGTCATCACGCGTTACAACCGCAGCGTCAACTACGCGCTCGCCGTTCACGAACTGGCGCAGGAAGTGAAAGCGCGCATGGGCAGCGCACCGCCCGCTCAGTGAGCGGGTCGCGTGCCGGCCTTCGGTTCGCGCGGAAAGGCCACCACGTGATCGATTTCGAGCCGGATGCCGATTTTTTCGCCGATGGCATGATTGTGGTGGCTCGGCACCAGCGACAAGACGCGCCCGCCGCCCGGCAGCTGCAGGGTGTAGAGAAATTCCGCGCCACGGAACGCCTTGTGCAGCACCTGGGCCTGGAGCGGGCTCGCATCGTCGTGCAGGATGTCGTCCGGGCGCAGCAGCACGTCGACGACGGAACCGCGCGCCAGCAGTTGCACGAACGGCGCATCCAGTTCCCCGAGTTCAAGCTTGATGCAGTTGCGATCGGTTACGGTGCCCGGCAGGAAAACGCCCTGACCGACGAAATCGGCGACGAAGCGGCTCGCCGGCTCGTGGTAGATGCGGTAGGGCGTATCCCATTGCTCGATCGAACCGGAATACATGACGCCGATTTCATCGGCGATGTTGAATGCCTCGTTCTGATCGTGTGTGACCAGTATCGCGGTTGTGTTCTGCTGCTTGAGAATGTCGCGCACTTCGTGACTCAGCCGTTCGCGCATGTCGACGTCGAGATTGGAAAACGGCTCGTCGAGCAGCATCAACTCGGGACGGGGGGCGAGGGCGCGCGCCAGTGCCACCCGCTGCTGCTGGCCGCCTGACAACTCGTGCGGATAGTGGTGGGCGGCCTGGCTGAGGCCCACCGTCTCCAGCAATTCCGCAACCCGGGCAGCGCGCTCGCGTTACGTCATCTCGTGCAGGCCGAAAGAGATGTTGCTCGCGACGGTGAGGTGGGGAAACAGGGCGTAATCCTGGAACACCATGCCGATACGCCGGTGTTCAGGCGGAACCATCGTACCCGGGCGGCTCATCACCACGTCGTTCAACTCGATTTCGCCCGCCATGACCGGCTCGAAGCCGGCGATGCAGCGCAGCACCGTGGTCTTGCCGCAGCCGCTGGCGCCGAGCAGGCAACCGATCATGCCTCTCTCAACGCGGAAACTGAGGTCGGACAGGACCCGGCGCCCGTCATAGGCATGGCTGACGCGGGTGAGTACTAGTCGGGCCGGCATGGGATCATTATAGTCTTTGTCGATGAAAATGATTCTTGTTACAATGAAAAACCTTATTGGTTCCGTTACTTAGGCCATCATAATTCATGTCGGCACCAAATACGCCGGCCTGCCGATAACCCTGATTCGTGGACCGCCTACACCATGCTCGCTGACGCGACACTCACCAAGCCGGCCCGGCCATCCAGCCGGGTCCGCGGTCCCGGTGCGCTGACAGCGCTCGCAGTCGGGTTCGCGCTGATGCTGGCCGTACCGGTCATCGTCGTGCTGCTGAACATTTTTGTGCCCAGCGAGGGCACGTGGGCGCATCTCACCGCCACGGTTCTACCCGACTACATTCTCAACTCACTGGTCCTGATGCTGGGCGTTGCCTACGGCGTCATCACCATCGGCATAACGACGGCATGGCTCACCACCATGTGCCGTTTCCCCGGACGCCGCATTCTCGAGTGGGCGCTGCTCCTGCCCATGGCGGTCCCGGCGTACGTGATGGCCTATGCCTACACCGATTTTCTGCAGTTCGCGGGACCGGTGCAGAGCACGCTGCGCGCGTGGACCGGATGGGGGCCGGGGGATTACTGGTTTCCCGACGTGCGCTCGCTGCCCGGTGCGGTAGCGATGCTCGCGTTCGTCCTGTACCCCTACGTCTATCTGCTTGCGCGGGCGGCATTTCTCGAGCAGTCGGAAAGCATGCTGGAAGCGGCGCGGATCTCGGGATACGGCCCGTGGGGCACTTTTCTTCGGGTTGCGCTGCCGCTGGCGCGTCCCGGCATCGTCGCCGGCACCGCACTGGCACTGATGGAGACGCTTGCCGATTTCGGAACGGTCGCCTACTTTGGCGTGCACACGTTCACCACCGGCATCTACCGGGCGTGGTTTGCGCTCGGCGACCATGTTGCGGCGGCGCAGCTTTCCGCGACGCTGCTCGGGTTCGTGTTTCTGGTGCTGCTCATAGAGCGGAATACGCGCGGACGCGCGAGCTTCCACAACATCGCTCACCGCAGGCACGTGGCCTATCCCTACCGGCTGCGCGGATTGAAGGCGCTGCTCGCCTTCGTCGCCAGCGCCGTGCCCTTGGTGCTCGGATTCTTTCTTCCTGCCGTCATTCTGCTGCGGATGGCGTTCGACGCGGGCGACGCGCAGTTCGGCCCGCGTTACGTGCAGCTCACGTTCAATACCGTGACGCTTGCAACCGTCACCGCGATACTGGCGGTCGTGCTGGCGGTGATGGTGGCCTACGCGGCCCGCCAGAGCCGCAGCCGGATGGTGAGGGCTGCGAACCGCATGGCCGGGCTGGGCTATGCCGTGCCGGGAGCGGTGATCGCCGTCGGGGTGTTGATTCCGGTCACCCGAATCGACCATGCGCTGGCATCTGCCATCGAGTCGCTCACTGGGCACGCGGTGGGGCTGATCCTCACCGGCGGCATTGCAGCGCTGATCTACGCCTACCTGGTGCGGTTTTTCGCGGTCGCGTTGCAGACGATGGACGCGGGACTGGCCAAGATCACGCCCAGCATGGACAGCGCTGCACGCTCCCTCGGCCTGGGGCCGGGCGCCACGCTGCGCAAAGTGCACGCGCCGCTCCTGTGGCGCAGCGCCTTGATCGCCGGACTGCTGGTCTTCGTCGACGTGATGAAGGAATTGCCCGCGACCTTCGTGATGCGCCCTTTCAACTTCGACACCCTCGCCGTGCAGGCCTTCAACCTAGCCTCTGACGAGCGGCTGAGTGAAGCCTCGACCGCAGCACTCACGATCGGGGCGGCGGGGCTGCTGCCGATCGCCGCGCTCTCGCGGATGATGCTGCGCAAGCGTGACGGCGCGCCATGATGCGCTATTTGTATCCGACCCGGTCGAAGATTTTTTGTGCCAGCGCCTGATTCTTTCCGAGCGCCGCGATGTTCAGCGTGTCCGCCTTGAAATCGCCGAGCGAGGCAAGCGCCGCGTTGTTTAGCGGCGCGCTCTTGACCACCGGCCATTCGTTGTTGCCATTCGCAAAGTAAGACTGCGCCGGGTCGCTTGCCAGGTACTCCAGGAATCGCACTGCCGCCTGCGGATGCGGCGCGTGCTTGAGCACGCCTGCGCCCGAAATGTTCAGGTGCGTGCCGAAGCTCTTCTGGTTGGGCCAGACCAGCGCCACCTTGGCGATGCCCTCCTTGTCCTCGGGCTTCTCGGATGTCATCAGGCGCACGTAGTAGTAGCTGTTGCTGATGGCGACCTGGCATTCGCCGGCGGCTACGGCGCGGATCTGATCGGTGTCCCCCCCTCGCGGCGGGCGGGCAAAGTTGGCCACGACCCCGCGCGCCCACGCCTCCGCTTTCTTCTCGCCCCAGTGCTCGATCAGAGCGCTCATCAGAGACAGGTTGTAGACGTGGCCGCCCGAGCGCGTGCAGACCTTGCCTTTGAGCCGGGGATGCGCGAGGTCTTCGTAATTCTGGGTCTCCTCCGGCTTGATCGCGCCTTTGTGGTAGACGATGACTCTGGCGCGCGCCGAAAACCCGAACCACAGGTTGTTCGGGGCGCGCATATGCGCCGGCAGCCGGCTCTCCAGGACTTTCGATGCGGTAGGGGCGAACAAACCCAACTGCTCGGCACGCCACAACCGGCCGGCATCGACGGTGACCAGTACGTCGGCAGGGCTTTTCGATCCTTCGTTCCTGAGGCGCTCGATGAGCGGATCTTCACCCGCCTCGATGCGGTTGATGCGGAGGCCGGTCGACTTGGTGAAATTCGAATAAAGCGCCTCGTCCGTCTGGTAATGGCGTGAAGAGTACAGATTGAGAAGACCGTCCTGCGCGGAAGCCGGCATGGAAAGGAGGGTTGCGGCCAACGCGGCGGCCATTTTCTTGCCAGTGAGACTCATCGGTCACTCCGGGTATAAGGATGGCAGAAGCTTAACAAGAAGGATTCTCAAATGCAATGAGAATCATTCTTGTTTACTTCAGACGAGGCTTCTGGGTCAAGAGGACAGGCTGAAAGCGTCAATACGCGACGCGACGGGCACCGTTATAGCGCCTGGCCCAATAGCGATCCGTCATCACCACCACTTCCACCCGGCCCCCGCTGCTGGGAGCGTGCACAAAGCGATGATTGCCCAAATAAATCCCGACGTGAGAAAACGGCTCGCGCAAAGTGTCGAAGAAAACCAGGTCGCCCGGGGCCAACTCCTGGCGGCCAACGGTATCGCCCACCCTGCTCATCTCCTGCGCACGCCGCGGGAGCGCGATACCCCGCATCTCACTGAACAAGTAATGGACCAGGCCGCTGCAGTCGAAGCCGGTGTCCGGCGAGCGCCCGCCGTATTTGTAGGGCGCGCCGACCAGGCTGAGCGCGCGCAACAGCAGTGCACGGCGGGGTTCACCGATGCGCTCGGCGTTCAGGTCCGCCGGGTCGACCGGTCGTTCCCGCGGGGCGTGGGCGGCACAACCGGCCAGCAGGCCGGCCACGATGACTGCAGTAGCTAACCTCATACTTTCAGTATACAGCATAACTTCATGAAAGCACGAGGTTCAATATAATCAGCCGCCGCTAAACGTGAGCGCAGCCGGCGAAATCAGCACGCCGAATTGTTCGCACCACACCACGACGCTGCCGTATTTTGACAAGTCTATGCCCGCGGGAATGGGGTAGTTTTGGCTGCCTTTGAAAGCCTTCAGCCGTCCCAGATCGACGTACATCGTCCGTGCCACGTCGGTGGAAGGCGTAACTTTCTTGTCCGGCACGAGATAGACATGGAATTTGGGTCCCGGCCCGACCTCGAAATCCTGTTCGAGAAAGACCAGGCTGTCGTAGACCGTTACCTTGCCCTTGCCGTAGTGGATCGGATCGGAAGGGTTGGCATGGATGAAGTTTCCGCTCGCTACCAACCTTCCTTGCGCGCGGGCGTCCACCTGTTCCGTGGCGACGATGTCCGCCAGAAAAAGGTACGGATAGACGAAAATTCCGAGCGCGAATCCGGCGGCAGAGCCAAGCAGGCCGCCCACCACAAAAATAAGGATCGATTTCGCCATGTAGGATCTCCCCGGAGAGCATATGAGAATAGCATGCGTTGGTCGCTGCCAGGCCGCAAAACATACATGTAGGCGGCGGGCAGGTCCGTGCGTTCCTACGGTTAATCGCTGACATGGCCCTCATTCATGGCGCACGTTAAACTGCACGCGATGCCTGACGTTGATTCGCTGTTTTCAGAGCAGGGCGCGCTCGCCCGGGCGATCACGGATTTCCGATCGCGGCCGTTCCAGGTGGAAATGGCGCGAGCGGTGGCCGCCGCCATCGCGGAAAATCAGGTGCTGATCGCGGAGGCCGGCACCGGAACCGGCAAGACGTTTGCCTATCTCGTCCCGGCGTTGTCATCCGGCGCCAAAGTCATCATCTCCACGGGAACGAAAACGCTGCAGGATCAGCTTTTCGATCGCGATATTCCGACGGTACGCGAAGCCTTGAACGTCCCGGTCAGCGTGGCGCTGCTCAAGGGCCGTGCGAACTACGTCTGCCACTATCACCTGGAACGGGCGCGCACGGATGGCCGGTTCGGTTCTCGCGACGACGCCCGGCACGTCGCGCTCATAGAAAGCTTCGCGCGCGTATCGTCGACCGGCGACAAGGCCGACTGCTCCGGTGTTCCGGAGACGGCGACGGCGTGGTCGTACGTGACCTCGACGCGCGAGAATTGCCTCGGCTCGGAATGCCCGCACTACGACCGCTGCTTCGTCATGGCGGCACGCAGACAGGCGCTTGCCGCGGACGTCGTCGTGGTCAACCACCATCTGTTTTTTGCGGATCTCGTGCTGCGCGACGAAGGCGCGGGAGAGTTGCTTCCCGCATGCAACACCATCATCTTCGACGAAGCCCATCAGCTTCCGGAAACCGCCAGCCTGTTCTTTGGTGACAGCATTTCCACTACGCAGTATGTCGAGCTGGCGCGCGACGTGCGCGTGGAGGCCGCCGTCTCCGCCCGCGACTGCCCCGAACTCACGGAGGCGGCCCAGGGACTCGACAAGGCGGCACGCGATCTGCGGTTGGTGTTCGAGGGCGAAAGCGGCCGTCTCCCGCTACGCGTGCTGGAAAGGAGCAGGGCGTTTGCGCCGGCGCTCGACAGCGTGCTCTCGCGACTCGATGCCCTCGGGCACGTGCTCGCCGAGCAGGCACAGCGCAGCGAAGGGCTGGAGCGCTGTTGGCAGCGCGCGCGGACGCTGGCGGAGCAGACCGAGCGCTGGCGCACCGGCGCGGATGACTCGCGCGTGCGATGGGGCGAGCTGTTCGGTCGCGCCCTGCACCTCAATTCGACGCCGTTATCGATCGCAGCGACCTTCCAGGGCCAGATCGCCTTGCGGCCCAGGGCGTGGATCTTCACCTCGGCGACCCTGTCCGTCGGCGGGGACTTCAGTCACTACAGCGGTGAACTGGGACTGGACGGGGCGCACAGGATGAGTTGGGACAGTCCCTTCGATTACGAGAGGCAGGCGCTGCTGCTCGTGCCGGAAGGCATGCCGGAGCCCAATACGCCGCAGCATACGCCCGCCGTGGTCGCGGCCAGTCTGCCGTTGATCGAGGCGTGCGGCGGTCGGACGTTCCTGCTTTTCACCAGCTTGCGCGCGATGCACGAAGCGCACGGTTTGCTGAAGGAAGCGTTTGCGCAGCGCAGACTCGGGTTTCCGCTGCTCGCCCAAGGGGAAGGCTCGCGCACGGAGCTGCTCGAGCGCTTCAGGGAGCTGGGGAACGCAGTGCTGGTGGGTAGCCAATCCTTCTGGGAGGGCGTGGACGTGCGCGGCGACGCGTTGTCCCTGGTGGTGATCGACAAGCTGCCGTTTTCAGCCCCGGACGACCCGGTGCTCGCCGCCCGCATCGACATGCTGAACCGCGAGGGCCGCAACGCCTTTCTGGAATACCAGTTGCCGCAGGCGGTGATCACGCTCAAGCAAGGCGCCGGCAGGCTGATCCGCGATGAGCATGACCGCGGCGTGCTGGTGATATGCGACGCCCGCCTCATTACCCGCAGCTATGGCCGGCGCATCCTGCAGAGTTTGCCGCCGATGGGCCGTACCCGCGACGCAAAACAGGCGGTCCGCTTCCTCTCAGCCGCGACGCTGCAGGCTAGCATGCAGGAAGCCGCGTCGGGTTAGGAGCGTCCTATTCGAGCCAGGGTTGCGCCCAGCGCCACGCCAGCCACAGGAGTGCCAGCCACAGCAGCACGATTACGATCGCAACGAGCCGGTTGCGCGGATTCGGCTGCCTGTCGTTAAGCCAGTTGGCGGCCTGAGTGCGACATTCCGCCATGACGGCCGGCGGGATCAGTTTTACGGCGAGCCATATACCGACGGGCAGCAACAAGGCGTCATCCAGATAACCTACCACCGGGATGAAATCCGGGATGAGATCGATCGGGCTGAAGGCGTAGGCCACCACGGTGGCTGCCACCACTTTCGCGATGAGCGGCGTATCGGGATGGCGGTAGCAGAACCAGAGGGCGAGCACGTCCGCCTTCAGGCGGGCAGCCCAAGCCTTGAGCGACTCCAGCATCAGGCTGGCGTGGCCCAGAGATCGTGCGTTCCCGCGCGCTTGACCTGTACGGTCACAAAATCCCCGGGTTTCAAACCGCGGGGATGCGCGATGTAGACCACGCCGTCGATGTCCGGCGCGTCGGCACTCGATCGTGCGATCGCCTCGGCGCCGCGCACTTCATCGACCAGAACGGTAAGCGTGGTGCCGATCTTTTTTTCGAGGCGCCGCGCGCTGATCTTCTCCTGGGCCTGCATGAAGCGCGCGCGCCGCTCCTCCTTCACTTCGTCAGGGACGGCGCCGGGCAGCGCATTTGCCGCCGCGCCGTTGACCGGAGAGTACGCGAAGCAGCCGGCACGATCGAGCTGCGCCTGCTCGAGGAAAGCCAGCAATTCCTCGAATTCCGCCTCGGTCTCGCCCGGAAAACCGACGATGAAGGTGCTGCGCAGGGCGAGTTCCGGGCAAGTGCTGCGCCAGGAACGGATGCGCTCCAGCGTGTGCTCGGCATTGGCCGGACGCTTCATGAGCTTGAGGATCCGGCGGCTCGCGTGCTGGAAGGGCACGTCGAGATAAGGCAGCAACTTCCCTTCCGCCATGAGCGGAATGACATCATCCACGTGCGGGTAGGGATAGACATAGTGCAGTCGGATCCACGCGCCCAGTTCGCCCAGCGCCCGGGCGAGATCGAGCAAGCGCGTCTTCAGTGGCCGGCCACGCCAGAAACCGGTGCGATATTTGACGTCCACGCCGTAGGCGCTCGTGTCCTGCGAGATGACCAGCAGTTCGCGCACGCCGCCGCGCACCAGGTTTTCCGCTTCCTGCAGCACCTCGCCTATCGGCCGGCTCACCAGGTCGCCGCGCATGGAGGGAATGATGCAGAACGTGCAGCGGTGATTGCAGCCTTCCGCAATCTTGAGATAGGCATAGTGCGGTGGGGTCAGCCTGAGACCTTGCGGCGGGATCAGGCTGGTATAGGGATCGTGCGGCTGCGGAAGATGCGCGTGCACGGCCTCCATCACCGCCGCGGTGGCATGCGGTCCGGTCACCGCCAGAACATCCGGGTGTGTGCTGCGTACGATATCGCCCTGCGCGCCGAGACAGCCGGTGACGATCACCTTGCCGTTTTCATTCAACGCTTCGCCGATCGCGCTCAGCGATTCGTCGATCGCCGCGTCGATGAAGCCGCAGGTATTGACGATGACGAGGTCTGCTCCCGAATAGCGTGGCGCGATGCCGTAGCCTTCAGCGCGGAGCTGCGTGAGAATGCGCTCGGAGTCGACCAGCGCCTTGGGACAACCCAGCGATACGAAGCCGACGGTCGGGACGTTGGAGCGCGGTTGGGAAGCGGGAGACCGTGCGGCCGCCGGACTGCGGGTCAACGGCTGCCTTCGCCCTTGTCGCCCTTCTCCGAACCGCCGGCGGGAGCGTCCGGCTTCTGCGGGTTGGCGCCGAAGTTGGGAAAGGGAAAGTTGGTAAACAGGTTCCGGGTCTGCTGCTGCAGTTGCTGCTGCATCTCCAGAAAAGCGTTCGCGCTCTGCTCGAGATAATGGCCCATGAGGCCCTGGATGGCCGGACCCTGCATCTTGACGAACTCGCTCCACGTCTCGGAGTTGAGCATCGGATTCTGCCCGTACATCTGGCGCGACTGGTCCTGCAGGCGTTTTTGGATCTCGATGAAGGTCTGGATGTTCTTCTCGAGGTAGCTGCCCATCATGCCCTGCATCGCGTTGCCGTAGAAACGGATGATCTGCGACAGCATGTCGCTCGAGAACATCGGCGCGCCGGCCGTTTCCTCCTCCAGGATGATCTGCAGCAGGATGCTGCGCGTGAGGTCGTCCTTGCTCTTCGCATCCTCGACCCGGAACTCGATATTGTCGAGCACCAGCTTCTTGACGTCCGCCAGGGTGATGTAGCTGCTGGTCTCGGTGTCGTAGAGCCGGCGATTGGGGTACTTTTTAATAATTCTGGGTGGCGATGACATGACGGGCCCCACGGTATGCGGATGAGCGATTATTCCAGAGAAGCGGCGGCATTGCAACCTAACTTTATGAAAAATATCAGCAAATCAGTTCGGTGGCCGGCCGGAATGCGCGCGCAGTCCCCGGGAGCGCCACCGCCTAGTACATGTGCTGCCCGCCGTTGATGGCGATGTTCGCTCCGGTCACGAAGGCCGCCTCTTCGGTGCACAGGTACGCCACCAGGCCGGCCACTTCCTCCGGCTTGCCCAGACGCCCGACCGGTATCTGCGGAACGATCTTCGTGTCGAGGATCTCCTTCGGTATCGCCAGCACCATTTTCGTGCCGATATAACCCGGCGAAATGGTGTTTACCGTGACCCCTTTACGGGCATATTCGAGCGCCAGCGCCTTGGTAAAACCGTGCATGCCGGCTTTTGCAGCAGAATAATTGGTCTGCCCGAACGCGCCTTTCTGGCCGTTGACCGAAGAGACGTTGATGATGCGGCCCCAGCCGCGCTCGGCCATGCCGTCGATGACCGGCTTGGTCATGTTGAATACGCTGTCGAGATTGGTGCGGATGACGGCGTCCCATCCGTCTTTTTCCATTTTCCTGAATGTGGTGTCGCGCGTGATGCCGGCGTTATTGACCAGCACGTCGATCGGCCCCACCTCCGACTGTATTTTCCTGACTGCATCCTGGCACGAGGCATGGTCGGTCACGTCGGCCTCGCAGGCGAAAAAGTCGAATCCCTGCTTTTTCATCTCCGCCAGCCACTCGCTCCATTTCCTGTTGCCCGGCGAATAGGTGGCGACGACCTTGTACCCGATCTTGGCAAGCTTGGTACAGATGGCTTCGCCAAGGCCGCCCATGCCGCCCGTCACTACCGCAACCCGCTGTGCCATGTCGATCTCCTCGCAGTAAGTTGAATGTTACGCCGCAGCCTGCGCCGCAGGGCCGGATTTTTCCTTCACGTAACGCCCCGGAGCCGGTTCCAGCTCCCTGCAGCAATCGCCGCCCAGCCGTGAGCGCGCCGGCACTTTGTCCCCGCCATGCTGCGCCAGCCACGCGCTCCAGTGATTCCACCAACTGCCGGGGCGGGCCTCCGCGCTTTCGAGCCATCCGTCAGGATCCTCCGCCAGCGGGCCGTTCACCCAGTAGCTGCGCTTGTTTCGTGATGCCGGATTGACGACGCCGGCAATGTGCCCGCTGGCGCCCAGCACGAACTCGATTTTACCGTCGAGCAGGCGGGTGCTGGCGTAGGCCGTTTTCCAGGGGACGATATGGTCCTCACGCGTGGCGAGCAGGTATGCCGGCATGTCGAGCCGACCGAGATCCACCGGGACCCCGCACATGGTCAGCCGGTTCGGGACGCGCAGATTGTTCTCCAGATACATATTCCGTATGTAGTAGACGTACATCGCCCCCGGCAGGTTCGTGCTGTCGGCATTCCAGTGGAGCAGGTCGAAGGGCGGGGGCGTCTGTCCCTTGAGATAATTGTGCACGACATAATGCCAGACGAGATCGTTGGCCCGCAGGCTCGCGAAAGTGCGCGCCAGTTCGAGCCCGTGAAGGACGCCGCCGGCCGCGAAATCCTGTTCGCGCCGCGCCACGTACGCCTCGTCCACGAACACGCTGAGATCGCCGGTGTCGGCGTAGTCAAGCATGGTCGCGAGCAGCGTCAGGCTGGCAAGCGGATCCTCGCCGCGGGCGCGCAGGACCGCGAGCCCGCTCGCGAGCAGCGTGCCGCCGACACAAAAGCCCAGGGCGTTGATGTTTTTGCTCCTGCAGATCTCCGCCGCCGTGGCGAGCGCCTTCAAGATTCCCGCCTCTATATAGTCGTCCCAGGTGGTGTGCCCCATCGCCGCCGGCACGTTGCGCCACGACACCATGAAAACGGTGTGCCCCTGCGAGACGATGTAGCGGACGAAAGAGTTTTCCGGCTGCAGATCGAGAATGTAGTACTTGTTGATGCACGGCGGAACGATAAGGAGCGGACGCTCGTACACCGTCTCGGTAGAAGGCCGATACTGAATCAGCTGGAACAGTTCGTTCTCGAAAACAACCGCGCCCGGCGTGATCGCGAGGTTGCGACCTACTTCAAAGGCGCGCTCGTCGGTGGTCGACACCAGACCTTTGTCGAGGTCCGCGGCGAGATTCTTGAGGCCTTGCGCCAGGCTTTCTCCTCCGGTATCGAACGCAAGCTTCAACGCTTCGGGGTTGGTCCACGGAGAATTGGCGGGCGACATGGCGTCGATGGCCTGTCGAATGAAAAACAGCAGCTTCTTCCTGGTATGGGGCTCCAGGCGCGCGGTTTGCGCCAGAGCTTCCAGTGCGCGCGCGCGCACCAGATAGTTCTGGACGAGATAGTCGAAATAGGGTTGCCGCCATTCCGGGGCCCGAAACCGGCGATCTCCGGCATCGGGTGCCGCGACCGGGGGCACAGCTTCGCCGCGGCTCAGCTTGAGGAAGCTGTTCAGGAGCTCGACCTGCTTGCCGTAGTACTCCTTGTAGATGTCAAGCCAAGCGTTTGAGTCCTGGACGGCGCCCGCCGCAAGCGACTTGAACACCTCGGCGCCGCCCATGCTGCCACCGTCGGAAAACGGCTTGATCATCCCTTCGACCAGCTTCCGGTTGAAGGTCGAAAACGCCTCGATCGCTTTCGAGTCGAGATTCATTACGCCTGACTGTGGGCAAGCTCCCCGACCAGCCAGATCGTCGCCACGCCGAGCACGATGAGGGCGACCTGCTGCACCGTGGCATGGATCTCGGGACGCTTATGCAATCCGGGAATGAGATCGGCGACGGAGACGTACAACATGCTGGCCGCGGCGAGGCCGAGCAGGGGAGCGATCCATCCCTGCAGCGTCTGCAGCGTGAAGTAGGCGAGCGTGCCACCGACTACCATGGCCGTGCTCGACAGCGCATTGAAGGCGAAGGCCTGGCCGCGGCTGTAGCCTGAATGAAGCAAAATCAGGAAATCCCCCACTTCCTGCGGTACTTCGTGGGCGATGATGGCCAGCGCGGTGATGATGCCCAGCTCAACGTTGGCAAGAAAGGCTGCGGCGATCAGCACACCGTCCACGAAGTTGTGAAAAGTGTCCCCGATCATGATCATCATGCCGCTGCGGCCGTGGTCATGCACCGCGTGAGGCGGGTCGTGTACTTCACACTGCTCGACGTGGCAGTGGCGCCACAGAACCAGCTTTTCCAGGACGAAGAACAGCAATATGCCGAGCAGTATCGTCGCCGCCATCGATTCCAGGCTGTCCGCCAGTCCGAAGGCCTCCGGAAGGATGTGCAGGAATACCGCGCCAAGCAGCGCGCCCACCGCGTAGCTCACCAGCATGGGCACGTGCGTGATCCGCGCGTTGAGCGCCACGACGGCTGCGGCGCCGATGGAAAGGGCGCCGCCCAGCAGCGTGGCGATGAGTATCCAGGTCAGTGTGGTCATAGAGAGCCGGGGCGGATCTTGTGGCGCGCGCGAACGCAAACACCGTCGGTCCGCATCGAGCAAGGACGCGAATTATACGCGATCGCGCGGTGACGCCGCTGCGGCAGTATGCCGTCAGGGTACTCGCCACACCAGCGCCGCCATGCGGCCGGTGATGCGATCCCGGCGATAAGAGTAGAACCGTCGCGAATCCGACACGGTGCAGAAATCGCCGCCAAATATCGCGGTGACGCCAACCCGCCGCAGCGCGCGGCGCGCGAGCGCATAGAGGTCGGCACGCCACTTTTCGCGACTGGCGGTCACAAAAGCGCCTGCGGCGTCCGGATCCCGATCGACGAATGCGCGATATACGTCGCTCCCGACTTCGAATGCACGCGGCCCGATTCCGGGACCGAGATAAGTGAGGATCTGCGTGGCGGGCACCGCCATGCGCTGCACCGTCCTTTCCAGCACGCCCCCCGCGAGCCCGCGCCACCCTGCGTGGGCGGCAGCGACCAGGGTTCCAGCGCGGTCGGTGAAGAGCACCGGCACGCAGTCGGCAACCATGATGGCGCACACTGTGCCGGGCAGCCGGGCGATGCTCGCGTCAGCCGGCGGCGCAGACACGATGCCGTCCGCGTCCGCGACTGCGGTTCCGTGTTGCTGTGCCAGCCACCGCGGTTCCTGCGGCAACAGCCCGGCCAGCAGCGCTCGATTGGTACTGACGGCCTCCTGATCGTCGCCGGTATGCAGGCCCAGATTGAAGCTGGCGTAAGGACCGCGGCTCACGCCGCCGCTGCGGGTCGTGATCAAAGCCTTGACCTGCGGAGGCGCCGGCCAGTCCGGGACGATCCAGTCCTCAGGCGCGTTCATCGGCTTCTTTGACCGCCGCGAGTAGTTCACGAAAGTCGTCGGGAAGCGGGGCCCGCCACGTTCTCTCGCGCCGGGTTGCGGGATGGACCAGGACCAGTTTGTCAGCGTGCAGCGCCTGGCGTTCGAAGCGCAGGGAACCGGGCAGAGGGCGTTTCTTTCCGTAGACGGGATCGCCGACGAGCGGATAGCCGATGGAGTTCAGGTGCACGCGGATCTGATGGGTACGCCCGGTTTCCAGACGACAGCGCAGCAGCGTCGTGGTCGCGTAGCGCTCCACGATCTCGTAATGCGTAACGGCCGGCTTGCCGCGTGTAACGACCGCCATGCGCGTGCGATGGGCGGGATGGCGTCCGATGGGCGCATCGACCTTGCCATCGCGCGGCACGTTGCCGTGAACGAGCGCCAGGTACGAGCGTGTGACCGTACGCGCCTGAAGCTGGCGCACCAGGTCCGTCTGAGCGGCGAGCGTCCTTGCAACCACCAGCAGTCCGCTCGTGTCCTTGTCGAGCCGGTGGACGATACCCGCGCGCGGCAGCCGCTCGAGCTGCGGTGCATGCCTGAGCAACGCATTGAGCAGCGTTCCGTCCCAATTGCCGCTGCCGGGATGCACCACTAACCCTGGCGGCTTGTTGACGACGAGCAGCGTCTCGTCCTCGTAAACGACCTCGAGGGGAATGTCCTGTGCCCGGTGGGCGAGGACCTCGGGGTCGGGCTCCGCAAGGATCTCGATGCGCTCGCCGCCGCGCAGTTTTTCGCTCGGCACCGCTGTTCGCCCGTCGAGCGTCACGTGCTGCTCGCGCACCCAGCGCGCCAGGCGGCTGCGCGAGTACTCGGGGAGCAGCCGGGCCAGCACCTGGTCGAGCCGGAGCCCCCCGCATTCGTCCGGCACGGTAACCGCGATGCGCTTGCCCTCTGCGATTACGCTATAATCCGCAGGCATTTCACCCATATGCGACATAGTTTAACGAGATCGGCTCTCTTGCTGCTCGCCGGCCTGCTGGGTGCCTGCGGTCTTTTCCCGGGCGATGTCGACGAGACCCGCGGCTGGTCGGCGGCGCGCCTCTACTCCGAAGCGCGGCAGAACCTCGACGGCCGGGACTATGAGCGGGCCGTGAAGCTCTACGAAAAGCTGGAAGCGCGGTTTCCGTATGGCCGCTATGCGCAGCAGGCGCAGATGGAAATCGCCTACGCCTACTACAAGGACAACGAAGTCGAATCTGCCGTTGCGGCCGCCGACCGCTTCATCAAGCTGCACCCGAATCATCCCAACGTCGACTACATGCACTACCTGAAGGGGCTGGCGAACTTCAACGACGATCTGGGAATCATGGGGTTCATCGGCGGCCAGGACCTCAGCGAGCGCGATCCGAAGGCTGCGCGCGCCGCGTTCGACGCCTTCAAGGACCTCGTGCAGCGCTTTCCCGAAAGCCGCTATACGCCCGACGCCATACAGCGCATGAACTACCTCGTGAACGCACTTGCGGCTCACGAAGTGCACGTTGCCCGCTACTATCTGACGCGCGGGGCCTACGTGGCGGCGGCGAACCGGGTGCAGTATGCGCTCAAGACATACCCGCAGGCGCCGGCCAACGAAGAAGGCCTGCTGATCATGGTGAAGGCCTACGACGCGCTGGGCATGCAGGACCTGCGAAACGATGCCGAGCGGGTGATGCTCAAGAACTTTCCGGACAGCAAATACCTCAAGGGCGGGGTCACGCG
>JBQTJV010000416.1:0-3487 GCA_052386775.1 Betaproteobacteria bacterium
CGAGGTAGCGCGCGCGGTCGGCGTAGGCGAGGCGCGCCGCTTCGCTGAAGATGTGCACCGCCTCGGCTGAATTCGGCGCCGCGTCCCGGAATGCGCTGCGCTCGAGCAGGCCGAGGATCTGCAGGACCGTGACGCCGCCGCCGGGCGGTCCCATGCTGCAGACCCGGTGACCCCGGTACCACACGCAGACCGGATCGCGCTCGATCGCCCGGTAGCGCGCGAGGTCTTCCATCGTCAGTCCGCCCGGCCTGAGGTGCGAAGCCACCGCGTCCACCATTGCCGCCGCGATCTGCCCGCGGTAGAAGGCGTCCGCTCGCCGGCGCGCGACTGCGTGCAGCGTCGCGGCATATTCAGGATTGCGGATGATTTCGCCGACCGGCCGCGGCTTGCCGTCCGCTCCATAGTAGAGCGCGCGCGCCGCCGGCGACTCGCGCAAAGCGACCTCCGCCTCCAGCAGGCGGTGCAGGCGCGGCGACATCGCGAAGCCCTGCTCGGCGTGGCGGATCGCGGGCGCGAACAGCTTTTCCCAGTTGAGACGGCCGTGGCGCCGGTGCGCAGCTTCGAGCATGCGCAGCACCCCGGGCACGCCGACCGAGCGCCCGCTCGCGGCGGCCTGCATGAATTGCAGGGGCTGGTTTGCCGAATTCAAAAACAGATCGGGCCGCGCCGCGGCGGGCGCGGTTTCGCGGCCGTCGTAGCTGCGCAGGCGCTTTGCCGCCTGCGACCAATGCAGCTGGAAGCCGCCGCCGCCGACCCCCGAGGACTGCGGCTCGACCCGCCCTAGCACAATCTGCACCGCCACCGCGGCGTCCGCCGCGCCGCCGCCGGCGCGCAGGATCTCGAGACCGGCGTCGACCGCGAGCGGATGCGCCGCCGCGACCATGGTCCGGCTGGCCGGTGCCGCGACGGCGTTGCAGGAAAGCGCCGCAACAACGATGACGAACGCGAGGCGCACTCGGCCTTAACGGTACTCGGCGAGTTCGGCGACGATGCGGCTCGAGCCCTCGTCCGGCGTGCGGCCTTCGCGCACGATCCTGACGACCTGCGAGACCGCGGGCGCATACCAGAGCGACTCCTGTGCCCTGGCCCGCACCTTGCCCCCCTCGACGTAGGCAAGCTCGGCCACGATCAGCGCAGCCTCGAACGTGCCCGCCGGCACCTGCACCTTCTCCCAGCGCAGCACCTGCGCCTCGTAGCGCTTGATGCGTCCCTCGCGCGCCGGCTGCCAGGCCCAGCTCCAGCTGAACCGCTGTCCCTGCCGCAGGGCGGCGGGAAAGTAGCTCGCGTACATGAAGAACCCGGGAAAGCGGGTGTTGGCGTGCGACGGGTGCCCGGCGGCGAAGACGCCCAGATGGAAATTCATCTTGCCTTCGGCATGCGTGAAATCGGTGAGCACGCCGGTGCCGTTGCTTTCCTTGCGCGTCCGGTAAACGAGCGCGATGTCGCGCCACTGGGCGGGTTTGACGACCACGTCATAGCGCCAGGTATGGCCGGCTGCAAGCCCGGGCGGGACGGACTGCGGGGCCGATTTGGGCGCCGGCGCGGGTTTCGCCTTCGGCTGGAGCTTTTCGCGCAGTTCCGCGATCCAGCCCTTTCCCACGGGTGCCGCGGGCTCGGAGCGGATCGAGAGCACGAGGTAGAGGACCATGCCGACCGCCAGCAGCGCGGCGACGCCGAGCACCGCGACGGCGACGGGATCGAGCTTGCGCTGCGGCGCCGGGTCGTCCATCTACGCAGCTTACCGCTGAGCAAGCAGAAGGGACCCTGTTCGTAACTTTCTTATCTTTGTAAGCCATATTGCATTTTGGCTTACATTAGTAATAAAGTAGTACTTTATGCGCTTGGAGGAAATTCGTGGATACCTATATGACAGTAAAGGGGCAGATTGTTATCCCCTCGAAAATTCGGCGGAAGTTCGGAATTAAGGAAGGAACGCGCGTACAGGTGGACATCGATGAGCAAATGCATCGAATCATCCTGACGCCCGTGACGCGCGACTACATCCAGAATCTGCGCGGAAAGTACAAGGGCAAGAGCTTACTGGCCGCGCTGGCGATGGAGAAGAAACGCGAGCGGGATCGTTGATGGCAAGAAAACCCAAGGCCCTGGTTTTCGACTCCTGGGCACTACTCGCTTATCTAGGCGACGAAGCGTCTAGCCAGGAAGTCGCCAATCTGATTGCTGGCGCTCATGAGAATCGCGTCCCCATGTATATGGCCAGCGTAAATGCTGGCGAGGTCTGGTACATCCTCGCTCGGGAAATTTCCGAAACAGATGCAGACAAGGCGGTGGCAGATCTGACCCGTCTCGGAGTCGAATTGACCGATTCCACTTGGCCGCTAACCAGGATCGCTGCGGGTTTCAAGGCGCGCCATCGGATGTCTTACGCCGACTGCTTTGCGGCAGCACTTGCGAAGGATCGCAAAGCCGATCTTGTCACCGGAGACAAGGAATTCAGGCAAATTGAAGGAGACGTCAGCATTCACTGGCTTTAATCGTAATGAATACTTCCGGTGATGTCCCAGGCGTCGTAGGAAGGTAGGCGGCGGCCGCCCTTCCCGTGCTATCGCTGCGGGCCTATATCAGCGGCACGACCAGCAGCGCGACGATGTTGATGATCTTGATGAGCGGGTTGATCGCCGGGCCGGCGGTGTCCTTGTACGGATCGCCCACGGTGTCGCCGGTCACCGCGGCCTTGTGCGCCTCGGATCCCTTGCCGCCATGGTGACCATCCTCGATGTATTTCTTGGCGTTGTCCCAGGCGCCGCCGCCCGTGCACATCGAAAGCGCGACGAACAGGCCCGTGACGATGGTGCCCATCAGCACGCCGCCCAGCGCCTGCGGCCCGAGGATCACGCCGACCAGGATCGGCACCAGCACCGGCAGCAGCGACGGGATCATCATTTCCCGGATCGCCGCCTTGGTCAGCAGGTCGACCGCGGTGCCGTACTCGGGCTTGGCCTTGCCCTCCATGATTCCGGGGATCTCCTTGAACTGGCGCCGCACCTCGAGCACCACCGAGCCCGCCGCCCGGCCCACCGCCTCCATCGCCATGGCGCCAAAGAGGTAGGGCACCATGCCGCCGATCAGCAGGCCGATCACCACCATGTGGTTGGACAGGTCGAAGGAAATCGACTTGCCAGCCGCTTCCAGCGCGTGCGTGTAGTCGGCAAACAGCACCAGCGCGGCGAGGCCCGCCGAGCCGATGGCGTAGCCCTTGGTCACCGCCTTGGTGGTGTTGCCCACCGCGTCCAGCGGGTCGGTGATTTTGCGCACCGCGTCGGGCAGGTCCGCCATCTCGGCGATGCCGCCGGCGTTGTCGGTGATCGGCCCGTAGGCGTCCAAGGCGACGATGATTCCCGCCATCGACAGCATCGAGGTGGCAGCGATAGCGATGCCGTACAGGCCAGCGAGCTCATAGGCGAGCAGAATTGAAGCGCACACCGCGAGCACCGGCCAGGCCGTGGCCTTCATCGAAACGCCGAGG
>JBQTJV010000417.1:0-8919 GCA_052386775.1 Betaproteobacteria bacterium
GATGCACGCACATGCAGCTAGCACTGCGCGCGATGAGCGTGATGGGCGCGAAGTCCCTGATCGGGTCGTAGCCGAGCTGCTTGCGCAGGCTGGGCGCGATGGTGAGCGGGCCCGGATTGCCGCCCAGCAGCGTGTAGCCGTCCGGCGCCGCCTTGGCCACCGCTTCGGTGCCGATGATGCCGCCTGCACCCGCGCGGTTGTCGACGACCACCGGCTGTCCGAACGCGGCGTTCAGGTGCTGCGCCGCCCATCGCGAATGCGTGTCCGTCGGTCCGCCCGGGGGAAACGGCACGATGAAGCGAATGGCTTTCGCCGGATAAGCCTGTGCGTAAACCGCGGCCGCAAGCGGCCACAGGACGAGCAAAGCGGCCGAGCGTAGAACCATGCGCATGATTGTCCTCCTGGGTGGCGGCCCGACGCTGCCGCGTGCGGCGACCGGCGATCTTCTCCCCGCAAGATAGTGGCCGGTCCGCGGGTTGTCAATTGACGGCTCCCGATAGGGCGTGTTCGCTCTGGTAAACTTCGATGCTTTCCACCGTTACCGAACCCCGCAAGGAGCATCATGCCCGCCAGAAAAAACAACGACGCCGTCCGCAAGTATCGCGACATACTCTACGAAGTGAAGGACCAGGTGGCGTGGGTCACCATCAACCTTCCGCGCGTGCTGAACGCCTTCCGCGAGCACTCCCTCGACGAGATGATCGATGCGCTCAAGTCCACGCGCGAAGATCCCTCCATCGTGTGCGCCGTGGTCACCGGCGCAGGAGACAAGGCCTTTTCGGCGGGCGGCGATTTCTATGCGATGAAGCGGCTGAATTTCGCCAATGCCTACATGTGGAACGACCGCATGCTGGGACTCGCGATGACCATCCGCGGCTTGCCGATCCCGGTGATCGCGATGGTGAACGGCTGGTGCATGGGCGGCGGCCACGAGCTGGCGCTGTGGTGCGACCTCGTCATCGCCTCCGAGAACGCGGTGCTCGGCCAGACCGGCGCGAAGGTCGGCGCGTGTCCCACGGTCGGGGCGACCCAGTATCTGCCGCGCATCATCGGCGAGCGGCTCGCGCGCGAGATGATCTTCTGCGCGCGCCGCTTCACCGCCAAAGAGGCCGTCGAGATCGGGCTCATCAACAAATGCGTGCCGCAGAAAGATCTGCTCAAGGAGACGCTGAAGTGGTGCGAAACCATGAAAGGCCACAGCGCGCTCACCCTGCGCATGACCAAGCGTTCGCTCAACTTCGAGTCCGACAATCTGTATTCGTCCTGGCAGCACGGCATGGAGCTGCTCGCTCACGTCTGGGGGTCGGACGAGGCGAAGGAAGGCATGGATGCATTCCTTGCCGGCCGCGCGCCTGATTTCCAGCAGTTCCGGCTGCGCGACAAGAAGGAACTGGCGGGCTACCTGCGCGGCCTCGAGCGCGACGAGAACGCGCCGCCGTCCATGCGACGAAAGGCGTAGTGCGCAATGGCGGCTGTACAGAACCACGGTGCGCTGGACGGTATACGTGTTCTCGACCTGACGCGCATCCTCGCCGGGCCGCTGTGCACGCAGATGCTCGGCGACATGGGCGCCGACGTCATCAAGGTCGAGCCGGTCGGCAGCGGCGACGACACGCGGACGTGGGGGCCGCCGTTTGCCGGCGGCGAGTCGGCCTATTTCCTGGGCGTCAATCGCAACAAGCGTTCCATCACGCTCAACATGGCGCTGAAGCCGGGCCAAGAGATGCTCGCGAAGCTCATCGCCAGGTGCGATGTCCTGGTCGAGAACTTCAAAGTGGGCACGCTGGAGAAATGGGGCTTCGGCCAGGACTGGCTCGAACGGCACGCGCCGAACGTCATCCGCTGCTCGATCACCGGGTATGGTTCCGCCGGACCCAAGGCGGCGCTGCCGGGCTACGACTTCATCCTGCAGGCGGAATCGGGGCTCATGAGCATCTGCGGCGAGCCGGACGGCACGCCGATGAAGTACGGCGTCGCCATCGTCGATATCGTCACCGGCATGCTGGCGTGCAACGCGATCCTCGCGGCGCTCAATGCGCGGCATCGCACCGGTCGCGGCCAGCACGTCGAGGTCTCGCTCTTCGAATCGAGCCTCGCCATGCTCGCCAACGTGGCCTCCAACTACCTGGTATCCGGAAAAGATGCACGCCGATTCGGAAACGGTCATCCCAACATCGTGCCCTATACCGCCTATCCGACGCGCGACGACATGATCGCCGTCGCAGTCGGGAACGACGCGCAGTTCGCCAGATTCGCAGCCGCGCTCGGCAATCCGGCCTGGGCGCGGGATCCGAGATACGCGAAGAATCCCGATCGCGTCACTCAGCGCGAGGCGCTCGATGCCTTGATCACCGAAGTCCTGGCCCGCGATGGCGCGGAAGCGTGGCTCGCCAAGCTCACTGCGGCAGGCATTCCTTGCGGGCGCATCAACAGTGTCGCGCAGGCGCTGGAGGCCGCGCACACCGCGGCGCGGGACATGGTGCGCACCGTGAAGCATCCGACTGCCGGTGAGCTGAAAATGCTGGGCATCCCGTTTCGCTTCAGCAGCACGCCCGCCTCGGTGCGCCGGCCGCCGCCGGGCCTGGGCCAGCACACCGAGCAGGTGCTGCGCGAAGAGCTGGGCCTGTCGGATGAACGTATTGCCGCGTTGCGTGCCGAAAAAATCATCTAGCGAGCGTTTGCCATGTTTACCGGACTGAGTCACGTCTCCATCGTCGTACCCGATCTCGCCAAGGCGGCCAAGAAGCTGAAGGAGACGTATGGCCTGCACCTGGGCGAGATCAAGGTGAACGAGCAGCAAGGCGTACGCCTAGCCTACGTCGACCTGGGGAACGCGAAGATCGAGCTGATGGAGCCCGCCCGTCCGGATTCTCCGGTAGCGAAGTTCCTGGAGCGCAATCCCGCCGGCGGCATCCATCATTTCTGCCTTAGCGTGGATGACGTCGAGGCGGCGAGCGCCGCCCTGCAGGAAGAAGGTGTCCGGGTCCTGGGAGACGGCTCGCCGCAAAAGAACGTACACGGGGCAGGCATCGCGTTCGTGCACCCGAAGGATTTCCTGGGCGCGCTGGTCGAAATGGAAGAGAGCGGTTTCTGATGGGTGAAAAACGGGTGACGGCGCCGGGGCGTGTTTCGATATCGCAGCTCGAGCGGTTCATCGCGCAGGCGTTCGAAGCCGTCGGCATCGCGCCTGCTGAAGCGCGGACGATCGCCGAGCTGATGGTGCGCGCGGACGTGCAAGGTTCGGAAGGTCACGGCGTGTTCCGGCTGCCGCAGTACATTCGCCGCATCAAGGGGGGCGCGGTCAATGTCAAGCCGAATATCCGCCTCGTGCGCGAGGCGGCAGGCATGGCGCTGGTCGACGGCGACAACGGGATGGGCCATCTCGTCATGCGCTACGCGACGCAGACGGCGATCGACAAGGCGCGGACCGCGGGTACTGCGTGGGTTGGCGTGAAATGGAGCAACCACGCCGGGCCGGCCTCGCTTTACGCGAGCATGCCGCTCGAGCACGACATGATCGGACTCTATCTCGCCGTGGGCAATGCCAACCATCTTCCGCCGTGGGGCGGCATCGATATGCTGCTCTCGACCAATCCGATCGCCGTCGCCGTTCCGGCGGGTAAGGAGGCGCCGGTCGTGCTCGACATGGCGACCACCGTCGCCGCCTACGGCAAGGTGAAAACCAAGGCGCAGCGTGGCGAGATGATGCCCGAGGGCTGGATGATCGACCGGGAGGGCAAGCCATTGCTCGATCCGCGCCGTGCGAACGAAGGGTTTCTGCTGCCGATCGGGGGTTACAAGGGATACGGGCTTGCACTCATGATCGGCCTGCTGGCCGGCACGCTCAATGGCGCGGCGATGGGCAAGGACGTCGTCGATTTCAACGCGGACGACACGACGCCCACCAACACCGGCCACGCCATCGTGGCGATCGACGTCGCCGCCTTTCAGCCGGTCGCCGAGTTCAAGCAGGCGGTCGATGCGCTGGTGCGGGATCTTCGCCATTCGCGAACGTTGCCCGGTGTCGAGGGCATTCGTATTCCCGGCGCCAGCAGTCACGCCGCGCGCGCCGACCGCCGCGCGCACGGTATCCCGATCCCGGCACCGCTGCGTGCCGCACTCGACATCCTCGCAGGCGAACTCAAAATACCCGCTCTCCGATAGTCCGCACGGCGCGTAGCAGGCTTTTCCGATCGCACGGTAAGCTCTTGATCCGGAGATGGAAACTCTAAATCCGGCCGGGTGCGATGGGGGTCGCGCTGCGGAACCCGGCACCATAATGCCGTTCTAACCCTGTTAGGCTTCCGTTCTGATCACGTTGTCACGCAAAGGGGTTCTGTGATGAAGGTTCTGATACGCACGTTGGCGTTGCTGTGGGTGTTCGGTGCCGTTGCCGTTCACGCGCAGGAAACCGCTCCCGACGCGCTGGTGAAGAGCACCGTGAACGACGTGATGTCGGTGCTCAGGGACACCAAGGACAAGCGCAAGCTTCTCGAGCTCGCAGAGCAGAAGGTGTTGCCGCACTTCGATTTCACCGAGATGACGCGGCTGGCGGTCGGAAGAGCCTGGCGCGACGCCAACGACACGCAGAAAAAAGCGCTGGAAGGTGCGTTTCGCACGCTGCTCGTCAACACCTATACCGCGGCGCTCACGCAGGCGGCCAAGAGCGATCAGACCGTCGACGTGAAACCGGTGCGGGTTCCACCCGATGCCAAGGAAATCGTCGTGCGTACCGTGGTGAAGGAGCCGGGCCGGCCGGCGATCCCGATCGACTACAGCATGCGCCGCGCCGGTTCGGGGTGGAAGGTCTATGACGTGGTGGTCGAGAATCTGAGCCTGGTGACCAACTATCGCAGCACGTTCAGTTCGGAGGTGGCCCGCGGTGGCATCGACGGACTGATCAAGAGCCTGGAAGACAAAAACCGCAAGATCGCCGCGGGTTAGCGGCTGCGACCCGGCCCGGACGGGCCGGGGCCGTGCTTGCCGGTCCCAAGCGGTTCGCTACTATAATCAGACGTTCGAAGATCGAGCATCCCAGCCGTGGGCGGCGTGGTCCATTCTGCCCATCTTCCCCTACGGGGTAGCGAGCACCCGGAATAAAAACCGTTGTTAGTATGGCGTTGCGGAGCGAGGACAAGCGGTTGTCGCGGGATACGGCTACACCCGGATCCTGCTGGACCGGCTCACCCTGCAGACGAAGGACGCGGCCCCGCGGGTCGCTGCGAACCGTAGCCTGACATGTTGCGGTTCCTGTATCCGCGCTCGTTTCCCAGGCTGCTGTCGGTCGGCTTTACGCTGATTGCACTGCCGCTTATTTTCGCCCTCATTGGCAGCGCCGTAACGGTCGACCAGATCGCCAACCGCAGCCAGCAGGCGGTGTATCGCGCCGTGCTCGCCACCCAGACCGGCCGCCGGCTGGCCGAGCTGCTCATCGCGATGGAGCGCAGCGCACGACAGATGGTGATACTGGACGACCGCAGGGTGCTGGAGACATACGAGTCGAACCGCAAGGGCCTGCTGGCGACGGCGCGCGAGTTCTCGGCGCTGCCGTTCGACAGCGAGCAGATCAACGCCTTGGGCGAAATCATGACCGGTGAACAGACGATTTACCGCGTGCTGTCCGATCCCGCCGCCGCCACGCCCGAGCTGCAGCAGGCGGTGAGCGGTTTCGTCAGGCTCACCGAGCAAGCCCAGACCATCACCGCCCGCAGCAACGAGCTGATCGATCGGGAGGTCGAGGCCATGCTGGCCACCGCCGCCCGGGCGCAGCGCATCATTTTCTGGCAGTTGCTGGCGCTGATCCCGGTGGTGGTGTTCCTCGTGATCGGCTTCACGGTCGTCATCACGCGGCCGATCCGCCAGATCGACCTCGCCATCCGTCGCATGGGCAGCGGCGAACTCGCCATACCGGTCACTGTCGGTGGACCCGAAGACTTGCAATATCTGGGCGAGCGCCTGGACTGGATGCGGCGCCGGCTGCTCGACCTCGAACAGCAGAAAAACCGCTTCCTGCGTCACGTTTCCCACGAGCTGAAGACGCCGCTCACCGCAGTGCGCGAGGGCGCGGAGCTGCTGTCCGACGAGGTGGTCGGCAAGCTGATGCCGCGCCAGCGCGAAATCGCGGACATCCTGCGCCACAACAGCATCGAGCTGCAGCGGCTGATCGAGGATCTTCTGAGCTACAGCGCAAGCCAGTTCCACAAGGTTACGCTCGAGGTCAACCCGGTGCAGATCCGACGCGTGATCGACCGGGTGGCGGACGATCTCTCGCTCGCGCTGCGCGCCAAGGAACTCAACCTCGACATGACCACCGACAATGTGACGCTCGCCGCGGACTTCGAGAAGCTGCGCATCATCCTCGACAACCTCATGTCGAACGCCATCAAGTTCTCTCCGCCCGGCGGCACCATCTCCGTTGCGGCTCGCGTCAACGGAGCCTACCTGGAAATCGACGTGGCGGACCAAGGTCCCGGCATTCCGCACGCCGACCGCGCGCACATCTTCGACCCGTTCTACCAGGGGACGCAGGCGGTCCACGCGCTCGTCAAGGGGACCGGGATCGGCCTGTCGGTGGTGAAGGAATACACCCAGGCGCACGGGGGAAGCGTGGAAGTCGTGGATCGCGGCGACCGCCCGGGCGCTTTGCTGAGAGTGCGTCTTCCCCTGGCGCGGATGGAGGCGGCGGCATGACCGGGCGCGTAATTCTCGCCGCGCTGACGCTGCTCGTGTTTGGCTGCACGCTGGCGCCCGCCGATCCCGAAGCGCCCAAGTCCGCCGCCGAAACGCCGGGCGCCGTTGCGCGGCTCGAGCCGCAGACACCGGAGCCGTCCCGCGCGCGCAGCGACGACGTGGAGCGGCTGCTCAGCTATTTCGAACATATCCGCAAACTTCCTCCGGGCGATTTCGCCCGCGTGGCTGACAATGCGCGCGCTGCATTCAACCGCTCGCGCTCGGACTTCGACCGCGCGCGCTACGCCCTGCTGCTTTCGGTACCCAACACGCCGCTCAACGACGACCAGCGCGCTTTCGAGCTGCTCGATCCGCTGGTGAAAAGTCCTTCCTCGACGCTGCACGGGCTTGCCTTGCTGGTGAGCGCGCACGTGCACGAACGCCGGCGCCTTGAAAGCGGAATGCACAGCCTGCAGCAGAACGTGCAGGGCCTGCAGCAGAAACTGGATGCTCTGATGTCGCTCGAACGCAGCCTGATGAACAGAGAGCAGCCGATACCCCCGAGGAAACGATGACTGAAATGACGCACCCGGTGCGCGGCAATATCCTGGTGGTCGACGACGACCCCGACCTGCTGCGACTCATGCAGATACGCCTGTCCGCGGCCGGATACGGCGTTTCCACGGCGGATAGCGCGGAGCACGCGCTGGCGCAGCTCACGGTGGCCCGGCCGCGAGTGGTGGTCACCGATCTGAGACTGGGCGGCATGGATGGCATCGCACTGTTCGAGGCGATCCACTCTGAAAATCCCTCCTTGCCGGTGATCATCCTCACGGCGCACGGCACGATCCCGGACGCGGTGACGGCGGTCAAGCGCGGGGTATTCGGCTATCTCACCAAG
The DNA here is from genome assembly GCA_052386775.1 of Betaproteobacteria bacterium. GTDB lineage: Bacteria > Pseudomonadota > Gammaproteobacteria > Burkholderiales > SG8-41 > DSOT01. The sequence goes on from JBQTJV010000417.1 coordinate 7,571, forward strand.
CCGTTCGACGCAAAGGAGCTGCTGGCGGAGGTGGAACGCGCGCTCGCGCTCACCGGCGGACGGGAAACTGCCGATAGAGGGTCAGACGACCAGGCGTGGCGCCGGGAAATCATCACGCGCAATCCGGTGATGGAGGACATGCTGGTCAAGGCGCGGCTGGTGGCCGACAGCGATGCAAGCGTGCTGATCTACGGTGAATCCGGAACCGGCAAGGAGCTGCTCGCGCGCGCCATCCACAACGCGAGCCCGCGCCGCGACCGGCCTTTCGTCGCCATCAACTGCGGGGCCATACCGGAGCAACTGCTCGAGTCCGAATTGTTCGGCCACGTCAAAGGCTCGTTCACCGGTGCCACGCGCGACCACAAGGGACTGTTCCAGACGGCTGACAAAGGCACCTTGTTCCTCGATGAAATCGGCGACATGCCGCTCACGCTCCAGGTGAAATTGCTGCGCGCCCTGCAGGAGCGGCACGTGCGCCCGGTCGGCTCCACGGCCACCTATGACATCGACGTGCGCGTGATCTCCGCGACCCACCGCAACATCGAAGCGGAAATGCTGGCCGGCAATTTCCGCGAGGACCTGTTCTACCGCCTGAACGTCGTCAGCCTGACGCTGCCGCCGCTGGCGGAGCGGCGCGAGGACATCCCGCTGCTCGCCAATTATTTTCTGGCGACGCTCGCCGAGAAGTACAAGAAGCGGGTGAACGGCTTCGCGCCGGAAGCGCTGGAACTGCTGGTCGGCGCGGCGTGGCCGGGAAACGTCCGCCAGCTCTACAACGTCGTGGAGCAGTCGGTGGCACTCGCGACCACGCCGCTTGTTCCCCCGACGCGGGTGCAGCAGGCGATTCATAACCAGCAGCGCGAGTTCGCGTCGTTCGAGGAAGCGCGCCGGAAATTCGAGCGCGATTACCTCGCGCAACTGCTCAAGATCACCGAGGGCAATGTGACGCAGGCAGCGCGTCTTGCGAAACGCAACCGCACCGAATTCTACAAGCTGCTGCAGCGGCATCAGCTCGATCCCAAGCTGTTCAAGACGGCGCGGCAGCAAGGATGAGAGCCGGTGGTCACTCTAAGGAAGCTCTGATTTAAGACGGCCGTTCGCCCTGAGTTTATCGAAGGGCAACGCCAAGTCATTGGTTTATTGCGGCTCGGGCCGTTCATGTTTTTTCGACTGTCGCTCAGGACAGGCTCGGCTCAACACGAACGGACTTTTTCAGAGCTTCCCTAAGTACTCGATTCCATAAATACGATGACGTATAATATGGCGCTTGTCAGGCACTTGGCTCGCCGCTGGGAGGAGGCGCACAAATGCCACGTAAGAGTCCATATGTCATCAGCCTTTCCATTGCC